>NZ_CP087203.1:5834552-6141634 GCF_026016325.1 Pseudomonas sp. B21-056
TACGTCGATCTCGAAGACGTCCAGAGCCGCCTTGTTCGTGAAGATGTGCTGGTTGTCGACGATCAGGTTTCTGATCTGGCGACCAATAGATTCAATGCCAGTCTGGCGTGCCCGGCGTTCGTCTCGAATGTCACTGTCCCAGCCAACCCGTCCTGCCCCCCGATTCTCGCCCGTATGCTTCAGCTCAATCCATACATCCCCGTCAGCGCGGGTAGGCACTACGCTGCATTGCAGGCTTTCAGGCACCCCATCCGTCAAACTATGATGGGCTTTTAGAAAGCCTTTATAGCCGCGATCTGCGGGACAAAGGTCGGGACGCTGAAGGAGCTTAAGGGCTGTCAGCCGGCGATTCCCTTCAAGGACTATAAAGTTGCCGTCTTCGTCCGGTGTTACAAGCTGCAGCTCTGTAGGGTCGAGACCGTTCTCAACAATATGTTCGGCTAGGCGAAGAATTTTCTTAGCCTCCTCCGGATTGGAGAGCATCAGCTTGATCGCTTCCCGCTGATTCTGGGCGACATCGTTGCCGAATCGCACGTTCTCCTGGTCGAGCTTAATTTGATCCAGGGAGATAACGCGTATATCCCGCATCATTGCGTCAATTTTCATAAATTATCCATTCGGCGATTCGGTGCTGGCGCAATGATAATACAAAGCGCGGACATAGGAGGGTCGCCGTTTCTTGGTCTATCAGCCCTTCGTAGCTGGTCGGCAACGCAGGAGCGGTGTACACCGCTTTTCTCCTCCAAATTGGTAACATTTAGCATTGAGATTAAAAGGATAGGAGCAGAAAGGTGCGCCTGGATAATGACAATTTCAGTGAAATTACGGTGCAATTCGGAAAGTCCTGCAGCCGTCAATGAAGCGATGGTGCATGTCGCTCATCGCCGCTTCCGCCCGAAATTGCCGCTGAGCAGACCGGCGACCACGAGCTCCGATGAGGCTTCAGGGATTTTCCGCAATGAGCTCGTCTGAGGTGAGCGCTGCACGGTGATTTAGATGTTCCCTAGCACACGAGAGGTGAGCGCATTGTGACGAGCCATCCAAATACAACACCAGGGTTGTATTTAATCAACCGTAGCTACATGATCGTCAACCGGAAGCAATCACTATAATTCACGGGCAGTTGACCAGGGACATGACCGGACGGACAGTACACAAACGGAAACTTTATATACCACATAATGGTTCGAGTCCGTGTGGGCCCACCAACTTGAAAGCCGCGCATTGCGCGGTTTTTTCATGCCTGCAAAAACAGCGGATTCAGCCCATACACAGAAATCAGCCAAAGGTTTTCATAAAAGGCTCAGCACAACGGCGGATCGCAGCCACCACATCAGGCGCCTGCTCACAAAGCTCAGTCGAGCGAGCCAGCACACGCTCCAATGCCTGTAATTGATTGCGGATTATCGTTTCCGGCTCGGCGATGCCACATACCTGAGCGAAGTCCAGCACGCCTTGTCGGGAAGCAAATAAGGACTTGTTTCCAACCAGATCAAGTGCCAAAACGTCCGCAGGAATGTACGCCGTCGTATTAACGATATCGTAGGCCGGAGCCAAGCGTGCGTCGCGCTGGGTTGGCTCGGAGTACAACAGCCCGAAGTTTTTCAGATGGGCGTCACCATTACCAACGATACAGCTCAAGGTTACGATGGCAAATAGTTGCGCCAGTGAATCCTCTATATGCTTCGAAGGGCAGAACAGGCGTATAGCCTTGGCGATAGCCGAATAGCTCTTGCTATATTTTTGCTCGGCAGGAAGCCCCATCAGTACTGCCATATCCTCAAAACCCACGGGATTGAGCTGTTCGTCCCGGTCAAAGCGGCGCATGACAAACAGTTTGGCATTATCGGAAAGGTAAAACTCTGGAACAGGAATTCCCGCTTCTCTGGCCACGGACATGCACAGGAATTCGTTGATGGCCAATCCGGGAAATTCATCACGACCGCTTTTGATGATCAGATCAGAGGTCTTCGAGGTGAAACGCTGTGTGGCGCTAGTCTGACGCTCTGGAACCAGGACTTTTGGCTGCACACCCGATATCCCAGCACGCAAGATGTAGCGATCGACCAAATCGACGAAGATGTCCTCCGCACCATCCCAAGCCAGGATTTCCTCCAGCTTTTCTCCGGGAAACTCTTGACGTCGCAGGAGTGCATCAACGTTCGCAGAGGTGATTGCTACACGCCCGATAGGCGAGCTGCTGCCAGACAAGGCCAGCAGCAACATGGGATCGACGTTTGCCACTTTAGCCAAGCGATTACGCAACTGCTCCAGGACGTAACCCTCCGGCAAATTCATCTGGAAGATTGGGTGCAGGTCCCGATGACGGTACTCATCCAGACGTACTGGCATCAACAAGCTGATCGCCGCCTGTGCTGCCGCATCCTCACGGTAGCGAAAAAGATAGTGCCCAGCACTGCTGAGGATCTTTCCGCTGTCGCCTTCTGGCGTCGTGACCTGCAATGAGGCAACCATCAGTCAAACACTCCTTGGATTTCATCCAGCGTGGGCATGGATGCAGGAATTACCGAAAGTTCGCAGTCCAGGGCTGCCACAACCCGTGCATAAGCAGCCATGCCCACCGAGAGGTCACCCTTCTCGATTGTGATGACTTTCTGCCGGGTAATACCAGCTAACCCCGCCAGCCTGGCTTGTGTCAGCCCACGATTGAGACGACGTTGCTTAAGCTGCTCGCCAAGCCGAACCGTGATGAGAGAATAATCCATGTTCCGTATACATAACAATGTGATGTCGATGTAACGTATACAGAACTTTTCAAGTAAGGCAAAACAATTTTCTTCAAGATTAGAAAGCACATGCGCGTATAAGCACGCATTGCACGGCTTTCCTGTTTTTGAGAGGGTGGCCGCCTCACTTTGTCCATGCCTGTTACCCAGCCCCCCTCACCGAGACGCTCATCATCGCCACCCCCACCCTCCCCCGACTGTTCCTTGAGCTTTTCTGGCAACTCGCCATCCTGCTGGTGCCGGCCTTTTTCGTCACGGTCATGCCACCCCCGCTGGCACTACTGACGGTGCTGTTCTTCGGCCTGTTGATGGGCATCGCGGCGCGGCTGGGCTTTCTATCCGTGGGTCGGGGCTGTGCCCGGTTGATGATCGGCGCCGTGTTTGGCCTGGGTTTCAGCCTGGGCAGGGCGCTGCCCGAGTGGTGGGGTATCCTGGTGGCAATCGTCGCCATCATCGGCGGGCTCGCCTGTGTCAGCAAATGGGAGCGACGTCTTGGCCTGGTATCGGACCCTGTCAAAGGGCCAAGTGCCTGGGGCGGATCCGAGCCGCAACTGACTCCGGAGGGTGAGCCGATACGGACGTTCAACCATGGCGAAATCGCAATGGGCGGCCCGACCTATTGCGACTACCTGTTTCCCGATGGCGTACTCCTGCAAGGCCTTGGCGCTTCGGCGGTGTTCTCCAGCGACGGACGTTATTTCGCCGCGCCGGTGCCGTCCCGGCAGAGCTGGGGGCTGGTCGTTCTGGACCGTCAGCAGCGCCGGATCTACCGCTGCGACAACAGTGAATCCTGGGAACTGGACACGCTGGACCTTGATAGCTTGAACGGTCGTTATAGCCCATTGGTCGACAACAGCGTTCGTACGACCCGGATCGATGAGCTGTTGCAAACCGCCAGCGCCGCCGATCTGGTACCCGTTGCCGATCTTTGGCTGGAACCGGGCTGGTATCCGGATGATATTGCGCACACCTTCGAGCGGCGCTCCGCTGACGGGCAACAATGCCTGGTGGGCAACGTTGTATTGCCCCCCACTTTTCGCGATCTGCCTCAGCCCTTGGAACCGCTGCGTTCACCACGCTATGCCATCAGCGTCAATGGGCAGCCGTCTGGCTTGTTGATGGCCGCTGATACCGCATTGGTGTGGGGTACCGATCACCGCGCGTTGGTGTGTCGGGCTCAGGAACAAACCGGGCATCCAAGCGGCGACCGCTACTGGTTATGGCAGGTTGACCAGGGCTGGCGCGCACTGCCTTCGCCTTGGGTGAATAGCGATGCCGAACCCTCTTTTTATTGGTATGACGTGGTGGGCCTCAACAAGCACCACGTACATATCGGGTCGTACCTCGACTACCCGCGTCCGTCTCTCGGCCGGTATGGCTATCGCCTCGACAGCATCCACAGCGATACCGAAATCCAGGCAGGCCATGACGCCCAGGGTCGGGTGCAGGTTGCCGAGTTTCAGTTGACCCGGATGAGCATTGCGATGCCGTTGGGCAGCCAGGGCCGGCGCGGTGAGTCGTTCATAGAGACGCAGCCGATGTCGGGCGGCGTCTGCGCTCAGCTGATCTGGCTTTGCGACAACAGCGAAGGGCTGGGCGCTTATCGCTGCCAGATCGGTGAGTGGCAACTGCCAGGACGTTGGTTACTGGATCATCGGGTCTCCGACTGCGGACGTTATCTGGCGTTGCTGCCATTTGCAGACGCAATGACAGTCGCAACCCACGCAGCGGTTGTCGATGTGCAGGAGAAGTGCCTGTTGGAGGGCCCTCCGATGTGGGTGGCCCGCCTGCTCGATTTCCGCAATGGCTTGCTGAGTCTGGCGACGATCGGCGGCCGTCTGGATCAAGACCTGAACGGCAGCGCGCTGCAACGCTTCAATGTCCCTGCACCGAAGGTCGGTAGCGATCCGTCATTCTTTCATGCCGACGAACACTCCCGGCTGTTCTACAACACCGTGGAGCTACGGGTGAGCGACTCACAGTTATGCAGCGTTACCCCTTGGCGCCGGGTGGATTGTCCGCAAGCGGCCATTGCCGAGGGCGACTTCATCCAGCCCTCACCCGAGCAACGAGATGCCGCCTGGTTGTTCGGCAGCGACACGGAATATGCCGATAGCTGGGTCCGTGCGAATACGCCGCGGCTCGGGGGCTACTTGTTGACCGCCTCCGGCTGTGCGTTGACTGACCTTGCGCCCTCGATGATCTGGTCGCCGGACGGCCGCTATCTCGCGCTGACCCGCATGGCTACCGATGTGACAGAGCTTTGTGGGAGTTATCGCGGCTGGCAGTTGCTGCTACTCGACGTTCAAGCGCACACGCTACGGGTGCATTCGCAATGGCTGGGCAACCGTCCGCTATTTGAAGGTTTTGACGACCAGCAGGTACACATCCGTTGTTTTGAACGGGATTGGGAAGCGGAGGACGATGAGGACCCAGGTTCAATACACTCATTGCCACTGGCCCTTCTGCTGCAATTACCCACTGAACAACTGATCTGCCAGGACGGTTTCTGGCTCAGTGCTTCGCAAACGCATCTGGCGCCCCACTGGCGAGCATTGGCGTTACCTGCCATCAGCTATTTCGAGCCCAAGAGCCTGTAACATGCCCACCACCGATGCCCGCGCCGGAGCCCACCGTGCCTGACACCCGCCCTCCCGTTCTCGACGAAATCGACCGTCAACTGATCGCCGCCCTGCAAATCAATGCCCGGGAAAGCGTCGCCATGCTGGCTCGGCAACTGGGCATTGCCCGGACAACCGTGACCTCACGGCTGGCCCGGCTGGAAAAAACCAAAGTGATTACCGGCTATGGTGTGCGCCTTGGACAGCGGGTGGTCGATGGCGGCCTGCAGGCCTACGTCGGCATCAAGGTCCAGCCGCGCTCTGGCAAGGACGTGCTGCGACGCCTGAGCGCCATGGCCCAGGTCCAGCAATTGTGCGCGGTCAGTGGCGAGTTCGATTATGTGGCCTGGCTGCGCACGGATTCGCCGGAACAGCTTGATCAGTTGCTGGACCAGATCGGCAGCGTGGATGGCGTGGAGAAGACCACCACCTCGATCATTCTCAGCAGCAAGATTGATCGGGGGCAGCCGGTCTAGGGCTGTTTACCCCGAACTGATGTGGGAGCGAGCCTGCTCGCGATAGCTTCGGCCGGGTCGAGCACTTCGTCGACAGACAAACCGCTATCGCGAGCAGGCTCGCTCCCACAAGGGTTGCATTTCGTCATTATGTTTTTCGCACACATCATAATGACCCCTTACAAACCAAAACGACGACACATTGCGTCTTATTAACGTGTTTCACGCTCTCTAGAATGGCTGGCATCTTTCCTATACTCAGACGCGAGCCAGCGTCGGGTCGCCCATCAAGGTCAGCCATGAACAAGCACAATCGCCATCCAGCAGACGGCAAGAAGCCCATCACCATTTTCGGGCCGGATTTTCCTTTCGCCTTTGACGACTGGATCGAGCACCCGGCCGGCCTGGGCAGTATTCCGGCTGACAACCTCGGCGCGGAAGTGGCGATCGTCGGAGCCGGGATCTCTGGTCTGGTGGCGGCGTACGAGTTGATGAAGCTGGGCCTCAAGCCGGTGGTCTATGAGGCGTCGAAAATGGGCGGGCGGCTGCGCTCGCAAGCGTTCAATGGCGCCGAAGGGGTGGTCGCCGAACTGGGCGGCATGCGCTTTCCGGTATCGTCCACGGCGTTCTATCACTACGTCGACAAGCTGGGGTTGGAAACCAAGCCGTTTCCCAACCCGTTGACCCCCGCCTCGGGCAGCACCGTCATCGATCTGGAAGGCCAGACCTACTACGCACAGAAGCTGGCGGATCTTCCTGCGTTGTTCCAGGAAGTGGCCGACGCCTGGGCCGATGCGCTGGAGGACGGCTCGCGCTTCGGCGAGATCCAGCAGGCGATTCGCGACCGTGACGTGCCGCGCCTCAAGGAACTGTGGAACACTTTGGTGCCACTATGGGACGACCGCACCTTCTACGACTTCGTCGCCACCTCCAAGGCATTCGCCAAGCTCTCGTTCCAGCACCGTGAAGTCTTCGGCCAGGTCGGCTTCGGTACCGGTGGCTGGGATTCGGACTTCCCCAACTCGATGCTGGAAATCTTCCGTGTGGTGATGACCAACTGCGACGATCATCAGCATCTGGTGGTCGGCGGCGTGGAGCAGGTGCCCCACGGCATCTGGAAACACGTGCCGGAGCGCTGCGCACATTGGCCGAAGGGCACCAGCCTGAGTTCGCTGCACCTGGGCGCGCCCCGCAGCGGTGTGAAACGCATCGCTCGCGCCGACGATGGCCGGTTCAGCGTGACGGACGTCTGGGGCGACACCCGTGAATACGCCGCGGTGCTGGTCACCTGCCAGAGCTGGCTGCTGACCACCCAGATCGAATGTGAAGAGCCGCTGTTCTCACAAAAGATGTGGATGGCCCTGGACCGCACCCGCTACATGCAATCATCGAAGACGTTTGTCATGGTCGACCGCCCGTTCTGGAAGGACAAGGACCCGGAAACCGGCCGCGACCTGATGAGCATGACCCTCACCGACCGCCTGACCCGCGGCACCTACCTGTTCGACAACGGCGACGACAAACCGGGCGTGATCTGCCTGTCGTACTCCTGGATGAGCGATGCGCTGAAAATGCTGCCCCATCCGGTGGAAAAGCGCGTGAAGCTGGCCCTCGATGCCCTGAAGAAGATCTACCCCAAAGTGGATATCGCCGCTCGGATCATCGGCGATCCGATCACCGTTTCCTGGGAAGCCGATCCGCATTTCCTCGGTGCTTTCAAGGGCGCCCTGCCGGGTCACTATCGCTACAACCAGCGCATGTACGCGCATTTCATGCAAGACGACATGCCGGATGAACAACGCGGGATCTTTATCGCCGGCGACGACGTCTCATGGACACCCGCCTGGGTTGAAGGCGCGGTACAGACCTCACTCAATGCCGTGTGGGGAATCATGAAGCACTTCGGCGGTGAAACTCACGCCGAGAACCCGGGTCCAGGTGATGTATTCAATGAGATCGGTCCGATCGCACTGCCTGAATGAAACGGCCCGAATAAAAGGAGTTGTCGATGCGTGTAGCCCTTTATCAATGCCCACCGCTGCCACTGGATCCGGTCGCCAACCTGCAGCGCCTGCATCAGGTGGCGCTGGAGGCCAGGGGCGCCGATGTGCTGGTCCTGCCGGAGATGTTCATGACCGGCTACAACATCGGTGTCGATGCGGTGAATGTATTGGCCGAGGTCTACAACGGCGAATGGGCGCAGCAGATCGGCCGCATTGCCAAGGCGTCCGGCCTGGCGATTCTTTATGGCTACCCTGAGCGCAGCGAGGACGGGCAGATCTACAATTCGGTACAACTGATCGACGCCCAGGGCGAACGCCTGGCCAACTACCGCAAGAGCCATCTGTTCGGTGACCTGGATCATGCGATGTTCAGCGCAGGCGATGATTCACTGCCGATCGTGAACCTCAACGGCTGGAAGCTCGGTTTCCTGATCTGCTATGACCTGGAGTTCCCGGAAAACGCCCGACGCCTGGCCTTGGCCGGCGCCGAACTGATCCTGGTGCCGACCGCCAACATGCAGCCCTACGGGTTCATCGCCGACGTTACGGTGCGCGCCCGGGCGATCGAGAACCAGTGTTTCGTGGCCTACGCCAATTACTGCGGTCATGAAGGTGAATTGCAGTATTGCGGCCAGAGCAGCATTGCCGCGCCGGATGGCAGCCGTCCCGCCCTTGCGGGGCTGGATGAGGCACTGATCGTGGGTGAACTGGACCGTCAATTGATGGACCACTCCCGCGCCGCCTACAACTACCTGCATGATCGTCGCCCCAAGCTTTACGACGACTTGCACAAGCACTGATTGAGAACGTGCTCCAATCCGCTAGCATGAGCGCATCTCTGCCTTGGAAGCGCTCATGCCGGTCCCCGATTCCCTTCGCCCCTCTACTGAAACCCTGGCCAACGGGCTGAGGGTGACATTGCGTCATGCATCCGGTCTCAAGCGCAGCGCGGCAGTGCTGCGGGTGGCCGCCGGCAGCCATGATGCGCCGCTGGCCTGGCCGGGCATGGCGCACTTTCTCGAGCACCTTTTCTTCCTCGGTACTGAGCGTTTTCCCACGGGAGAACATTTGATGGCCTACGTGCAGCGGCATGGCGGCCAGGTCAATGCGCGTACCAGCGAACGCACCACGGACTTTTTCATCGAGCTGCCGCCGGCCGCCTTCGCCGGCGGACTGGACCGGTTACAGGACATGCTTGCCCATCCGAGCCTCGACGAAGCCGACCAGTTGCGGGAACGGGAAGTGTTGCAGGCGGAGTTCATCGCCTGGTCCCAGGACGCGGCGGCCCAGCGCCAGGTTGCCCTGCTCGAAGACCTCTCGACGCTCCATCCGCTACGGGGTTTTCACGCGGGCAACCGCGACAGCCTGGCCGTGTCGCAGCCTGAGTTCCAGACGGCACTGCAGGATTTTTATCGGCGGTTCTATCACAGCGGCCAAATGACCCTGAGCCTGGCTGGCCCGCAAAGCCTCGGTGAGTTGAACGCACTGGCAGAATCCTTCGGCAACGACTTGCCCGCCGGCGACATGGCTGCCCGGCAGTCGCCACCGAGCCTGATGGAGTCGTCCGAAACAAGTTATCAACAGGTCAACGACCGTTGCTTCGATCTACTGTTCGCCTTCGAAGACCTGCCCAGCGCTTCGCCCCAGGCCTTGGATTTTCTCTGCACCTGGCTGAACACCGGCAAACCGGGCGGCCTGCTTGCTACCTTGCGCCAACGTGGTCTGGCTGACAGCCTCAAGGCCACGCCGTTGTATGAATTTGCCGGGCAGGCGTTGCTGCACATCGAACTCAAGCTCGACGAGCCTCAACGGCGCAATGAAATACAGCCATTGCTGCATGACTGGTTGGGTTTTTTTACCGCCCAGGATGATTGGGCGTCCTTGCGCAAGGAGTTGACCGCCCAGCTCCATTGCCGGCAAGAGACCGGATCGGCGCTGCAACTGGCCCGCTCGGACAGTGAAGGGCGGGACGCCCCTCTGTCGGAGAACGACCTCTTGAGGCTCAGGGAAATCCTCAGGCAGTTGCAACCGGCGGCTCACACCACCGAAGCATGGCAACTGCCCGCGCCCAATCCGTTCCTGCAAACAGCCGCCGAGCCACCCCGTGCCGGCCTGATACGCGGCCAGACCAGCGCCCACCGCGGTTTGCGGACCTTCGCCCAGGACCGCTCCCGGGGACGGCGCGAACGCTCGCCCATGCAGTTCAGCCAGGCACTGGCGGATAACCCCCGTGAAGGCGCGGTGTACCTGCGCTGGCGGCTGGCGGCTCAAGCGCCACACGCTCTTCAATCCAGGTTGGAACGGCACCTGCAGGCGTTGCGAGAGGAGGCCCGGCACGCCGGTGTGGACGCCACCGTGGAAACCTCCGGCAACCAGATCCTGCTGAAGCTGGTCGGTTTGCAGGCACCGATGCCGCTGGTGCTTGAACACGTTTTGACAAAGTTGGGAGAACCGCTACCCAATGCTGTAGACGAAGCGCCGTTGATGCCGATTCGACATTTGTTGAGGGCGTTGACGGATCAGTGCCGACTGTCCTCTCGATCAGAAACTGTGCCGCAGCCCCACAGCGACCAAAGCCTGTGGGCCACCGCCGAGTGGGACGGCTTGGCCATCGGCCTTTCTGAAACGACCCAAAGCGCCATGGGCCCCGCTCTGGCTCGGGTACCCGGCATTGCCGGCCAACCTGTCGAACCGACGCCGCGTTTGGCGCAGCTCCTCTGGCGCAGCTTGCCAACCCAGGGCGACGAGGAGGCCGTATTGCTGTTTTGTCCGACGCCCACCCAGGCGTTGTCCGACGAAGCCGCCTGGCGGTTACTGGCCCAGCTGTGTCAGACGCCGTTTTACCAGCGCCTGCGGGTCGAGTTGCAACTGGGCTACGCGGTGTTCAGCGGATTGAGGCAAATCGATGGGCAAACCGGGCTGCTGTTCGGCGTTCAATCCCCCAGCGCTTCGGCGGCTGAGCTGATCACTCACATGGAACAGTTCCTGGAAGCGTTACCGGAACTGATCCGACAGATCGATGATTCGACCTTGATCGACCAGCAACGGATACTCGCTTCCCAGTTCCACAGCGACACCCTGTCCTGCGCCCAAGCAGCCGAACTGCTCTGGCAGGGTAAACTGGCCGGCCGCCCGTCGGATTACCTTCAGCAGCTTTGCGATGGGATCGTGGGGTTGAATCGCGAGCAACTGCTGGACGCCGCCCGGCGCCTGAACGACGTCGAAGGTGGCCGCTATTGCCTGAGCAACGGCGCTTGCCCGGGCGAACACTGGCAGGTGCCAGAATGATCGTTACAGCGTCTGCAATGAGCTTTCTCGGAGAATCGCGGCGAACGAATTTGTTTAATTTAGTAACATAGCTGCCTAAGCATCTGAACATCTCCGAACGGAGGTGGACTATATGTATAGATCTCAACCGTCCCACCCCAACCAAAGGAGTATGTCCATGTCCTGGTCCAAACCCGCATATATCGACCTGCGTATCGGTTTCGAAGTCACCATGTACTTCGCCAACCGTTGATTGCTGCAGTCGATTGAACGCGCAGCAAACGCCTCGGTCACCCGGGGCGTTTTCTATTTCGGTTTGCAGATGGAGCGGCCATGTTTGTCCAGATTCTAGGTTCCGCCGCCGGCGGCGGTTTCCCTCAATGGAACTGCAATTGCGCCAATTGCGCAGGTTTTCGCAGCGGCAGCCTGCGGGCCCAGGCGCGCACCCAGTCGTCCATCGCGATTTCCGATGACGGTGTGAGCTGGGTGTTGTGCAACGCCTCTCCGGACATTCGCGCCCAACTCCAGGGCTTTGCCCCAATGCAACCCGGCCGGGCCCTGCGGGATACCGGCATTGGCGCCGTCATCCTGATGGACAGCCAGATCGACCACACCACCGGCCTGCTCAGCCTGCGCGAAGGCTGCCCTCATCAGGTCTGGTGCACCGACATGGTCCATGAAGACCTGAGCACCGGGTTCCCACTGTTCAACATGCTGACCCACTGGAACGGCGGGTTGAGCTGGAACCGCATCGAACTCGACCAGAGCTTCACCGTTCCGGCCTGTCCGAACCTGCGCTTCACCCCGTTGCCCCTGCGTAGCGCCGCACCGCCCTACTCACCGCACCGCTTCGATCCGCACCCGGGGGACAACATCGGCCTGATCGTCGAAGACCTGCGCACCGGGGGCAAGCTGTTCTATGCGCCGGGCCTGGGCAAAGTGGACGGGCCGCTGCTGGAGATCATGGCCGGCAGCGATTGTCTGCTGGTAGACGGCACGATGTGGGACGACGATGAAATGCAGCGCCGCGGCGTCGGCACCCGCACCGGTCGGGAGATGGGCCACCTGGCACAGAACGGCCCTGGCGGCATGCTGGAAGTGCTGGAGCAACTGCCCCAGCAACGCAAAATTCTGATTCATATCAACAATACCAACCCGATCCTTGATGAAGACTCACCGGAACGGGCTGAACTTGTACGCCGAAAGGTTGAAGTGGCCTACGACGGAATGAGTATTGAGTTGTAGGAAGGGCTGGGCGATTGTGGGCTTGCAGCGTGTCAGTTGGTTTGATGCTGGCTGGGCTGGCCCCATCGCGAGCAGGCTCGCTCCCACAGGAGTCCGGGTAGTACCGGATGTCTCATACACCACAGAACCCATGTGGGAGCGAGCCTGCTCGCGATGAGGCCAGCCCTGACGCCACCGAACCCGAAGGCCTCCCCCGGAGAACCGCAATGACTGACACCCCCCTGTCCCCCGCCGAGTTCGAAGCGGCCCTGCGTGCAAAAGGCGCGTATTACCACATCCATCACCCCTATCACGTGGCGATGTATGAAGGCCGCGCCACTCGCGAGCAAATCCAGGGCTGGGTCGCGAATCGCTTCTACTATCAGGTGAACATCCCGCTCAAGGATGCCGCGATCCTGGCCAACTGCCCGGACCGGGAAATCCGCCGCGAGTGGATCCAGCGCCTGCTCGACCATGACGGCGCGCCCGGCGAAGACGGCGGCATTGAAGCCTGGCTGCGGCTGGGCCAGGCTGTCGGGCTGGATCCCGATCAACTGCGCTCCCAGGAGCTGGTGCTGCCGGGGGTGCGATTCGCCGTGGATGCCTACGTCAACTTCGCCCGCCGGGCCAGTTGGCAGGAAGCCGCCAGCAGCTCGCTGACCGAGCTGTTCGCCCCGCAGATCCACCAATCGCGCCTGGACAGTTGGCCGCAGCATTACCCGTGGATCGACCCGACCGGTTATGAATACTTCCGCACCCGCCTGGGCCAGGCCCGCCGTGACGTGGAGCATGGCCTGGCGATTACCCTGCAGCATTACACCACCCGCGCGGGCCAGGAGCGCATGCTGGAGATTCTCCAGTTCAAACTGGACATCCTCTGGAGCATGCTCGACGCCATGAGCATGGCCTACGAATTGAACCGCCCGCCCTATCACAGCGTGACCGGGCAACGGGTGTGGCACAAAGGAATCCCTTTATGAGTTTCGACCGCAGCAAAACCCCTCGCTGGCGCCCCGGCTATCGCTTCCAGTACGAACCGGCCCAGAAAGGTCACGTGCTGCTCTACCCTGAAGGCATGATCAAGCTCAACGACAGCGCTGCGCTGATCGGCGGCCTGATCGACGGTGAACGAGATGTCACGGCCATCATCGGCGAGCTGGCCAAGCAGTTTCCCGACGTGCCCGAACTCGGTGATGACATCGAGCAGTTCATGGAGGTCGCCCGTGCAGAGCACTGGATCGAACTTGCCTGACCAGCCGGCGATCGGCCTGCCGCTGTGGTTGCTGGCGGAGCTGACCTATCGTTGCCCGCTGCAATGCCCGTATTGCTCCAACCCGCTGGACTTCGCCGAGCAGGGCAAGGAGTTGGGCACCGAGCAGTGGTTCAAGGTCTTTCGCGAAGCCCGGGAAATGGGCGCCGCACAGTTGGGCTTTTCCGGTGGCGAGCCGCTGGTGCGTCAGGACTTGGCTGAGCTGATCGGTGAGGCACGCAAATTGGGTTTCTACACCAACCTGATCACCTCCGGCATCGGTTTGACCGAACAGAAGATCAGCGATTTCAAGAAGGCCGGCCTGGATCATATCCAGATCAGCTTCCAGGCCAGCGACGAACAGGTGAACAACCTGCTGGCCGGCTCGAAGAAAGCCTTCGCGCAGAAACTGGAAATGGCCCGGGCCGTGAAGGCCCACGGCTATCCGATGGTGCTGAACTTCGTCACCCATCGGCACAACATCGACAAGATCGACCGCATCATTGAGCTGTGCATCGCCCTTGAAGCCGACTTCGTCGAACTCGCCACCTGCCAGTTCTACGGCTGGGCGCAGCTCAACCGGGTGGGTCTGCTGCCCACCCGGGAGCAACTGGTCCGCGCCGAGCGCATCACCAACGAATACCGCGCCAGGCTGGAAGCCGAAGGGCATCCGTGCAAGTTGATCTTCGTCACGCCGGACTACTATGAAGAACGCCCCAAGGCTTGTATGAACGGCTGGGGCAGCCTTTTTCTGACGGTGACGCCGGACGGTACCGCGTTGCCTTGTCACGGTGCCCGACAGCTACCGGTGCAATTTCCCAACGTGCGCGACCACAGCATGCAGCACATCTGGTACGACTCCTTCGGTTTCAACCGATTCCGCGGTTATGACTGGATGCCCGAGCCGTGCCGCTCCTGCGATGAAAAGGAAAAGGACTTCGGCGGCTGCCGTTGCCAGGCCTTCATGCTCACCGGCGACGCCAGCAATGCCGATCCGGTGTGCAGCAAGTCCGAACATCACAGGGTGATTCTCAAGGCTCGGGAAGAAGCCGAGCATGCCACCCAGACCATCGAACAACTGGCCTTTCGCAATGAACGAAACTCGCACCTCATCGCCAAAAGCTGACCCGTTCAGCGCCGCCCAGGCCGTTGCAGCGGGAATCGACTTCGCTGAACTGCAGCTCGGCCCACTGGGCCTGTTCTGGAATGAATATCGCCCGCAAGACGGGGCTTGCCGGATCTGGCAATGGCAGGACACCCAGGCCCGCTGCCTGACCCCGGACGGTTTCAGCGCACGCAGCCGGGTCTATGAATACGGCGGTGGATCGTTCTGCCTGGGCGACGATGGCGTGCTGTTCGTCAACGACGCGGACCAACAGCTGTACCGTCAATCGCTGGGCGGCGAGATGCCTATGGCGCTGACGTCCGGCGACTGTCGATACGGGGGTCTCAGTTTCGCCGCCGGCCAGGTCTTGGCGGTGGAGGAACAGGCCAATCGGCATCGCCTGGTATCGATTGGCATCAAAGATCAGCAACGGCATCTGCTGGCCGAAGGCGCTGACTTCTATGCCGCGCCAACCTTGAGCCCGAACGGTCAGCGACTGGCCTGGATCGAGTGGAGTCGTCCGCATCAGCCGTGGACGGCCACGCGACTGATGCTGGCCGAACGTAGCGCTTCCGGTTGGGGGGAGCCGCGTTGCGTCGCCGGCAACGCGGAAGAGGAATCCATCCAGCAGCCGCGTTTCGATGAAACCAGCCGCTTGTACTGCCTGAGTGATCGCAGCGGTTACTGGCAGCCGTGGGTTGAATCGATCGACGGCCTGCAACCGCTGCCTTGCGCTGAAGCCGATCATGCTCCCGCGCCTTGGCAATCAGGCGGCTGTACCTGGCTGCCAGTGGACAACAAGACGTACCTGGCGAGCTGGACCGACGCGGGTTTCGGCCGGCTTGGCCTGTGTCGCAACGACACTGGGCTGGAAGACTTTACCGGTGCCTACACCCGTTTTCGCAGCCTGGCGCTGGACGAGCGGTACATCTACGCCATCGTCGCTTCGCCCGTCAGTCCATCAGCTGTCATCGCGATTGAGCGCCATAGCCATGCCACACGGGTACTGGCCGGCGGCGTCGCACCTCTTCCCGTCGAACAGATCAGCCGTCCGCAGACGCTGCACTATCCCTCGACCTCGGGCATGGCCCATGGGTTCTTTTACCCCGCCATCGGGGCCGGAACCAAGCCACCATTGGTGGTGTTCATCCATGGCGGCCCCACCTCGGCCTGTTATCCCCTGTTCGATCCGCGCATCCAGTACTGGACCCAGCGCGGCTTTGCCGTTGCCGACCTCAATTACCGGGGCAGCAGCGGCTATGGCCGGGCCTACCGGCAAGTGCTGCATTTGAACTGGGGCGTGGTGGACGTCGAGGATGCCTGCGCAGTGGTCGGCCATCTGGACGAACAAGGCCTGGTCGATGGCCGTTGCGCGTTCATTCGCGGCGGCAGCGCCGGAGGCTACACGACGCTCTGCGCCCTGGCGTTTCACGACGTATTTCGTGCCGGCGCCAGCCTCTATGGTGTCAGCGACCCGGTCGCCCTGGGTCGGGCCACACACAAATTCGAAAGTGATTACCTGGATTGGCTGATCGGCGACCCGCAACGGGACATCGAACGCTACCGCGCCCGCACCCCGCTGCTGCATGCCGACCGGATCCGCGCACCGATGATTTTCTTTCAGGGCGAACTGGACGCCGTGATCGTGCCGCAGCAGACCCGCGATATGGTCAAGGCGCTGGAGGACAACGGCGTTATGGTCGAAGCACACTACTACCCGGATGAACGTCACGGCTTTCGCAAGGCGGCGAACCAGGCCCATGCGCTGGAGCATGAGTGGTTGTTCTATCGGAAGGTGATGCAGATGTAAGGAGATGAAGAACCTGTGGGAGCGAGCCTGCTCGCGATAGCGGTCAATCGACATCCATGTTGAATGACAGACTGCTATCGCGAGCAGGCTCGCTCCCACAAGGGATTAGATATAACCCTCAGCGCTTGGCGATGATGTACACCGCGTGCACGATCCCGGGGATGTAACCCAACAGCGTCAGCAGGATATTCAGCCAGAAAGCCCCGCCGAAGCCGACTTGCAGGAACACGCCCAACGGCGGCAACAGAATGGCGATGATGATGCGAATGAAATCCATGGTGGGCTCCTGATGGACGATGGCTACATTGCCATATAGCTCATTGACCCACGACCGCTCGTCTGGGTTCAAACCATCAATGAGTAGGACGCAGCTGGGCCAGAACAAAAAACGCAGGCAAAGAAAACCCCGCCGAAGCGGGGCTTTGCAGACTGTTTCCCTGATATCCCTTTCACTCCACCTTCCTGGCGGAATCCTACGTGTCCGTGTTGTTTCTCTGCGCATCCTGCGCGACGTCCATGTGAAGTAGATTAGCCCTGGATCCAATCGGCCGATAGAGGGAAATCGGCGTCACGTCATGTAAGCATTTACTTACATAACGCTACGTTCAGAATTGCTCCGCTTCCAGCAGGAACAGCGACTCACTGCCCGCCTTCACCGAAGCGCTCAAGGAGTGAATCCGTGGCAGCAGGCGGGCAAAGTAGAACCGTGCGGTACCCAGCTTGCTCGCGTAGAAGTCATCCTGGTTTTCTTTGCCCAGCGCCGCCTTGGCCATCAGCGCCCACATATAGGCATAAGCGGTGTAACCGAATGCTTGCAGATACTCCACCGAAGCCGCGCCGATTTCGTTCGGGTTGCTTTTCGTCCGGTCCAGCAGCCAGTCGGTCAGCTCATCCAGGGTACCGACGGCATCGTTCAACGGCTTGGTGAACTCGGCCAGGTCACTGCTCGCGGTGGCGGTGAAGTGGCGGATTTCATCGGCGAACAGTTTGTAGAACGCGCCGCCGCTGCCGACGATCTTGCGTCCTACCAGGTCCAACGCCTGGATACCGTTGGTGCCTTCGTAGATCTGGGTGATGCGAACATCACGCACCAATTGCTCCTGGCCCCACTCGCGAATATAACCGTGGCCGCCGAAAACCTGCTGGCCATGCACGGTGGTTTCCAGGCCCAGGTCCGTCAGGAACGCCTTCGCTACCGGCGTCAGCAACGCCACCAGGTCCTCGGCGCGCTTGCGGGTGGCCGGGTCTTCGCTGAACTTGGCGGTGTCCAGTTGCATCGCCACATAGGTGGAAAATGCCCGTCCGCCTTCGTTCGAGGCTTTCATGGTCAGCAACATCCGACGCACATCGGGGTGGACGATGATCGGGTCGGCGACCTTGTCCTTGTTCTGCGCGCCGGTGGGCGAACGGCTCTGCAAGCGATCACGGGCGTATTCGACGGCGTTCTGGTAGGAACGCTCACCGGACGCCAGGCCCTGGATACCCACGCCCAGGCGTTCGTAGTTCATCATGGTAAACATCGCCGCCAGGCCTTTGTTCGGCTCGCCGACCAGATAACCCACGGCTTCATCGAAGTTCATCACGCAGGTGGCGGACGCCTGGATGCCCATCTTGTGTTCGATCGAGCCGCAGTTGGCCGCATTGCGTGCGCCCAGGCTGCCGTCGGCATTGACCATGAACTTGGGCACCAGGAACAACGAAATGCCTTTCGGGCCGGCCGGCGCATCCGGCAGTTTTGCCAGCACCAGGTGGATGATGTTCTCGGTGAGGTCGTGCTCGCCGCCGGTGATGAAGATCTTGGTGCCGCTGACCTTGTAGGAACCGTCGGCCTGGGGTTCGGCCTTGGTGCGAATGATCCCCAGGTCTGTACCCGCATGGGGCTCGGTCAGGCACATGGAGCCGGCCCAGAGGCCGGCGTACATGTTCGGCAGGTACGCCGCTTTCAATTCTTCGCTGGCGTGGGCGTTGATCGACAGGCAAGCCCCGGCGGTCAGCATCGGATACAGACCGAAGGACAGGCTGGCGGAGTTGACCATTTCTTCGACCTGGGCCGAAACAGCCTTGGGCATGCCCATGCCACCGTAGGCAGGATCGCCGCCGACACCGACCCAACCGCCTTCAGCGTAAGTCCGGTAGGCCTGTGGGAAACCTGCCGGCGTGGTAACGGCACCGTCCGCCCAATGGCAACCTTCTTCGTCAGCGGCACGGCTGAGGGGCGCAATGCTCTTGCTGGTGACTTTACCGGCCTCTTCGAGAATCGCCTCGACGGTTTCAGCGTCAACGGTCTCGGCCAGCGCCGGCAGCTCGGCCCAGAGTTTCGCGACCTCGAACACTTCATTGAGGACGAAGCGCATATCGCGCAGGGGCGCTTTGTAGTCAGCCATGGCAAACCTCGCAGGATCTAAACAGTGGGGTCCGTAGGAAACGGTTTTCGCAGTGGTCGGAGTGTACCTCAACAACTTTTGCGACACATAGGGTCAACCCATGACTGTTTTGTTATTTTTAGTCACATCCAAGGGTATTCATAAATCCCGTGGCGAGGGAGCTTGCTTCCGCTGGGCTGCGCAGCAGCCCTTTTTCTTTGGACACCCCACACTCAAGCGCAAGCAAGCACCTTTTGCCACCCTTGTGCTTCAACCCTTAAAGGGCAAACAGCTCGGCCGGCAGCTTCATCAGACAATCACTCCCCGCCTCGATGGCTTCCCGGTGGGCAGCCGTGCGCGGCAACAGACGCTTGAAGTAGAACTCGCAGGTCGCCAGTTTGCCCCGGCAGAAATCGGCATCGCCGCGACCACTGTCGAGTTGCGCCTGCGCCACCAGTGCCATGCGCAACCACAGGTAGGCCAGGATGATGTAGCCGCTGTACATCAGATAATCCACAGAGGCGGCGCCCACCTCGTCCGGGTTCTTCATGGCGGCCATGCCGACCCGGGTGGTCAGTTCGCCCCACTGCCGGTTGAGTCCGTCGAGTTGTGCGACGTAGTCCTTGAGCTGCGGGTGCCCAGCATTCGCGGCGCAGAATGTGTGAACGATTTTGGTGAACCCGCGTAGCAACTTGCCCTGGCTACCCAGCACCTTGCGCCCCAACAGATCCAGGGCCTGGATTCCGTTGGTGCCCTCATAGATCGGCGCGATGCGGCAGTCCCGCACCAACTGTTCCATCCCCCACTCGCGGATGAAACCATGGCCGCCAAACACCTGCATGCCATGGTTCGTCACCTCCAGTCCGGTCTCGGTCATGAAGGCCTTGCAGATCGGGGTAAGGAACGCCAGCAGGTCCTCAGCTTCCTGACGGGCGCTTTCGTCGGCGCCCAGGTGCGCGGTATCCAGCAGTTGCGCGGTGAAGTACGTCAATGCCCGATTGCCCTCGTTGAAGGCTTTCATGGTCAGCAACATACGGCGCACATCGGGATGGACAATGATCGGATCGGCGACCTTTTCCGGCGCCTTGGGACCGGTCAGCGAGCGCATCTGCAAGCGGTCGTTGGCGTACTTGATCGCGCCCTGGAAGCTCGTCTCTCCCAGGCACAGGCCCTGCATGCCGGTGCCGAGCCGGGCATGGTTCATCATGGTGAACATGCAGTTCAGGCCCTTGTTCGGCTCACCGATCAGGAACCCCTTGGCACCGTCGAAATTCAACACACAGGTGGCAGAAGCCTTGATACCCATCTTGTGTTCGATCGAACCGCAGGTAACGCCGTTGCGCCCCCCCGCTTCGCCCGTAGCGTCGGGCAGGAACTTGGGCACGATGAACAGCGAGATGCCCTTGGTGCCGGCGGGGGCATCCGGCAGTTTGGCCAGCACCAGATGAATGATGTTTTCACTCATGTCGTGTTCGCCGGCGGAAATGAAGATCTTGCTGCCGGTGACCGCGTAGCTGCCGTCGGCCTGAGGCACCGCGCGGGTCTTGATGATGCCCAGGTCCGTACCGCAATGGGCTTCGGTCAGGCACATGGTGCCGGTCCATTGACCGGCGGTGAGCTTGCTCAGGTAGGTCTGTTTCTGCTCTTCGGTGCCGTGGGCGTGAATGGCCGACATGGCGCCGTGGGTCAGGCCCGGGTACATGCCCCAGGACGTGTTGCTGGACGCGATCATTTCGCTGATGACCAGGCCCAGGGAACCGGGCAGGCCCTGGCCACCGTATGTCGGATCAGCGGCCAACCCGTGCCAGCCGCCCTCCACGTACTGTGCGAAAGCCTCTTTGAAACCGGTAGGCGTGGTCACCACACCGTTGTCGAAATGGCAGCCCTCTTCGTCGCCGGAGCGATTGAGCGGCGCCAGCACGTTCTCACAGAATCGCGCGCCTTCCTCGAGGATCGCATTGACCATGTCCGGGCTGGCATCGCTGGCCCCCAGCTCGGCATAACGGCCATGGAAATCGAAAACGTGGTCGATCAAAAAGCGCATGTCACGCAGGGGAGCTTTGTACTCGGGCATGGTGGTTTTCTCCGGTAGCAGATCGTTCAAACCTACTGGCGGCCACCGGGGCTCACAATCACAGTCCAGACGCTGAATGCGCCGTCATCACTCAACCCGCGGCGGCTTCCATGCGTACCGCGCCACGGCGGTTCTGACCAAAGGCGACCACACAGTTGCGTCCGGCGCCCTTGGCGTTATAGAGGGCCTGGTCGGCGGACTTGAGGACGTCCTCGGGGGTGCGTTGCTCGAGGCGCTCAGCCACGCCGATGCTGACCGTTACCGATACGCTGGATGCACCCGCCCCTGAGCGCCGCTGACGGCCTTGCTGATCGTCCTGGGGGCGGCTGTCCGGATTGCGGAGTTGAATGGCATACGTTTCGATGGACTGGCGGATGACTTCAAGATGAGGCATGCATTCATCGATGGTTTTACCTGCGAACACCAACGCAAACTCCTCGCCACCATAGCGATAAGCCCGACCGCCGCCACCGATTTTCGACAGTTTGCTGGCCACCAGGCGCAGTACCTGGTCACCCACGTCGTGGCCGTGGGTGTCGTTGAATTTCTTGAAGTGGTCGACGTCGCTCATGGCCAATACATAATTGCGGCCCAGGCGCTGCATCCGCTCATTCAGCGCCCGCCGTCCCGGCAAGCCGGTCAGTTCATCACGAAACGCCATCTGATAGGCCTCATGGGCAACCGCCGCGGCGATCATCAGCATCACCTGGCTGCACATGATGTTCAGGGTGAAGGGCAGGATGAAGGTTTTCGGCAACATCCAGAACAGCCCCAGCACGCCCACCAGTTGTGCGGCATGTAAAGGTCGGGGATTGCGCCAGTATTGCCAGGCCAGCAGCAGGAATACGCCGATGAACACCGGGTAGGACAACTGGATCAGGCTCATCCAGGCACCATGCAACGCCGGCCAGCGGATCTCTGAAAGCCACAGCAACAAGGCCTGGGGGAAGCTCTGCTCCAAGGCCAATGCCACACTGCCGAAGGCCAGCAAGACCGCAAAACGCGCCACCATGTCCTGGAACAGGTGAGTACGCTCCTGCCACGCCGCGAACAGGCCAAACAATAGCGGCAGCAACAGGCAGACAAGGTGGAACACCACGGCGGCGTCTTCGCGCACCTTGCCGTTGTCACGGTAGAAATCGGTCTGGGTGTCCAGCAGGAAGTAGGCGATGTACACCGTGACCATCAGAAACAGCTCACGTTGACGTCGGTAAACAGCGCAGTACGCACCGCCAAGCAGCAACACCAGCGTAGGAAGAACGTTGAACAGCGAGGTGAAGAAGACGTTGAGATCCTTGACGTAGGCAGCCGCAAGCCCCGCCAGCAACAGCAACAGCGAAGGTAGGAAATGACTGAAGCGTACAGCGGAAGAACGCGGCAAGGGTAAAGCTCCGACCCGGCTGATCAAAGGTGGCATTGTGCCTGCTTTTGGTGCAGTAAGGCACGAGAGATGTGACAGATATCACACTGCCATCGCTGTAACGGCAGGAGGGAATATTTTCTTAGGGCTGGGCTGGATGAATATTGTTTCAGAATCACCGCGTAACCCTGTGGGAGCGAGCCTGCTCGCAAAGCGGTGTATCCGATAATATTTTGTCGACTGACACACCGCATCGCGAGCAGGCTCGCTCCCACAAATTTGTGTGACGGACATGAAAAAGCCGCTGCGTCCCGAAGGAGGCAGCGGCTTTCAGGAAGAACCACCTGAGGCTTAGTAGCCCAGTGCGAAGTCTTCTTCTTTCATGTCCATCAGGTTGTTGGCGCCCGACAGCATGGTTGCCACGTGAGTGCGGGTGCGCGGCAGGATGCGCTGGAAGTAGAAGCGCGCGGTCTGCAGCTTGGCGGTGTAGAAGGCTTCTTCGGTGGTGCCGGCAGCCAGTTTTTCCGCCGCCAGGCGCGCCATGTCAGCCCAGAAGTAGGCCAGGCAGGCGTAACCGGAGTACATCAGGTAGTCCACCGAGGCGGCGCCGACTTCTTCGCGATCTTTCATGGCGGCCATGCCGACTTTCATGGTCAGCTCGCCCCATTCCTTGTTCAGCGCGGCCAACGGCCCGACGAACTCCTTGACCGCTTCGTTGCCTTCGTTGCCCTGGCAGAACTTGTGGACGATCTTGGTGAAGCCCTTGAGCGCCTCGCCCTGGGTCATCAAGACTTTGCGGCCCAGCAGGTCGAGGGCCTGGATGCCGGTGGTGCCTTCGTACAGCATCGAGATACGGCTGTCGCGAACGTTCTGCTCCATGCCCCACTCGGCGATGAAGCCGTGGCCGCCGTAGATCTGCACACCGTGGTTGGCCGATTCGAAGCCGACTTCGGTCATGAATGCCTTGGCGATCGGCGTCATGAACGCCAACAGCGCATCGGCTTTCTTCTTCTCTTCTTCATCGACGCCGTACTTGACGATGTCGACCTGCTTGGCAGTGAAGTAGACCATCGCCCGGTTACCCTCGGCGAAGGCTTTCATGGTCAACAGCATGCGACGCACGTCAGGGTGCACGATGATCGGGTCGGCGGCCTTGTCCGGCGCTTTCGGGCCAGTCAGGGAGCGCATCTGCAGGCGGTCACGGGCATATTTCAAGCCGCCCTGGAAACCGATCTCGGCGTGGGCCAGGCCTTGCAATGCGGTGCCCAGGCGTGCGGTGTTCATGAAGGTGAACATGCAGTTCAGACCTTTGTTCGCCGGGCCGATCAGGTAACCGGTGGCCGCGTCGAAGTTCATCACGCAGGTGGCGTTGCCGTGGATGCCCATTTTGTGTTCCAGGGAACCACAGCTCACTGCGTTGCGCTGGCCGACGGTGCCGTCGGCGTTAGGCAGGAACTTGGGCACGATGAACAGCGAAATACCCTTGGTGCCGGCCGGAGCATCCGGCAGGCGAGCCAGAACAATGTGGACGATGTTGTCGGCCATGTCGTGTTCGCCGGCCGAGATGAAGATCTTGGTGCCGGAAACTTTGTAGGAACCGTCGGCCTGAGGTTCGGCCTTGGTGCGCAGCATGCCCAGGTCGGTACCGCAGTGCGGCTCGGTCAGGCACATGGTGCCGGTCCATTCACCGGACACCAGCTTGGTCAGGTAGGCTTCTTGCTGCTCAGGCGTACCGTGCTCGGAAATGGTGTTCATCGCGCCATGGGACAGGCCCGGGTACATGCCCCACGACCAGTTGGCTTCGCCGACCATTTCGCTGACCGCCAGGCCCAGGGACTCCGGCAGGCCTTGACCACCGTGCTCGACGTCGTGGGCCAGGCTTGGCCAGCCGCCTTCGACGAATTGCTTGTAGGCTTCCTTGAAACCGGTCGGGGTTTTCACGCCGGACTCGCTCCAGGTGCAGCCTTCGGTGTCACCCACGCGGTTCAGCGGAGCCAGCACCTGCTCACAAAACTTGGCGCCTTCTTCGAGAATGGCGTCAACCATGTCCGGAGTGGCGTCCTGGCAAGCCGGAAGGCTCTGATAATGCGCTTCATAGCCAAGCAGTTCGTCACGAACGAAGCGAATATCACGCAAGGGGGCCTTGTAGTCAGGCATAGCGATAACCTCTGCTGATGTAACCGGGAATGAACGACCGCGTGGATTTGTTGTGATGGTCAAACAGTTGTTTGAAACATACGTTTACGCCTAAATCTTGTCAAGCGTCGATCTTTTGCCATTCGTCATCGCGACATCAAAAAATTCCAGGCGCGGGCGTCCAGCGCGCTATACATCCACAGCGTGCGAAGAAAAAGATTAGTTGAGCGTGAAAGAGTCAGAGACAAAAACGCCGCGAATAATCGCGGCGCTTTCGTCAATCGGGAGTTCAAGGTCAGGCGAAGGTATCGATCAACGTACCGAGCATTTCGTCGGATGCCTTGGCCACATTCACGCCCGCTTGGACCTGGAACTTGCCCTGAGCCATTTCCACCATATTGCTGGCCAGGTCCGATTGCTGGCTGCGATCCACCGACCGCAGACGATCGACCTGGACTTCGGACGACTGGCTGGTAACCGCCCGCTCGATGGTGTTGTTGGCGATCTGGGAGGAGGCCTGATCGACGCGGTTCTGCCCTGTCTGAATAGTGCTCAGACCGGCATAGAATGCGGTACTTCCTGAGATTTCCATGGCAAGGCTCGTTTCTTGAAGGGTCGATGGGGCCATTGAATCAGAAGCAGTGGGAAAAGGCCCGACAAAAACACTAATGGCACAGTGCCTTGCTATAGGAAAACCCTAATCCAGCAGGTCCAGATGCAGATACCCGGCCACCGCTTCCGCCGTCACGCCCTTGATCCGCGGCACCCGACCCAGGCACGGTGCCGGAAGGCGTTCGGCGAGCGTGGCCAGGTTTTCCTCCAGGCGCGACGTCTTGGGGTCGATGATGTTCGCCACCCAACCGGCCAATTGCAGACCATCCCTGGCAATAGCCTCAGCGGTGAGCAGCGCGTGGCTGATGCAGCCCAGCCGCACCCCTACCACCAGGATCACCGGCAGGCCCAGGGCCATTGCCAGGTCCGAGAGATTATCCTGATCGGCCAACGGAACCCGCCAACCGCCGGCGCCTTCAATCAAGGTGAAATCGGCTTGCAGCGCCAGCACATCACGCATCGGCCCCAACAACGACTGCACCGTCAACGCCACGCCGGCTTCCCGGGCCGCCAGATGGGGCGCGATGGCCGGTTCGAACGCCACCGGGTTGACCTGGGCATACGCCAGGGGCACCGAGCATTCGGCGAGCAGGGCCAGGGCATCGGCATTGCGCAGGCCTTTGGGCGTGACCTCGCAACCGGAGGCCACAGGCTTGCCGGCGGCGGTGCTTCTGCCGGCCTGTCGTGCGGCGTGCAGCAGGCCGGCCGCAACCGTGGTCTTGCCCACGTCGGTGTCGGTGCCGGTGATGAAGTAAGCCTGGCTCATAGGGGTTTCTCCAACACGGCGTAGACCACCTGATAGGTTGCGGGTAACCCTTCTTCCCGACGAAATTGCTCGTAGGCTTCAATCATCCCCAGGATCCTCGCCCTGCCGGTCAACCCACCCGGACGGCCGGGATTCAGATTATGGGCACCAAGGGATTTCAATTCATGGGTCAGGCTGCGTACGTCCGGGTAATGCAACACATGGGGGCGGTTCTCGAGACTGACGAGCTTCAGCCCGCTTTCCGCACACAATTGTTGATACGTTTCAAACCCGCGGAAACGGTTGACGTGCACCAGGCCGTCCACCTGACGCCAACTGTCGCGCAACTCGTACAGGGTACCGACGCAAAGGCTGCTGAAGGCAAACACCCCGCCCGGCTTCAACACTCGATGCACCTCACTCAGCACCGAGGCAAAATCCGCACACCACTGCACCGCAAGGCTGGAAAACACCAGGTCGCAGCTCGACGCCTGCAAGGGCAGGCGCTCTGCGTCACCGGCCACGAAATGTGCGGCACCGCCCTGGGGCCGGGCATGATTGAGCATCCCTTCGGCGATATCCAGCGCAACGCCGCCCGCCACGCCGAAGCGCGCGCCCAGGGCCCGGGTGAAGTGACCGGTGCCGCAGCCCACGTCCATCCAGCGTCCCGGCACGAACGAGGCAGGTAACTGCTCCAGCAACTGCTGACCCACGTCACGCTGCAATTCGGCCACGCTGTCATAGCTGGCCGCCGCCCGGGAAAAAGAAGCCGCCACCTGGCGCTTGTCAGGCAAGGCGCCGGGCAATTGGGGATGGGATAGATCAGTCATCACCGGACTCATGCAAAAAGGCCTGGATCGCCCCCGCTACACCGTGCGGGTCTTCCAGAAGAAATCCATGACCGGCCTGTTCGATCAGGCCGATTTCGACATCCGGCAGCAAGGCCAGCAATTCACCCGCTGCTTCGGCCGGTACCAGGGCGTCGAGCCCGGCAAACAGATGCAGTTGCGGGCCACGGAAGTGCTGCAACGCGGCGCGGGTATCCAGTTGCGCCAGCACTTGCAGGCCGGCCATCAACACCTGCGGCGCGGTGCTCGGTGCACCGGCCAGCAGCAGCCGCGACAACCCGCGCGGATCGCTGCAGCCCTGGGCACACAATAAGCTGAAGCGCTTGAGGGTCTGCCGTGGATCGGCGGCACACCCGGCGAGAAAGCCGTCGAAGGTTTCACCGGCCATCGCGCTCGGCCATTGCTCATGGACCACAAACGAAGCATTGCTCGCCAGGGTCAACAACCCGCAGCAACGTTCGCCCCGACGCGCAGCCAATGCCGACGCCAACATACCGCCCAGGGACCAGCCCCCCAGCCAGGCGTCCTCAGGCACGCAGGCATCCAACTCGTCGAGCCATTCCTCTGGATCACTCGTCGTCAGGGCCGGCAGCGGTTCGATTTCCACCCGCAGATGTTCGTCGAGCCCATGCAGTGCAGCAGCCAACGGCTCCAGCGGGGAAACGCCCAAGCCCCAACCGGGCAGCAATATCAGTCGATCACGCATGGCTCGCCTCCGGTCCCAGTTGGGCAAAACACTCGGCCAGTGCATTCAACAATAGTTGCACCTGGGCTTCGCTGTGGGCGGCCGTCAGGGTCACGCGCAAACGGGCGCTGCCGGCCGGCACGGTAGGTGGTCGGATCGCGGTGACCATCAGCCCCCGTTCGCGCAGCATCTGCGACAGGCGCATCGCCCGACCGGCATCACCGATCAGAATCGGCTGGATCGGCGTGAAGCTGTCCATCAGTTGCAGGCCGATCTGCTCCGCGCCGTGGCGAAATTGACGAATCAACACCTGCAAATGCTCGCGCCGCCAATGCTCGCTGCGCAGCAACTCAAGACTTTTCAGCGTGGCGCAGGCCAGGGCCGGCGGTTGGCTGGTGGTGTAGATGTAGGGCCGGGCAAACTGGATCAGGCTCTCGATCAGTTCTTCACTGCCGGCCACAAAAGCCCCGGCGGTGCCGAAAGCCTTGCCCAGAGTACCGACCAGCACCGGCACGTCGTCCTGGCTGAGACCGAAGTGCTCGACGATACCGCCTCCGCTCACGCCCAACGGGCCGAAACCGTGAGCATCGTCGACCATCAGCCAGGCGCCCTTGGCCTTGGCTTCACGGGCCAGGGCCGGCAGGTCGGCAACGTCGCCATCCATGCTGAACACGCCGTCGGTGACCACCAGGGTATTACCGGTGGCTTTCTCCAGACGGCTGGCCAGGCTTTGGGCATCGTTGTGCAGGTAACGGCTGAAACGCGCACCGGACAACAACCCGGCGTCGAGCAACGAAGCATGATTGAGCCGGTCCTCCAGCACCGTATCGCCCTGCCCGACCAGCGCGGTCACGGCGCCGAGGTTGGCCATGTAGCCGGTGGTGAACAACAGCGCCCGCGGACGACCGGTGAGATCGGCAAGCGCTTCCTCCAGGGCGTGATGCGGACCGCTATGGCCGATCACCAGATGGGACGCACCGCCACCCACACCCCAACGAGCCGCCCCGGCGCGCCAGGCTTCGATCACCTGCGGGTGATTGGCCAGGCCCAGGTAGTCGTTGTTGCAGAACGCCAGCAACGGTTGCCCGTCCACCACCACCTCCGGCCCCTGAGGGCTTTCGAGCAGCGGACGCTGGCGATAGAGGTTTTCGGCACGACGGGCAGCCAGGCGTGCGGCGAGATCGAAGGGCATGCTGGCCTCGGGCTAATCACTATTTAGAAGCTGGATGAAATCCCTTGTGGGAGCGAGCCTGCTCGCGATAGCGATGTGTCAGTCGACATAGATGCTGAATGTCGCATCGTCATCGCGAGCAGGCTCACTCCCACAGGTCCCACATTCCAAACCGAAGAATCGGGGATTGATCAGACAGCCGCGTTATAGAACTGCTCGCTGCTCTTGTGCTCCACCAGCGCCTGCTCAATCGCGGCCTGGTGTACTTCGTCGGCATGTTCTTCGCGGGCTTCTGGCTGGATGCCCAGGCGTGCGAACAATTGCATGTCCTTGTCGGCCTGCGGGTTGGCGGTGGTCAGCAGCTTGTCGCCGTAGAAAATCGAGTTTGCACCGGCCATAAATGCCAGGGCCTGCATCTGCTCATTCATCGCTTCACGACCGGCCGACAGGCGCACATGGGACTTGGGCATCAGGATCCGTGCCACGGCGAGCATGCGGATGAAATCGAACGGGTCGACGTCCTCGGCATTTTCCAGCGGCGTGCCGGCGACCTTGACCAGCATGTTGATCGGCACCGACTCCGGGTGCTCCGGCAGGTTCGCCAGTTGGATCAGCAGGTTGGCGCGGTCGTCCAGGGACTCGCCCATGCCGAGGATGCCGCCGGAGCAGATCTTCATCCCGGAGTCACGCACGTAGGCCAGGGTTTGCAGGCGTTCGCCGTAGGTACGGGTGGTGATGATGCTGCCGTAGAACTCCGGCGAGGTATCGAGGTTGTGGTTGTAGTAATCCAGGCCGGCCTGGGCCAGGGCTTCGGTCTGCTCCTGGTCGAGGCGCCCCAGGGTCATGCAGGTTTCCAGGCCCATGGCCTTCACGCCTTTGACCATCTCCAGCACATAAGGCATGTCCTTGGCCGACGGATGCTTCCACGCCGCGCCCATGCAGAAACGGGTCGAACCGATGGCCTTGGCGCGCGCGGCCTCTTCGAGGACCTTCTGCACTTCCAGCAGTTTTTCCTTATCCAGCCCGGTGTTGTAGTGGCCGGACTGCGGACAATATTTGCAATCTTCCGGGCAGGCGCCGGTCTTGATCGACAGCAGCGTGGAAACCTGGACGCGGTTGGCGTCGAAATGCGCGCGGTGCACCGTCTGCGCCTGGAACAACAGGTCATTGAATGGCTGGACAAAGAGTGCTTTGACTTCGGCCAAAGACCAGTCATGACGCAGATTGGCAGTGGTGCTGGCGCTCATGGATATTTCCTTGATTATGCTTGGCTGGCGACTGGGGGCACGCAATACCCACAGGCGCGACACGGATGTTCGGCATATTTAAGGAAGAGTCATGCGCTGTCAACCACGATACGAAGGACCGGTTTACATCTGGTTAAAAAACAAACAACTCTGTCTCCTGTGCGGCGACACCACCGATACCCAGCAACCGCTCTGCACACCGTGCGAAAGCGAACTGCCCTGGCTCGGCGATCAATGCGCCATCTGCGCCCTGCCGCTATCCATGGCCGGGCTGCGTTGTGGGCAATGCGCCGCGCAACCACCGGCCTTCGAGCGGGTCCTGGCACCCTGGGCTTATGATTTTCCGGTGGACAGCCTGATCACCCGTTTCAAGCACCAGGCGAAATGGCCCCTCGGCCGCCTCATGGGCGAACTGTTGGCGCAGTCGCTGCAGCATCATTTCGACGAAGGCCTGGAACGGCCCGACGCGCTGGTTCCGGTTCCGCTGGCCGGTCGACGCTTGCGCCAGCGCGGGTTCAATCAGGCGGCCCTGCTGGCGCGCTGGCTCAGCGCTGCGTTGCAGCTTCCTTGCGAAGAACATCTGCTGCTGCGCATCCACGACACCCCGGCACAGCAGGCTCTCGACGCCAGGGCCCGGCGTCGGAATCTGCGCCAGGCCTTCGCCCTCGCGCCCGATGCCCCGCTGCGCAACCGCCACCTGGCTTTGGTGGACGATGTGCTCACCACCGGGGCCACTGCCCAGACACTGGCCCAATTGCTGCTCGACGGCGGAGCCGCCCGGGTCGATGTGTATTGCCTGGCGCGCACGCCGAAACCCGGTGAGTCAGCTTGACGTGCGAGGGCCGAGGCGCCAACGTCCGCTCATTCACCCTTGCGCGCAGTTTCCGTCATGTCATTACCTACGCTTCTGACCCAGCACCTTGTCCGGCGTCCGCAACGCATCGCCCTGTTGCAGCACATTGCCGAACAAGGCTCCATCACCCGCGCCGCCAAGAGCGCGGGCCTGAGCTACAAGGCGGCGTGGGACGCCATCGATGAGTTGAACAACCTGGCGAACCAACCGTTGGTGGAACGCAGCGTCGGCGGCAAGGGCGGCGGCGGTGCCAGGCTGTCGGAAGAAGGGCAGCGTGTGCTGCGCCTGTATCTGCGCCTGCAAACCTTGCAGGCGCAATTGCTGGAAGCGAGCGAAGACGCAGGCGATCTCGGCCTGCTGAGTCGCCTGATGCTGCGCACCAGCGCCCGCAATCAATTGCACGGCAAAGTCCTCGGCATCGAGGCCCAGGGTCATAACGACCGGGTGCGCCTGGAATTGGCCCGGGGCCTGGTCATCGACACGCAGATCACCCACGACAGCACGGTGCGCCTGGAGCTGGCGATCGGCACCGAGGTGGTTGCGCTGATCAAGGCCGGCTGGCTGGAATTGTTCCCCAGCGGGCCCTTGGAAATATCGGGAATGAATGTTCTACAAGGCGTCATCGAGCACATCGCCACGGCCTCCGACGGTCCCAGCGAAGTGCGTATCGGCTTGCCCAACGGCCAGACCCTGTGTGCCCTGGCCGATCCGCTCCAACTGCAAGCGCGCAAGCTGGACACCGGCTCACCGGTGCAAGTGGTGTTTTCGGCGACGAATGTGTTGCTCGGCACGCCGCTATAAACGCACTGAAACAAAAGTTTCATCGACCCGCTTTAAGGTGACTGCCAAAACCAGCAGGGAGCCTGAGATGAGCCTATTAGAAGAAAACCAATCCACCGACCTGGAAAAAATCGTCGGCCTGAGCCGCCGTAGTTTCATCGGCGCCGGCGCCCTGTGTGGCGCGGCGATGTTCCTGGGCGGCAACCTGCTGAGCCGCAGCGCCCTGGCCGCCGCCGTGAGCGAAGGCACCAGCCGGTTGCTGGGCTTCGACAGCATCGCTGCCGCCACGACCGACACCCTCACCCTGCCATCAGGCTACAAATCCTCGGTGCTGATCAGTTGGGGCCAGCCGTTGCAGAAGAACGCACCGGCATTCGACCCGAGTGGCAAGGGCACCGCGCGCGACCAGGAAATGCAGTTCGGCGACAACAACGACGGCATGAGCCTGTTCCCGTTCCCCGGCGACGAGAACCGGGCACTGATGGCGATCAACAACGAATACACCAACTACCGCTACCTCTTCGCCCACGGCGGCCAGCCCCAATCGGCCGAAGACGTGCACAAGGCCCAGGCCAGCGAAGGCGTGTCGGTGATCGAAGTGAAGCGCCAGGGCGGCCAATGGCAGTTCGTCCAGGCCTCGCGCTACAACCGCAGGATCCATGGCAACACACCGATTGAACTGAGCGGACCAGCGGCCGGACATGCGTTGCTGAAAACCAGCGCCGACAAGAGCGGCAAGAAAGTCCTCGGCACCTTCCAGAACTGCGCCAACGGCATGACGCCGTGGGGCACTTACCTGACCTGCGAAGAGAACTTCACCGACTGCTTCGGCAGCAGCAAGGCCGACCTGCAGTTCGATGAAGCGCAAAAGCGCTACGGCGCTACCGTCACCAGTCGCGAGATCAACTGGCATCTGTACGATCCACGCTTCGACCTGGCGAAGAATCCCAACGAACTCAATCGCCATGGTTGGGTGGTGGAAATCGATCCGTTCGATCCAGAGTCCACACCGGTGAAACGTACCGCCCTGGGCCGTTTCAAACACGAAAACGCCGCCCTGGCACAAACCAGGGATGGTCATGCCGTGGTCTACATGGGCGACGACGAGCGTGGCGAATTCATCTACAAATTCGTCAGCCGCGAGCGCATCAATCACAAGAACGCCAAGGCCAACCGCAACCTGCTGGACCATGGCACGCTGTACGTCGCACGCTTCGATGCCGGCGACGGTAATCCGGACCATCCGAAAGGCACGGGCCAGTGGATCGAACTGAGCCATGGCAAGAACGGCCTCGACGCCAGCAGCGGCTTCGCCGACCAGGCCGAGGTGCTGATCCATGCGCGCCTGGCCGCCAGTGTCGTGGGCGCCACGCGGATGGATCGTCCGGAGTGGATCGTGGTCAGCCCGAAAGACGGCCAGGTCTATTGCACCCTGACCAACAACGCCAAGCGCGGCGAAGACGGCCAACCGGTGGGCGGTCCCAACCCTCGGGCCAAGAACGTCTATGGGCAGATCCTGCGCTGGCGCACCGACCGCGACGATCACGCGTCCATGACCTTCGCCTGGGACCTGTTCGTCGTGGCCGGCAACCCGACGGTACATGCCGGCACGCCGAAAGCCGGTTCGTCCAACATCAACCCGCAGAACATGTTCAACAGCCCCGATGGCCTGGGTTTCGACAAGGCCGGCCGGCTGTGGATCCTCACCGATGGTGACGTCAGCAACACCGGGGACTTCGCCGGCATGGGCAACAACCAGATGCTCTGTGCGGACCCCAACAGCGGCGAAATCCGTCGATTCATGGTCGGGCCGGTGGGTTGCGAAGTGACCGGCATCAGCTTCGCGCCGGACCAGAAGGCCCTGTTCGTCGGGATCCAGCATCCGGGTGAAAACGGCGGTTCGACCTTCCCCGAGCACCTGCCCAACGGCAAGCCGCGCTCTTCGGTGATGGTGATTACCCGTGAGGATGGCGGCATCATCGGCGCCTGATAAGGCCCCATCGCCAGCAGGCTCGCTCCCACAAGGATCAGCAACCTTGAAGATCCACTGTGGGAGCGAGCCTGCTCGCGATGGCTTCAGCACAGCCACCACCTATCTGCCTCCGTCTGCGCTACCATGCTGGGCCGGACGCGGCAGCCCTGCCGCTGCGCAGGAGTCAGCATGTCTCATCCGTTCGAAACCCTCACCCCCGACCTGGTGCTCGATGCCGTAGAGAGCATCGGTTTCCTCAGCGACGCCCGGGTGCTGGCCCTCAACAGCTACGAAAACCGCGTCTATCAGGTCGGCATCGAAGACGCCGAGCCGCTGATCGCCAAGTTCTATCGCCCCCAGCGCTGGACCAACGAAGCGATCCTCGAAGAGCACCGCTTCACCTTCGAACTGGCTGATTGCGAAGTGCCGGTGGTGGCGCCGCTGATCCACAATGGCGCCAGCCTGCACGAGCACGCCGGGTTTCGTTTCACCCTGTTTCCCCGTCGCGGTGGTCGGGCACCAGAGCCGGGCAACCTCGACCAGCTCTATCGCCTCGGACAATTGCTCGGGCGCCTGCATGCGGTAGGCGCCAGCCGTCCGTTCGAACATCGCGAAGCCCTGGCCGTGAAGAACTTTGGCCATGACTCGCTGGCCACCGTGCTGGAAAGCGGTTTCGTACCCCGCAGCCTGCTGCCGGCCTACGAGTCGGTGGCAAGGGATCTGCTCAAGCGTGTCGAAGACGCCTACGCTGCCACGCCTCACCAGAACATCCGCATGCACGGTGACTGCCACCCGGGCAACATGATGTGCCGCGACGAGGTGTTCCACATCGTCGACCTCGACGACTGCCGCATGGGCCCGGCGGTGCAGGATTTGTGGATGATGCTCGCCGGCGATCGCCAGGCATGCCTGGGGCAGTTATCGGAATTGATGGACGGCTACCAGGAGTTTCATGACTTCGACCCACGGGAATTGGCACTGATCGAGCCCCTGCGCGCCCTGCGCCTGATGCACTACAGCGCCTGGCTGGCCCGGCGCTGGGACGATCCGGCGTTCCCCCGCAGCTTCCCGTGGTTCGGCAGCGAACGTTATTGGGGTGATCAGGTATTGGCGTTGCGCGAGCAACTGGCGGCGCTCGATGAAGAACCGTTGAAGTTGTTCTGAAGACCGCAGTCCAACTATCACCACAAGTCCCTGTGGGAGCGAGCCTGCTCGCGATGACGGAGCATCAGTCCAAATAGCTGCCAACTGACACACCGCCATCGCGAGCAGGCTCGCTCCCACAAGGGGATTTGCGTTATCGCTTACATGGTTCACCCCCAACCTGACAAATCTACTTACAATCACCCCTTTGTTAGCTGCCTAAGCAAGGATTCTGCATGCAAGCCGCCAACCCGCGTCGCGGGTACATCCTGGGCCTGAGTGCCTACATCATCTGGGGCTTGTTCCCCATCTATTTCAAAGCCATCGCCAGCGTGCCGGCCGTGGAGATCATCATCCATCGGGCACTGTGGTCGGCGCTGTTCGGCGCGGCGTTGCTGATGGTCTGGAAACACCCGGGCTGGTGGCGCGAGCTGCGGGACAATCCGCGTCGTTTCGCGATCCTGGCCCTGAGCGGCACATTGATCGCGGCCAATTGGCTGATCTACGTCTGGGCGGTGAACAACGGCCGCATGCTCGAAGCCAGCCTGGGTTACTACATCAACCCGCTGGTGAATGTGCTGCTGGGAATGCTGATCCTGGGCGAACGGCTGCGGCGCATGCAGTGGCTGGCGGTGGGGTTGGCGGCGGTTGGCGTGGCGCAGCAGGTCTGGCAGGTCGGCAGCCTGCCGTGGGTGTCGCTGGCGTTGGCGTTGACCTTCGGCTTCTATGGCTTGATTCGCAAACAGGCTCCGGTCAAAGCCTTGCCGGGGCTGGTGGTGGAAACCTGGATGCTGGTGCCGATTGCCATAGCCTGGTTGCTGTTCAACCCGACGGCCACCAGTGCCCAGGCAGCCTTCTGGACCACCTCCGAAGCCTGGTGGCTGATAGCGGCCGGCCCGGTGACGCTGGTCCCGCTGGTGTGCTTCAACGCCGCCGCCCGGCATTTGCCTTACACCACACTGGGATTTCTCCAGTACATCGCACCAACATTGGTACTGCTGCTGGCGGTGCTGCTGTTTGGCGAGCATCTGTCGTCCAGCACCTTGGTGGCGTTCCTGTTCATCTGGGCCGGGCTTGCGGTGTACAGCGTCGATGCTGTGATCAGTATGCGCTGGCGTAACTGATCAAAAATCGTACAACCCTCTACAGGCCACGCCTGACGTGGCCTGTGTTGATCCGCCCCAAGGTTATCCACAGCGTCATCCCCGCCGTTTGTGCACAAGCCCTTGAAAACTGGCGATTTTTGATCATCGCCGGCAAAGGCACGCCGGGCCTGGGCTGGCGTCGGGTCTCTACAGGTTATCCACAGGCAGGGGCAGTTTTTCCTTGGATAACCGCGTCACGCCTCATCGCTGAGCTTAAGTTCTACCATCAATTCGTCGGCCAGGGTTTCCAGGCGTTCCTGCAAGGTGTCCAGCGACAAGGTCAGCGGCACGCCCAGGATGGCTTCGGCGTGAAACAGCAATTCGCTGCTCATCGGCGCCGGCCCGACATGGGTCACCAGACGCTCGACATTGACCCCCTGCTCACTCAACAACCGGGTGATGTCCCGCACGATGCCGGGACGGTCGTTACCCACAAGCTCCATGGCGATCGGTTTCCAACTGCAAGACTCCTCGATCGTGCTCTCCGCGATGAGCACGCGAATGCCGTGGCTCGACAGCCCCTGCAAGGCTTCGATCAGCTCTTCATGGGATTCGGCCGGGACACCGAGGCGCAGTATCCCGGCAAATTGCCCGGCCAGATGCGACATGCGGCTTTCCAGCCAGTTACCGCCGTGCTCGGCAATGCATTGGGCGATGCGCTCGACCTGCCCGGGTTTGTCCGGGGCGAAAACGGTGATGACGAGATGGTCCATGGCGCAGCCCTCTTGTGATGGAAGAAAGAGTATAGGCAGTGCACAAAAATCCTGTGGCAGGCGCTGTGTGTAGGTGCTGTGTAGGAGCTGTGCAGGAGCTGTCGAGTGCAACGAGGCTGCGATATTTTGATTTTGATTTCCGCTCTTGACTCAATTGGTAGTGGAAAGATCGCAGCCTCGTTGCACTCGACAGCTCCTACGCCCGGCGGTCGCTTCTGTTCATTTCTCGATCCCCAAGCCAACAATCGTGTACAAGTCATTATATTTATCTGGAACAATCCCTATATTTTTTGAGAACATCCTGTCTCTCGTCGTGACTGTACTGCTTTAGTCGGTCGCGGAACGACGCAATTAGTCTAATTTTCACAACCGCAACCGTTCATGTAGTATGCCGCAGCGCGCACTACATAATGTTGGACCGATGTCTGCTTAAGGCGCAGTCGCATCCCTGAAAGCCCCGTCAGCAAGGCTTAACGCCCATGATAGGTCCCACCCAGCCGCCAGCGATGGCATGTACTGGTACCGGGGTTTGTGGTTTAAATGTCCAAAGGCTTCATTGTCAAAATCGAAGAGCTGAAAAGCGAAATAGCTGAGCAGAGTGAGGCAAGCAATGACTGAACACGTTCAAGTCGGTGGCCTTCGGGTCGCCAAAGTCCTGTTCGACTTCGTGAACAACGAAGCCATTCCCGGTACCGGTCTGACCGCCGACCAGTTCTGGGCCGGTGCCGACAAGGTCATCCACGACCTGGCGCCGAAGAACAAAGCCCTACTCGCCAAACGCGATGATTTCCAGGCTCGGATCGATGCCTGGCACCAGTCGAAGGCCGGCCAGGCCTTTGATGCCGTGGCTTACAAAGCCTTCCTGCAAGACATTGGATACCTGCTGCCAGAAGCGGCGGATTTCCAGGCTACGACCCAAAACGTCGATGACGAAATCGCCCGCATGGCCGGCCCGCAGTTGGTAGTGCCGGTGATGAATGCCCGTTTCGCTCTCAACGCCTCGAACGCCCGCTGGGGTTCGTTGTACGACGCACTGTACGGCACCGACGCCATCAGCGAAGCCGATGGCGCGGAGAAGGGCAAAGGCTACAACAAGGTTCGTGGCGACAAGGTCATTGCCTTCGCCCGCGCCTTCCTCGACGAAGCGGCGCCCCTGGCAGCCGGTTCCCACGTCGATTCCACCGCCTACAAGATCGTCGACGGCAAACTGGTGGTCGCACTCAAGGGCGGCAGCAACAGCGGCCTGCGTGACGATGCCCAACTGATCGGCTTCCAGGGCGACGCCTCGGCCCCCACCGCGGTTCTGCTGAAGCACAACGGCCTGCATTTCGAAATCCAGGTCGATGCCAGCACTCCGGTCGGCCAGACCGACGCCGCCGGCGTCAAAGACATCCTGATGGAAGCCGCACTGACCACCATCATGGACTGCGAAGACTCGGTCGCCGCCGTCGATGCCGATGACAAGGTGGTGATCTACCGCAACTGGCTCGGCCTGATGAAAGGCGATCTGTCGGAACAGGTCGCCAAGGGCGGTCAGACGTTTACCCGCACCATGAACCCCGACCGCGCGTACACCGCCGTCGACGGTTCGAGCCTGACGCTGCACGGTCGCTCGCTGTTGTTCGTGCGCAACGTCGGTCACCTGATGACCATCGACGCGATCCTCGACAAAGACGGCAACGAAGTGCCGGAAGGCATCCTCGATGGCCTGGTCACCAGCCTGGCGGCGATCCATAGCCTCAACGGCAACACCTCGCGCCGCAACAGCCGTACCGGCTCGGTGTACATCGTCAAGCCGAAGATGCACGGCCCGGAAGAAGCCGCGTTCACCAACGAACTGTTCGGTCGCGTCGAAGACGTGCTGAACCTGCCGCGCAACACCCTCAAGGTCGGGATCATGGACGAGGAGCGCCGGACCACGGTCAACCTCAAGGCCTGCATCAAGGCCGCCAGCGAGCGCGTGGTGTTCATCAACACCGGATTCCTGGACCGCACCGGCGACGAAATCCACACCTCGATGGAAGCCGGGCCGATGGTGCGCAAGGCCGACATGAAAGCCGAGAAGTGGATCGCCGCCTACGAAAACTGGAACGTCGACATCGGCCTGAGCACCGGCCTGCAAGGCCGTGCGCAGATCGGCAAGGGTATGTGGGCCATGCCGGACCTGATGGCGGCGATGCTCGAGCAGAAAATCGCCCATCCGATGGCCGGCGCCAACACCGCATGGGTTCCATCGCCGACCGCTGCCGCGTTGCATGCGCTGCATTACCACAAGGTCGATGTGTTCGCCCGCCAGGCCGAACTGGCCAAGCGGACCCGCGCCTCGGTGGATGACATCCTGACCATCCCGCTGGCGGTCAACCCGGGCTGGACGCCGGAGCAGATCAAGAACGAGTTGGACAACAATGCCCAGGGCATCCTCGGCTACGTGGTGCGCTGGATCGACCAGGGCGTCGGTTGCTCCAAGGTGCCGGACATCAACGACATCGGCCTGATGGAAGACCGTGCGACGCTGCGCATCTCCAGCCAGCATATCGCCAACTGGCTGCGCCACGGCATCGTCACGCAGGATCAGGTGATGGAAAGCCTCAAGCGCATGGCGCCAGTGGTGGATCGCCAGAACGCCAGCGACCCGCTGTACCGTCCGCTGGCACCGGACTTCGACCGCAATATCGCCTTCCAGGCAGCGGTCGAGCTGGTGATCGAAGGCACCCGGCAGCCCAACGGCTACACCGAGCCGGTGCTGCACCGTCGTCGTCGCGAGTTCAAGGCAGCCAATGGGTTGTGATTGAGCGGTAGCGATAAATGAGGAAGGCCCTGATCTTGCGATCAGGGCCTTTTTTGTTTGCCGTGCAGACCGATCGTCCCCACGCTCCGCGTGGGGATGCCGCAACGGACGCTCCGCGTTCGGCTCTTCGGGACGCGGAGCGTCCCAGGCTGCATTCCCACGCGGAGCGTGGGAACGATCGCTACAGGCTAGAGATCCATCCCCAACTCGCGCTTGACCAGCCCCAGCAACTTCTCCGTATCGATGGGTTTGAGCAAAAAGTCCACCACGCTCAGGTGCATCGCCTCGATGGCGTCCTTCACGTCGGCGTCGCCGGACACGATGATGATCGGCAGCGCGGCCCGCTCCGACTCGCGGATCAGGCGGATCAGCTCCAGGCCATCGACATTGCCCATGCGCAGGTCAGTGATCAGCAGGCCGATCGACGGCTTGGTTTCCAGCATCTTGAGCGCAGTTTCGCCACTGGCGGCGGTCATGCAGTGGATACCGTCCAACGCCAGGATTTCCGACAGCAGCTCGCGGGCGTCCTTGTCGTCATCGACGATCAAGACCCGCTGCGGCGGCAGATCAGGCTCCAGCATGACGGCACTCAACGCTTCGCGCTCGGCGTCACTCAAAATATCGTGGTCGGACATGGTGCTCTCTATGTTCTTAAATCGATCCCCTGGCACAGTGGTCAGACATCGTTCGGCAGCGCTTCAATGTGCACTTCGTCGGATTTTTTTCCAAGAAAATTCAGTGAAGATTTTTTCAAGGCCTCGCGCCGGACTTTTCCGCAGGTCCAGCCCCTTTGCAGGAACCTAGACTTACGTCCAATGGGCACTCCCCCTTCAGAGGTCGACCATGGGGAACAGATCCGACCACAACAATTCAAAAAAGATTGCGCAATGGTTATGAAAAAAGCGGACGCCTTCATCCAGGCAGGGAAAACCGCAGTGTTGCAGAACATCCAGGGGACGCTGCAGTTTCTTCAGCGCTTTCCCCCGTTCAACCAGATGGAAAATGCTCACCTGGCCTATCTGGTCGAACAATGCCTGCTGCGCTTCTACGCTCCGGGCGAAACCATCATCAAACCGGCCGACGGTCCGGTGGAACACTTCTACGTCGTCAAGCAGGGCCGGGTGGTGGGTGAACGCCCGCATTCGGCCAAGGGTGGCACCGAGACCACTTTCGAAATCACCACCGGCGAATGCTTTCCCCTCGCCGCCTTGCTGGGGGAAAGGGCCACGCGCACCGAGCACCGGGCCGGCGAGGACACGTTCTGCCTGCAATTGAACAAGCAGGCCTTCATCAAGTTGTTCGCTTTGTCCGGCCCGTTTCGCGATTTCGCCCTGCGCGGGGTCAGCAGCCTGCTCGACCAGGTCAACCAGCAGGTCCAGCAAAAATCCGCGCAGACCCTCGGTACTCAATATTCCCTGAACACGCGGCTGGGTGAGTTGGCGATGCGGCATCCGGTGAGTTGCGGCCCTGACACACCCCTGCGCGAAGCCGTGAAGCTGATGCACGAACAGCAGGTCGGCAGCATCGTGGTGGTGGACGACCACAAGGCGCCCCTGGGGATTTTTACCCTGCGCGACCTCCGGCATGTGGTGGCCGACGGTTCCGGGGATTTTTCCCAGGCCATCGCGGCGCACATGACCCAGGCACCGTTTTTTCTTTCGCCGGACCACAGCGCCTTCGACGCGGCCATCGCCATGACCGAGCGCCACATTGCCCATGTCTGCCTGGTCAAGGAACAGCGTCTGTGTGGCGTGGTGTCGGAACGCGATCTGTTTTCCCTGCAGCGAGTCGACCTGGTGCACCTGGCCCGGACCATTCGCAGCGCCCCCCGGGTGGAAAATCTGGTGGTCCTGCGGGGCGAAATCGGCCAACTGGTGGAACGCATGCTGGCCCATGGCGCGTCGTCGACCCAGATCACCCACATCATCACCCTGCTCAACGACCACACCGTGAGCCGGGTCATCGAGTTGACCCTGGCGGAGAAAGGCGATCCGGGGGTGCCGTTCAGTTGGCTGTGCTTCGGCAGTGAAGGCCGGCGCGAGCAGACGCTGCACACCGACCAGGACAACGGCATCCTGTTCGAGGCCCGGGATGCGGCCCATGCGGCGCAGATCCGCGGCCTGCTGCTACCCATCGCCCAACAGATCAACCAGAGCCTGGCGCTGTGCGGCTTCACGTTGTGCAAGGGCAACATCATGGCCGGCAACCCGGAGCTGTGCCTGTCCCGCGCCGAATGGTCCCGGCGCTTTGCCGCGTTCATTCGCGAAGCGACGCCGGAAAACCTGCTGGGCTCGAGCATCTACTTCGACCTGCGGGTGGTCTGGGGCGATGAGCAAGGCTGCGAGCAGTTGCGCCGGCAGATCCTCGATCAGGTGGGCGACAACCGTCTGTTCCAGCGCATGATGGCCGAGAATGCACTGCGTCATCGTCCGCCGGTCGGGCGTTTCCGGGATTTCGTGCTGAGCCGCAAGAACGGCGAGAAGGCCACCCTGGATTTGAAAGTGCAGGGCCTGACGCCTTTTGTCGACGGCGCCCGCCTGCTGGCGCTGGCCAACGGCATCGAGGCCAACAACACCCTCGAACGCCTACGGCAACTGGTCGCCAGGGAAGTGATCGAACCCCTGGATGGCGCAGCCTATGAAGAGGCCTACCACTTCATCCAGCAGACCCGTATGCAGCAACACCAATTGCAGACCCGGGAGAACCTGCCCTATTCCAACCGCGTCGACCCCGACAGCCTCAATCACCTGGATCGACGGATCCTGCGTGAATCCCTGCGCCAGGCCCAACGCCTGCAAAGCAGCCTGACGTTGAGGTATCAGCTATGAACCTGTTTTCCTGGTTGCGCCCGGCTCAGCCGACGTTGCCGGACGCGTTGCAGCGACGCCTGGACAAGCTGTCACCGCCCTCGCCCCTGGATGAGCGCAGTTTGCGGGAGCAGCGCTGGGTCGTGGTGGACCTGGAAACCACCGGCCTGAATCTGAACAAGGATCAGGTGCTGTCCATCGGCGCGGTGGTGATCGAAGACGGCGCTATCGATTTCAGCCAACAGTTCGAGCGCACCTTGCAATGCGAAAAGCAGAAGCTCGGACCGAGTGTGTTGATTCATGGCCTGGCACCGAGCGCAATCGCCGCCGGCAGCGACCCGGCCGAAGCACTGTTGGGGTTCATGGAATTCGTCGGCGACAGCCCGCTGCTGGCCTTCCATGCGCCCTTCGATGCCCACATGCTCGGACGCGCACTGAAAGACTACCTGGGCTATCGCTTGCAGCACCCGTTCCTCGACGTCGCCGACCTGGCGCCGATGCTCTGCCCCCAGGCAGGGTTACGCAAGGCGGGCCTGGACGACTGGATCGACGCGTTCAAGCTGCAAGTCGTCGATCGTCACAACGCCAACGCCGACGCCCTGGCCACGGCCGAGCTGGCATTGATCCTGTTCAGTCGCGCCCGCCAGCAACAGATCCACAGCCCACTCAACCTGCAACAGTGCCTGGGGCAGTGGAAGCGGCGGCAGCAGGCGCCTTCGATCTGAATTCCCCTGGCGATGAACACCCTACCCTGTGGGAGCCTGCTCGCGACAGCGGTATATCAGTCGACATCAAGGTTGAATGACAGACTGCTATCGCGAGCAGGCTCGCTCCCACAGTTTCCAAACTCGATCATCCCGACCAGACCAATTGCATTCCCGCCCCCGCCTCTGCCACAATCGCGAACAATTCTCGTTACTTAAAACATCGGTGATGCTCCGTGTCGTCAGTTCCTAGCCCCCACAACGATCTGGTTGGTGCGTTGTACCGTGACCATCGCGGTTGGCTATTGGCCTGGTTGCGGCGCAATGTGGCCTGCCCACAACGGGCCGAGGATTTGAGCCAGGACACGTTCGTGCGCCTGCTCGGCCGTGATGAACTGACGACACCCCGCGAGCCCCGGGCATTCCTGGTGGCCATCGCCAAAGGCCTGTTGTTCGACTATTTCCGTCGGGCAGCCCTGGAGCAGGCTTACCTCACCGAACTGATGCTGATTCCCGAAGGCGAACAGCCGTCGCTGGAAGAACAGCAATTGATCCTCGAAGACCTCAGGCAGATCGATCGCCTGCTCGGCAAGCTGTCGAGCAAGGCCCGCGCCGCGTTCCTGTACAACCGGCTCGACGGCCTCGGCCACGCCGAAATCGCCAGGCGCCTGGGGGTTTCGGTGCCGCGGGTGCGCCAGTATCTGGCCCAGGGCATCCGACAGTGCTACATCGCACTCTATGGGGAGCCGACATGAGCCCGGCCCCTTCCAGACCGGTCTCGGCCGGCGTACTGGATGCCGCCATTGCCTGGCAGTTGTCGCTGGACGCCGGCAGCGCCAGCACCCAGGAGCGCGAAGCGTTCGCCCGCTGGCACGCCGCCGACGAAGAACATGCCCGGGCCTGGCGACAGTTGGGCATGCTCGACCAGCGCTTCAGCGTCGCCAACGGACCGGCGCGGGCCGCGCTGTTGCAATCGCGGGTGAGTATCCGACGCCGGCTACGCAAGGTGGGCAGCGGCCTGGCCAGTATTGTCGCGGTCATCGGCCTGGCATTGTTTGCCGGTGAACGTTACCTGCCGCTGGACTACTGGCTGGCCGATCAACGCACCGCCACCGGCGAGCAGCGCACCCTGCGCCTGGCCGACGGCACGCTGATCAACCTCAACACCCACAGTGCCCTCGACGTGCGTTTCGACGAAAAACAACGCCGCGTTGTGCTCCAGGAAGGCGAGATCCTGGTGGAGACCGGCCACAACGACCCGCGTCCGTTCATCGTTGAAACCCGCGAAGGCAGCCTGCGTGCCTTGGGCACACGGTTCCTGGTCAAGCGCGAGGACGACGGCACTCGCCTGAGCGTGTTGAAATCCGCCGTAGCCGCCCATCCGCAGGCGACGGAACAAGAACAGATCTTGCGCGAAGGCCAGCAAGTGCTGATGCGCCGTGACGGCCTCGGCCCCACCCTGGCCCTGAGCCCCGGCGCCGATGCCTGGACCCGGGGCATGCTGGTGGTAGACAACGCGCGCCTTGAAGATCTGGTGCATGAGCTGGGGCGCTATCGGCGCGGCTACCTGGGCGTCGAGCCAAACGTGGCGGACTTGCGCATCACCGGCAGCTTCCCGCTGCACGACACCGACCTGGCCCTGAGCGCGTTGCTGCCGACCTTGCCGGTGCAGATCGAGCATCGCACGCGGTGGTGGGTGGTGGTGCAACCCCGGACCGAAACCAAGGCCCGATAGATGGATACCCGTGAGATCGCCTTCGCGAGCAGGCTCGCTCCCACATTGATGGGTGTGCGCAGATCCATTGTGGGAGCGAGCCTGCTCGCGAAGGGGCCATCAGCCCCGCAAAAAATGGAGCTGGTCTTCCGATCTGAATCCTGAATCCTGAATCCTGAATCCTGAATCCTGAATCCTGAATCCTGAATCCTGAATCCTGAATCCAGATTATTTTCATCCCCCCCTATCACTTTTCAATTTTCATCCGGCATCCAGGCAATTGAGAAATATTTTCATTCAGGAGCCGCGTATGTCCCGCCCGCTAGACACCTTGTTGCGCCCCAGCCTGTTGGCCATCGCCATCGTCCTTACCGTCCCGTTGGTCAGCGGCCCGCTGCTGGCGGCCGAGCAGGCGTCCAGCGTGCGCACTTACAACCTGCCCGTCGCGTCACTGGCCAGCACCCTGAACCAGATCGCCAGCCAGGCCGGCCTCGCCCTGAGCCTGAATCCAGCGCTGGCCGCAGGCAAAACCTCGGCCCCGGTCCAGGGCCAGTTCGATGCCACGGGCGCATTGCGTGAAGCCCTGCGCGGCACCGGTTTGCAACTGCAACAGAGCGGCACTGGCACCTACAGCCTGGTGGCGATACCCGAAGGTGTCATGGCCCTGCCGGAAACCAGCGTGATCGGCGCCGGCCTGAGCGAAAGCGCCTGGGGTCCGAGCGAGAGCTATGCGGCCACCCGCACCGCCGCGGGCACCAAGACCGATACGCCGATCGTCGAACTGCCGCGCTCGGTCTCGGTGGTGACGCGCCAGCAAATGGAGGATCGCTCGGTCCTCAACCTCAACGACGCCCTGCGCTACACCGCCGGGGTGCAGAGCAGCGGCTACGGCTCGGACTCGCGTAACGACTGGCTGCTGGTGCGCGGTTTCGTGCCGACCCAGTTCCTCGATGGCCTGCCGCTGCCCAAGGGCAACTACATCACGCCGAAAATCGAGCCCTGGAACCTGGAGCGCATCGCCGTGCTGCGCGGCCCGGCATCGTCGGTCTACGGCCAGACGCCACCCGGCGGCATGCTCGACATGGTCAGCCGGCGCCCGCAAGCCGAGAGCAGCCACGAAGTCGAGTTGCAGGCCGGCAGCTACGAACACAAACAGATCAACTTCGACAGCACCGGCAACATCGATGACGAAGGTCAGTTCCTCTATCGGCTCAGCGGCACCGTGCGCGACAGCAATGCCCAGGTCGATCACATCCCGGACAAGCGCTACAACATCGCCCCGAGCCTGACCTGGAACATCAATGACGACACCCGCCTGACCTTGCTGTCCCAGTACACCCGCGACGACACCGGCATCACCGGGCAATTCCTGCCATTGCAGGGCACCAAACTGGCGTCGCCGGCCGGCAGGATTTCCCACCACAAGAACCTCGGCGATCCGGACTGGGAATTCTACGACCGCACCTACTACGCCCTCGGCTATGCCTTTGAACATCGCTTCAACGACACCTGGCAGTTCCGCCAGAACCTGCGCTACACCAAGAGCGACCTGGAATTCCAGGGTCTCACTGCGGGCGGATCGTTCTTCCCGGCGGGGCCCGACGAAGCCGTGAGCGCCGACGGCACCGTCAAGCGCAGCGCCGGTATCGTTGACGAAGACATCAGCCAGTTCGCCGTGGACAACAATTTCCAGGCGGACTTCCAGACCGGCGCCCTGGACCACACGCTGTTGCTTGGCCTGGACCATCAGCGCTCCAACAGCAATTCGCGCTGGAAATGGGGTTCCACGGGCGTCCCGACCACCAACATCAACAACCCAATCTATGGGCAGGATTTTTCCAACGTCCAGTACTTCACCATGTATGACTACAACCAGAAGACCCAGCAGACCGGCCTCTACGTCCAGGACCAGATAGCTCTGGACAACTGGCGCCTGACCCTCGGCGGTCGTGAGGACTGGATTCACACCGGCACTGTCTTCCACAACCAGAACGATGCCACCAATACCCAGCGCGACAAGAAATTCAGCGGCAACGCGGCATTGAGTTACGTCTTCGACAACGGCGTAACACCGTACATTTCCTTCGCCCAATCCTTCCAGGCGGCGGCCGGTACCAACGTCAACAGCACCGATGCGTTCAAGCCGACCGAAGGCGAACAGTACGAAGTGGGTATCAAGTACCAGCCACCCGGCACCAAAACCCTGCTGACGGCGGCGGTGTTCGACCTGACCCAGAAAAACAACTCCGTCACTGAAAACAGCATCACTCGCCAGGTCGGTGAGGTGCGGGTACGCGGCCTGGAACTGGAAGCCTCCGGCGACGTCACCGACAACCTGAAACTGATCGGCTCCTACACCTACAACGACAGCGAAATCACCCAGGGCACCGCAGCCGAGAAAGGCCAGCGCATGGCCCAGGTGCCGCGTAACCAGGCCACCGCGTGGGCCGACTACACCTGGCACAACGGCCCGCTCGATGGCTTCGGGGTCGGCGCGGGTGTGCGCTATGTCGGCGACACCTACGGCAATACCACCAACACCGATTGGGGCCATGTCGGCTCCTACACCGTCTACGACGCCTCGGCCCATTACGACCTGGGGCGCGTGAGCAGTTCCCTCAAAGGGGTATCGGTGGCGGTGGACGCGAAGAACATTTTCAACAAGGACTACCTCTCCACCTGCGACGGTTTCTATTGCTACTACGGCGACCAACGCAACGTGGTCGCGAGTGTGAATTACAAGTGGTAACAGGTTTGCCTTTGCAGATCTTTGAGGGGCACTTGTGGCGAGGGGATTTATCCCCTCGCCACAATAATTCTTGAACTTGGGCCTAGCTACATCAGCATGAACCTTCCGCATCCGGACCCATCATGAAAAGCAAAACCATCCGCCGCTGGTCCTTCGTCCACACGTGGTCCAGCCTGATCTGCACCGTGTTCCTGCTGATGCTGGCAGTCACCGGGTTGCCGCTGATTTTCCATCACGAGATCGAGCACCTGCTGGGCGATGCGCCGGAATTTCGGGACATGCCCGCCGATACGCCGCAGCTGGATCTTCAGCAACTGGTGGCAAAGGCCAAGGCCCATCGCCCGGGTGACGTGGTGCAGTATTTTGGCTGGGACGAGGACGAGCCCAACGGTGTCCTCACCATCATGGCGCCGACACCGGGCACCGAACCCAATGCCTCCCACACCTTCATGCTCGACGCCCGTACCGGCGAGGCCCTGGAGACGCCTGCGGCCAATGGCGGCTTCATGATGGTCATGCGGCGCCTGCATGTGGACCTGTTCGCCGGGCTGCCAGGCAAATTGCTCCTGGCATTCATGGGGTTGCTGTTCGTGATTGCCATCGTGTCCGGCGTGGTCCTGTACCTGCCGTTCATGCGGCGATTGAAATTCGCCACGGTGCGCCAGGACAAATCCCCACGCCTGCGCTGGCTCGACCTGCATAACCTGATCGGCGTGGTCACGCTGGTCTGGGCGCTGACGGTGGGAGTCACCGGCGTGATTGCCGCCTGCGCCGACCTGATCATCGCCACATGGCGCAACGACAGCCTCAGTGCCATGGTCGAACCCTACCGCCACGCGGCGCCACTGGCACAACTGGCACCGGCCACCCGCCTGCTGGACATCGCCAGGGACGTCGCGCCCGGCATGGAGCCGAGTTTCATTGCCTTCCCTGGCACCTTGTTTTCCAGCGCACACCACTATGGCGTGTTCATGAAGGGCAGTACCCACCTGACCTCCCATCTGCTGACACCGGTACTCATCGACGCCAGCACTCTGGAAGTCACCGCCGTGGCCGAACGGCCGTGGTACATGGACCTGATGAGCCTGTCCCTGCCGCTGCACTTCGGCGACTACGGCGGCAGGCCGATGCAGATCTTCTGGGCGACCCTGGACGTGCTGACCCTCATCGTCCTCGGCAGCGGCGTTTACCTTTGGATCGTGCGGCGCAGAGCGACCCGGCGTGGGGCTGTCGACGTGGAGGCCGTCTCGTGAAGCCTCGACAGTCGAGTTTCTGGAAAGTCTTCGCAATGCCCGTGGCCATCGGCGCTCTTTGCGCCGCAGGGCTGTTCAGCGCGTTGCTCGGCGATGGCCTGTGGGACGCCGTGAGCTGGCTGGGATTGGGCATCCCCTCCATCGTGGCGCTGCGGGGATTGATTACGCGCCGCTGATTCGCTCGAGTGTCCAGGCCTCCGACTGCCAGTCATACGATGACCACCTCACCTCGGGTGCCAGAAAGCGCCCAACCTTTGACATATTTGTTGACAAATTATTCCTTGCACTCATATAAAGGCGAATGTTGTACGACAACCTACAACAGCGACACCAACTCCAAAAATAATCGATGGTGAAGTGATGAAAATCAAAGGCATCCGCTGGTGGATGGTCGGCCTGGTCACGGCCGGCCTGATGGTCAACTACCTGGCTCGCAATACCCTCTCGGTGGCCGCTCCGACCCTGATGAGCGAAATGAGCATCTCCACCGAGCAGTACTCCCACATCGTCGTCGCCTGGCAGATCTGCTATGCGCTGATGCAGCCGGTGGCCGGCTACATCATCGATGCCATCGGCACCAAGATGGGTTTTGCCATTTTCGCCTTCGCCTGGTCCATCGCCTGCGCCGCCGCAGCCATGGCCTCGGGCTGGCAAGGCCTGGCGTTTTTCCGCGGCCTGCTGGGCCTGACGGAAGCGGCCGGGCTGCCCGCCGCCGTCAAGGCTTCGACCGAATGGTTTCCCGCCAAGGAACGTTCGGTCGCCATCGGCTGGTTCAACATCGGCTCGTCGATCGGTGCCGTGCTGGCACCGCCGCTGGTGGTCTGGGCAATCCTGAACAGTGGCTGGGAACTGGCGTTCCTGATCGTCGGTGGCCTGGGCATCGCCTGGACGTTTCTCTGGCTGGTCCTCTACAAGCACCCGCGTGACCAGAAGCGCCTGAGCGACACCGAACGCGATTACATCATCAGCGGCCAGGAAGCCCATTTCCAGGAACCGAACCCGAAAAAAGGCAGCTGGAAAAAGATCATCGCCAGCCGCAACTTCTACGCCATCGCCAGCGCCCGGATCCTCTCCGAGCCGGCCTGGCAGACCTTCAACGCCTGGATCCCGCTGTACCTGATGACCGAGCGGCACATGAACATCAAGGAGATCGCGATGTTCGCCTGGCTGCCGTTCCTGGCCGCCGACCTTGGCTGTGTGCTGGGCGGCTACCTGAGCCCGTTCTTCCACAAATACTGCAAGGTGTCGTTGTTCACCTCGCGCAAGATGGTCTTGCTGTTCGGCGCATCCTGCATGGTTGGCCCGGCCTGCATCGGCCTGGTGGACAGTCCGTACACGGCAATCGCCCTGCTGTGCGTCGGCGGCTTCGCCCACCAGACCCTGTCCGGGGCGTTGTATGCCATCACCTCCGACTCGTTCGGCAAGAATGAAGTCGCTACCGCCACCGGCATGGGTGGCATGTTCGGTTACCTGGGCGCTGCGGCTTTCACCCTGCTGTTTGGCGTGATGGTGACAAAAATCGGCTATAGCCCGCTGTTCGTGATGCTGGCGATTTTTGACGTGATTGCCGCATTCATCGTCTGGACCGTCGCCCGGGAACTCAAGCAACAACCGGCAACGCCAGCACCGCTGGAGCCGCAGGCCTTCCAACCGGCCGCTTGATTCAAGCTACAGACCGGGCTGTTGCGGCCCGGTCGCCCCTGCCTTGCGCCTGGATGAACGCGCTATGCTGCGCGACATCCTCCCCTGATCGAGACGTTGCCATGTCCGTTCCCAGCATGACGCTGTTCCACAACCCCGCCTCGCCCTTCGTTCGCAAAGTCATGGTGCTGCTGCACGAAACCGGCCAGCAGGACCGCGTGGGGTTGCAACTCAGCCAGCTCACGCCCGTCAAGCCGGACCAGGTCCTCATCGACGATAATCCCCTGAGCAAGATCCCCGCCTTGCGCCTGGCCAACGGCAGCGTGATCCACGACAGCCGTGTCATCCTCGACTACCTCGACCACCAGCACGTCGGCAACCCACTGATCCCCCGTGACGGCGCAGCCCGCTGGCGACGCCTGACCCTGGCCTCCCTGGCCGACGGGGTCATGGATGCGGCGGTGATGATCCGCTATGAAACGGCCCTGCGCCCGGTGGAGAAGCACTGGGACGAATGGCTCGATGCCCAACGGGACAAGATCCGCCGCGCCCTGGACATGCTCGAGGCCGAGGCGATTGCCGAACTGGCCTGCCATTTTGACGTGGCATCCATCAGCGTCGCCTGTGCCCTGGGTTACCTGGACCTGCGCCATCCTGACCTGGAATGGCGCAAGGCCCATCCGCAACTGGCGGCGTGGTTTGCCGAGGTGAGCTTGCGGCCTTCGATGGTCGCTACCGTGCCCAGGATCTAGATCTTCGCCAGCGGTACCGGCCTATTTGCGAGCAGGCTCGCTCCCACATTTGATCGCGCGGCCCCTGTGGGAGCCTGCTCGCGAAAGGGCCGACACGGTTCCAAAGGAAACAACCCGACAATCAGCGCCACCAGCCTCGCCCCCTCCCGCCGATCCTCCCGCAGCCCCAGCGAGCGGCTCATTTCACCTCTCCCAGGTCGAAGGTCATGGCAGGCGCCGGCTTCGATCCGACCCCGTACCAGTCCAGTTTGCGGGTCAGCACCATGAACACACCCAGCAGGCCGAACAGCAACAGCGAACCCATCAGCAGTGCGTAGTCTTCAGCGCTCAACAGGCCGTAGAGCAACGCATACAGCGCCGCCAGCCCCGCCGAGAAGCCCAGGCCATGGTTCACGCTGCGCAGCACATGGCAGACATAGAACCCGATCAACAGCACACAGGCGCTGGCCGATAGCAGGTACGCCTGGGCAAAGCCGATATGCTCGGACAGCGACAGCAGCAACAGGTAGAAGAATGCCAGCGCCACGCCCACCAGGGCGTATTGGACCGGGTGCACCGCCAGGCTCTTGAGCACTTCGAACAGAAAGAAGCCGGCGAAGGTCAGGGCGATGAACAGCAATGCATATTTGATCGCCCGGTCACTCTTGAGGTACTGGTCCACCGGGTCGATGAAGCTCACGCCGAAGGCACGACTGCGGAACGTTTCACAGCCCTCACTCGATACGCAGTCCTGCAACGCTTCTTCAAGGTTGGTCGAGAAGAACGAGGTCTGCCAGTCGGCGCTGAAGCCCTTCTCATTGATGTCGCGGTTGATGGGCAAGTAGTTGCCGATGAAACTCGGGTGCGGCCAGTCGGCGGTCAAGTGCACTTTGCTGGTTTTACCCACCGGCAGAATCTGCAACTCGCCAGTGCCTTGCAGGCTCAGGTCGAAACCGAAGATCAGGTCGGCGCTGTTCTGGGCGTTGACCATCGGCAACGGCACATGCACCCCCTGCCCCAGCCAACCGACCCGCGAGCCGGGCAGGAAGTCGACCGTCTGCTGGTTGAGCTTCAGGGTCAGTGCATTCTCGATACCACGGATGTCGCTGATGCCCACGCTCAGGTACGGTTCGTCGAAGCGGTAATCGGCTATATCCTTGGCCGCCAGGCCATAGCGCTCAGGCACCTTGAAGTGACCATCGATCCGGTTGTCGGCATGGAACAACCGCGCCTCGTAGATCCCCCGGGCACGGGTTTCGGTCCGGACCTGACCGTCGAGCTCGAACTGTTCCGGCAGGAAATACAACTCACCGCTCTGCTCGACGGTTTCGAGGAAACGGACACCGGTCTTCTCGTTGGTATTCCACACCCGCACGTTCTTGCGAAACGGCACCACAATCATCGGCCCGATGAGCTGCTGGCTGTGGCTGGAGCTGCTGGCGATCTCCTCCAACACGCCATCGCGCAGGCCCTGGCGCTCGTCGATGAGGCCGTTGATCATCAACAGCGGAATCATCAGCAAGAGAATCAATAGGGCGATCATGCCCAGTTTTATGGCGAGGCTGCGGTTCATGTGGGGCTCTCCCTGTTCGAATGGGGAGAGTCTGGCGACGCTGTGTGGGCTGTTTATGTGGGCAATGTGGAGATTGTGTGGAGACTTGATCTGTCACAGGCTGGAAACCCGTGGCGAGGGAGCTTGCTCCCGCTGGAGTGCGAAGCGCTCCCTGGAAAGCGACTGCTGCGCAGTCGAACGGGGATAAATCCCCTCGCCACAACGGTGTTCTTCAAGAAGAACTCATCGTCAAGGCAACCGCAGCACCACCTCGACCCCGCCCTCGACATTGCCGATCCCAAACTCCCCTTCATGCAACTGCACCACTTCCTCCACGAAATTGAGCCCCAGGCCGGTGCTCTTGCGGCCGCTGTCCGGGCGCGGCAGGGAGTAGAAGCGTTCGCTCAGGCGCGGTAGGGCGTAGTCGGGAATCGGCTCGGCCTGGTTGAACAGGCGGATCTCGACACGATTGCCACTGCGCCCGGCACTGATGCGCAACACCCCGTTGGCGGGAGTGAAATCCAGGGCATTGTCCAGCAGATTGCCCAAGGCTTGGCGCAACAGAAACGCCTCGCCGGTCAGGGCCAGGTCGGCGGCGATGTGCCGCTCGATCCGCAACTGCCGACGTTCGATCCAGCCGCTGCGGGCCTCCAGCAGTTCATCCAGCAACGCCGCCAGCGGCACCGCGACCTGTTCTTCCAGCCCCTGGCGCTGTTCGACCTGGGCCAGGTTGAGCAAACGCTCGATCAGTTGCTGCATACGCACGCTTTCACTGTCGATGTTGCTGACAAAGCGCTGGTGCTGGGCAGCGGGCATGTCGCTTTGCAGCAGCTCGGCGGCGCCGCGAATCGCCGCCAGCGGGCTCTTGAGTTCGTGCGTCAGGGTGTGCACGTAACGTTCGACGTAAGCCTTGCCTTCGAGCTGCGTGCGCATGTGCTCCAGGGCGTGCGCCAGTTGCTCGAATTCCCCTCCGCGATAATGTGGCACTTCCACCCGCTGCCCCTGGCTGACGGCCTGTGCATAAGTGGTCAAACGGCGTAGCGCCGAGCTGAGCCACCACGACAGCAACGCCCCCAGCACCAGGCCCAGGCCGATCAACCCGATGCCATAGAGCAGCAGCCGTCGTTCGGTGCGGTCGATATAAGGCTGCAGCGAGCTGTTGGGCTTGGCCACGGTGACCACGCCGATGATCCGGCCGTTGTCGCGGATCGGCGCGCCGACGTGCATCACCGAAGAGCTCGGATCATCCGCGACGCTGCGGCTCGAGCGGGCGCCGTACTGGCCGCGCAAGGTCAGGTAGACATCGTTCCAGCGCGAGTAGTCCCGACCCACCGCCACACCACTGGAATCAAGCACCACGATACCCTTGGCATCGGTGACGTAGATGCGATGGCTGACCTGATTCTTCGGCAAGCCCCAGATCGTCGCCGCCGGTTGCCGCTCGCCATAGGCCTTGAGCAACTGTGGCCAGCGATTCTGGTTAAGGGTTCCGGCCTTGAAATCATCCCGCAGGATCTCGGCCATCAGGTTGGCCGTGTCCACCAGGGTTTCCTCGGTGGACTGGCGCACGCCGGGGCGGATCTGCTCAATCACCGTGCCGAGCACGAAATACCCGGTCAAGCCGATGAACAGCAGGTAGACCAGGAAGATGCGGATCCCCAACGGCATCAGCTGTGCCCCGGGCTGTAGCTGTAGCCGAGGCCACGGTGGGTCTGGATCGGTTCGGCCTCGGCCCTGACCAGGCGCAGCTTGGCGCGCACACTCTTGATGTGGCTGTCGATGCTGCGCTCATAGCCGGCATCACTGGCCACGCCCAGGGCGTCGAGCAGTTGTTCGCGGCTGAATACCCGTTCGGGTTGCTCCAGCAGGCAGTTCAGCAGACGAAATTCGTGGCGGGTAAGGTTCAGCGGTTTACCGCGATAGTTGATCTGCACCCGGTCGCTGTCCACCTGGAACAACGCCGTCCCCAGCTCCGCCGCCGGTCGTGGCGCTGGCGCTACCCGTTTGAGGATGGCCCGGACCCTGGCCGCCACCTCTCGGGGGCTGAAGGGTTTGACCACGTAATCGTCGGCACCGATCTCCAGGCCCACGACCCTGTCGATCTCACCATCCCGGGCTGTCAGAAAAATGACCGGAACGTCGCTGAAACGTCTGAGATTCTTGCAAGTCTCGAAACCAGTGATATCCGGCAGGCCCACATCGAGGATGATCAGGTCCGCGGGAGTGTTTTTCTGGTGCTCGAGCGCGGCGACCCCAAGGCTCACCCAAGTGGTCTCGAAGCCCTCCCCTTGCAGGGCAAACACCAGCGTATCGGCGATGGCGGCTTCGTCTTCGACAATCAGAATATGAGGCATGTCTTGCGAGCCCGACAGTAAAGTTGCCGGAACGGTGCCCCAAGCCTCGGGGCACGTCAATCGGGGAAATCAGCAGTCGGGCTTGTCCGCCGTGAAACGTCGGGCCGGATTCACCGCCGCACCAAATTCGCGCAGGGCCTTGGCGCCGATCAACAGTGGGTAATTGAAGCTGCTGCGGTCGGTCAGGTTGACCTCGACGGTACGCTTGACGTTACCCAGGCACAGCTCCAGATCCACAACCGGGCGCTTGGTGGGGGCGATCTTTTCGTCGTCTTCCTCATCTTCTTCGGAACGGGTCTTGATCTTGCTGATACGGGCGATCTTGTGTTCATAGACCTTGTTGCTCGCGTCCTTGGTCGCCAGGCGGAACCGCACCCAGTCTTCACCGTCACGGGTAAAGGTTTCAATGTCCTTGGCCGACAGCGAGGCGGTCAGGGCCCCGGTGTCCATCTTGGCCTTGAGCACCTCACCGCCGATCTCCGGCAGCGCGATGTATTCGTAGCGCCCATAAAGGGTCGGTTCGGCGGCCAGCACGGGAAGGGCCACCAGGGAAAGCAGGGCGAGAATGGATTTCATGCAATTGGGCTTCCTGTGTGGGTGGTTTTTTTAGACCGCGAGCGGTGGATTCGTTCGGTTGACCTCGATACCACGGATTAAGGAAACATACAGCCCAGCGCTATCCCTGTGGCGAGGGGATTTATCCCCTCGCCACAGGTTGCTCTTTCAACCGCGATTTGGCCTGCCGCCCGAAGCTGCTTATCATGGCCCGCCTACCCGTTTGCAAGAGTCATTTATGCGCCGCCTGCTCACCGGCTGTTTCGTCACCCTGCTGCTGTTGCTCAACACCCTGGTGCTGTTCGGGCCGTTGATGGTGTTCGCGCTGCTCAAGCTGATCCTGCCCGGACGTCTTCGCGACTATGCTTCCTGGGCGGTGATGTGGATCGCCGAAACCTGGGCCGAGATCGACAAACTGATCTTCGCCCTGTGCATCCCCACCCGTTGGGACATTCGCGGCGGCGAAGGCCTGCGTGGCGATACGTCTTACCTGGTCATCAGCAACCATCAATCCTGGGTGGACATTCCCGCCCTCATCCAGACCCTCAACCGGCGCACACCATTCTTCAAGTTTTTCCTCAAGAAAGAGCTGATCTGGGTACCGTTCCTGGGGCTGGCCTGGTGGGCGCTGGATTATCCGTTCATGAAGCGCTACACCAAGGCTTTCCTGGCGAAGAACCCGGAACTGGCCGGCAAGGACCTGGAAATCACCCGGGCGGCCTGCGAGCTGTTCAAGCGCCAGCCGGTCACCGTGGTGAACTACCTCGAAGGGACGCGCTTTACTGCTGCCAAACGCCAGCAACAGCAATCACCCTTTGCCCATCTGCTCAAGCCCAAGGCCGGTGGCGTGGCGTTCGTGCTCGCAGCGATGGGCGAACAACTGGACGCGATACTGGATGTGACCGTGGTGTATCCACAGGAACGGATTCCGGGGTTCTGGGACTTGATCAGTGGCGCAGTGCCCAGGGTCATCATCGACATCCAGACCCGCCCGTTGGACCCGGCGTTGTGGCAAGGCGATTACGAAAACGACTCGCTGTTTCGCCAGCATGTCCAGAACTGGGTCAACCAGCTCTGGACCGAAAAGGACCGGCGCATCGTCGCTTTGCTCGACGGGCGCGGCTGATCAGATACCGGCACCGGTGCCCCAGATACCGCCGAGGTTCTGCAGCAATGAGCTGGCCACGCCTTGCTGGCCGAGGTACTGGAGGATCACCGGGGCAAACTGACCGATCATGCCACTGTCCATGCCCAACGCACTGAAAGCGTTGTTCAAGTCGTTGGTGTCCTTGACGTTGCCCAACAGGCCGTCGAGCAAGGCATTCTTCTGCGAGCCGCCACCGAGCAGGCCGCCCAGGCCATTGAGCCCGCCAATGGCGCTATTGCCGGCAATCTGGTCCAGGCCTGGCACGCTTTGGCTCAGTTCGGAAAACTGCGGCTCGCTGAGGCGGTTCTTCGCCAGCCCCAGCATTGCACCGGCACCGCCGATGGCCTGCTCCGGCGTGATCTTCAACTCCGAGCCCAACGTGTTCAGCAGCCCGGCGGCTTCCGGTGCCGCGGCCACGGCGCCTTTCCCCTCCTCGCCCTGACCACCCTGCATGGCCGCCACCGCATTGGCCGCATCACTGAGGCTGAACTGCGCGAAGGCCGGACCGGCCGCCAGCGACAGCAGGCAAGACAGTGCGAAACCGCGTGAAACCTTCATTGCGAACGTCCTCTTGAGCCACTAAAAAGCCGCCCGATAAGGAGCGGCACAAAATCGTGGATTGGACTGGGGCCCATGACGATTGTTCCCCGGGCCCACTTTCTGATCCCGTGACAAGAATTTCACGGTGGGCGCAAATACCGTACAGTGCGTCTCCCCCAGCAGAGTTTGCCCATGGACGTAAAAATTGGTGGCGCCACCCTCGCGGTCATCCTGGCGGGCATGCTTATCGCACTGGGTGTCAACGAATGCCAGAAGGGGCCCCTGACCCCGAAGTTTTCCGATGGTGTCAGTGAAGAGCAGAAGACCTGGCTGACCATCGAGCACCGCATCAAGCGCTACGACCCGTCCCTGACCTCGGTGACCCGCGACCAGCAAACACTCACCATCACCTATCGTCCGGACGCAGCCACCGAGAACGACGAAGGCTGGGTCCCGCGCATGCTACGCGTCGTCGGCCATGGGCTCGCGGCGCTCAATAACGCACCAGGGGGCCAGCAGTACACCCAGGTGACGGTCAAGGCCAGGCGCCTTGCCGACGACGACGTTGAACTGGTCTACGACATGCAGGGGTTCGATGCGATCAAGACCCAAAGGGATGGCTACACCACCTTCGCCAGCATGCCCCGCAGCCTCACCTTCGGCAGGGATGCGCTGGCCCAGGCCCAGCAGGAATGTCGGGACACGAATGTCTGGGGTTTCTACCCCGACTTCTGCGAGCGGGTCAAAACGGCAACAACGACCCAGCCGTGAGCCAGGAATCCATATCTGATGGGTGGTCGAACGATACAAATAAAAAGGGCGACATCACTGTCGCCCTTTTTCCGTCTTGCTTCCAACCTTACGCCGCGCTGAACATCTTGTGCGGGTCAATCACGAATTTCTTCGGTACGCCGGCATCGAACTCGCCGTAGCCTTTCGGCGCGTCGTCCAGGCTGATGACCTGTACGCCGACGATGTCCGCGATGTTGATGCGGTCCCACATGATCGCCTGCATCAGCGCGCGGTTGTACTTCATCACCGGGGTCTGGCCGGTGTGGAAGCTGTGGGACTTGGCCCAGCCGAGGCCGAAACGGATGCTCAGGGCACCGATCTTCGCGGCGGCATCGACCGCACCCGGATCTTCGGTCACGTACAGGCCAGGAATACCGATCTTGCCGGCAACACGGGTCACTTGCATCAAGGAGTTGAGTACGGTGGCCGGGGCTTCGTGCTTGACGCCGTCATGGCCGTGGCCACGTGCTTCGAAGCCGACGCAGTCAACGGCGCAATCGACTTCAGGCTCGCCCAGCAGCGCGGCGATTTGCTCGTGCAGCGGGGTGTCGGTGGACAGGTCGACAATTTCAAAACCCTGCGCCTTGGCGTGAGCCAGGCGGATGGAGTTGACGTCACCGACGATCACCACCGCAGCACCGAGCAGACGCGCCGAAGCGGCCGCCGCCAGGCCAACCGGACCTGCACCGGCGATGTACACCGTGCTGCCAGGACCAACGCCGGCAGTCACGGCACCGTGGTAACCGGTAGGCAGGATGTCGGACAGGCAGGTCAGGTCACGGATTTTTTCCATGGCCTTGTCGCGGTCCGGCAGCTTCAGCAGGTTGAAGTCGGCATACGGCACCAGCACGTATTCGGCCTGGCCACCGGTCCAGTCGCCCATGTCGACGTAACCGTAGGCGCCGCCGGCACGAGCAGGGTTGACGGTCAGGCAGACGCCGGTGTGCTGTTCCTTGCAGGAACGGCAGCGACCGCACGCTACGTTGAACGGCACCGACACCAGATCACCAATCTTCAGGTTCTCGACGTCGCTGCCCTTCTCGATCACTTCACCGGTGATCTCGTGACCCAGGACCAGGCCGGTCTGGGCGGTGGTACGGCCGCGCACCATGTGCTGGTCGGAGCCGCAGATGTTGGTCGATACCACGCGCAGGATGACGCCGTGCTCGATCTTCCTCCCACGCGGGTCCTGCATTTTTGGATAGTCGATTTTCTGTACTTCGACCTTGCCGTTGCCGAGATACACGACACCACGATTACCAGACATGCTTTCACCTCGCTGTTGTTTTTGTGGAACTGCGTCACCCAGGCAGGCAGCGCGTTTGTGCTCGGATTAGTACTGGAATTATCAGAGAAGAACTGCTCGTCATCGGGCCTCAAAGCGCCGCCAAGCATCTAAAGAACGACAGTGCGATTGGCGTTCAGGAACACGCGTCTTTCGATGTGATACCCCACGGCCCGGGCCAGGGTGAGCCCTTCGATATCCCGCCCCTTGGCGATCAGGTCCTCGGGGTAATGGCTGTGGTCCACCACTTCCACGCCCTGGGCGATGATCGGGCCTTCGTCCAGGTCGTTGTTGATGTAGTGCGCCGTGGCACCGACCAGCTTCACGCCTTTGTTGTAGGCCTGGTGATACGGTTTGGCGCCCTTGAAGCCAGGCAGCAGGGAGTGGTGGATGTTGATCGCCTTGCCGTCGAGCTTGCGACACAGCTCCGGCGACAGCACCTGCATGTAGCGGGCGAGAATCACCAGTTCGGCGCCGGTGTCCTCGATCACCTGCCACACCTGCCGCTCCTGGGCCGGCTTGTCGTTCGGGTCCAGGGGGAAATGGTAGTAGGGAATCTGGTGCCAGTCGGCCAGCGGCTTGAGGTCCGGGTGATTGGACACCACCGCGACCACGTCCATGGACAATTGGCCGATGCGCTGGCGGTAGAGCAAGTCGTTGAGGCAGTGATCGGCCTTGGACACCATGATCACGACTTTCGGCCGGTAGTTGGGCGGCGTCAGTTCGAAGACCATGCCAAAGGCTTCGGCGCGCTCGGCCAGGCCGGCACGAAAATCCTGCTCGTCGAAGCCATCGGGCTGACGGAACTCCACGCGAATGAAAAAACGCGCCGAGAGCCGGTCATCGAAGGAGTGGTGCTCGGTGACGTAGCAGCCCTGCTCGAACAGAAAGCGGGTCACCGCGTCCACCGTGCCGAGCACGCTGGGGCAATCGGCAGTCAAAATCCATGTGTCTGGGGCGCGGCTCATTCGTGATACTCCTCTGATCGTTCCCATGCTCTGCGTGGGAATGCCGCCATGGACGCTCTGCGTCCGCTTTTGGGACGCGGAGCGTCCCGGGATGTGTTCCCACGCGGAGCATGGGAACGATCATCGGTGTAATCAGGCCTGCACGCTCAAGCCATACTCAGCCGACGCATCCTGCAGCCACAGCCACCAGTAATCGGAGAAGCTGCGACGGATCAGCAGTTCCCAGGTGTCTTCGGCAGTGTGGCGGATCACCAGTTGCGACTTGGCGAACACCGTGCCCACGGCCTTGCCTACCGGGAAGCTGCTTGGGTGTACATCGTAGCTGGTGGATTTCATCAGCACGTCGCGCACGTTCGGGCCGGACAGCTCGAGGATCTGCTGGCCGCCGCTGACGTTGACGATCTGGATGTGCAGGTCGCCCAGGGCTTCACGCAATTTCTTCTCGGCGGCGAACTCTTCACCGGTCGGCACGACCAGCAGCCATTCATCCGGCCCCATCCATTGCAGGCTGGTCTCGCCTTTGACGATGACGCTCAACGCGCCTGGCAGTTCGATGCCCAGGGCCTTGTGCACACCCGCGGCAAATGCCGCATCGTGGCCATCGCCACGGATGGTCAGGTGGCCCAGGAGTTTTTTCTCGCGCACGGTCACGCCGGCGTTCTTGCGACCCTTGCCCACCAGGCTGGCGAGGTCGGCATGGTGCAGCGACGACTCGGCTTTGGCCCCGGTGGTTGGGCGTTGTTGGTAAACATTGGCTGCTGTCATATAGCACCTGTCTCTTGAATTGATCGTTCCCACGCTCTGCGTGGGAATGCCGCCATGGACGCTCTGCGTCCGCTTTGGGACGCAAAGCGTCCCGGGATGCATTCCCACGCAGAGCATGGGAACGATCAGGTATCAAATATTCTGCCGATCACCCTTCGGATCGAAGAACACCGAAGAAACGATCTCGGCCTCGATCACGCTGCCATCGGCCTGTGGCGAGAAGACCCGCTCACCGATACGCTTCAAGCCGCCCTTGACCACACCCATGGCGAACGAATAGCCCAGGGAGTTGTGTGCATAGCTGGAAGTCACGTGACCCACCATGGTCATCGGGATCGCCTGCTTGGGGTTGAAGACCAGTTGCGCACCTTCCGGCAGCCAGACATTCGGGTCGATCGGCTTGAGGCCCACCAGTTGCTTGCGGTTCTCACGCACGCAATCTTCACGGTTCATGCCACGCCAGCCGATCCACGAGAACGGTTTGGTACGGCCTACGCACCAGCCCATGTTCAGGTCGTCCGGGGTCATCGAGCCGTCAGTGTCCTGGCCGACGATGATGAAGCCCTTCTCGGCCCGCAGTACGTGCATGGTTTCCGTGCCGTACGGGGTCAGGTTGTACTTCTTGCCCGCCTCGACGATCTTCTCGAGCACGCCCATGGCGTAGTCGGCCTGCACGTTGACTTCGTACGACAGCTCACCGGTGAACGAGATCCGGAACACCCGCGCCGGTACGCCGCCTACCAGACCTTCTTTCCAGGTCATGAACGGGAAGCCGTCACGATCCAGGTCGATGTCGGTGACTTCGCTCAGCAGCTTGCGGCTGTTGGGCCCCGACAGGGTCATGGTTGCCCAGTGGTCGGTGACCGAGGTGAAGTACACCTTCAGGTCCGGCCATTCGGTCTGCTGGTAGATCTCCAGCCATTGCAGCACACGGGCCGCACCGCCGGTGGTGGTGGTCATGATGAAATGGTTGTCGGCGACGCAGGCGGTCACGCCGTCGTCGAACACCATGCCGTCTTCCTTGCACATCAGGCCGTAGCGGGCCTTGCCCACATCGAGCTTGGTCCAGGCGTTGGTGTAGATGCGGTTGAGGAACTCACGGGCATCCGGACCCTGGATGTCGATCTTGCCCAGGGTCGAGGCGTCCAGCAAACCGACGCTGTCGCGCACGGCTTTGCATTCGCGCTTGACCGCGGCATGCAGGTCTTCGCCATTTTTCGGGAAGTACCAAGGGCGCTTCCACTGGCCGACGTCTTCGAACTCGGCTCCGTTCTTCAAGTGCCAGGCGTGCAGCGCAGTGAAGCGCACCGGCTCGAAGATGTGCCCGCAGTTACGGCCGGCGATCGCACCGAAGGTGACCGGCGTGTAGTTCGGACGGAACATGGTGGTGCCCACCTGCGGAATGCTCACGTTCATCGAGCGTGCCGCGATGGCCAGGCCGTTGATGTTGCCCAGCTTGCCCTGGTCGGTACCGAAGCCCAGTGCGGTGTAGCGCTTGACGTGTTCCACCGACTCGAAGCCTTCGCGGGTGGCGAGTTCGATGGCGGCGGCGGTGACGTCGTTCTGCAGGTCGACGAATTGCTTCGGTGCCCGTGCGGTGGCTTTTTCGTGCGGCACCTGGAACAACGCCAGGGTTGGCTCTTCATGACGGCTCAGGGCTTTGGGCAATACGCCTTCCACCGCTTTGAAACCGGCTTCGCTGGCCGCGCGCACACCGCCCTCGAAACCATCGGCCAGGGTGTCGCCGAGGCTGTAGACACCATTCACGCCGCCGACGCATACGCGCTTCTGCGGCGCTTCACCCGGTACGAAACCGAGGATGTCTTCACGCCAGACCGGCCTGCTGCCCAGGTGCGAAGCCAGATGGACCACCGGACTGTAGCCGCCGGAACTGGCGACCAGGTCGCAATCGAGCCATTCGCCAGGGCTGGTGACCTTGTGCGCACGGACGTCGATCGCGGCAACGCGGGCAGCGGTGACGCGCTTGCTGCCACGGGCCTCGATCACGGCGCTGCCGGTGAGGATGCGGATGCCTTTGGCACGCGCCTCTTCCACCAGCGCACCACGCGGGTTGCTGCGGGCGTCGGCGATGGCGATCACTTGCAGGCCGGCGTCGAACCAGTCCAGGGCCACGCGATAGGCGTAGTCGTTGTTGGTGCTCAGCACCAGTTTCTTGCCCGGTGCCACGCCGTAGCGACGTACATAGGTAGAGACTGCACCGGCCAGCATGTTGCCCGGCACGTCGTTGTTACCGTAGACCAGCGGACGCTCGCAAGCACCGGTGGCCAGCACCACGCGCTTGGCGCGGACGCGGTTGATGCGCTGACGCACCTGCCCGATCGGCGCGCGATCACCCAGGTGGTCGGTCAGGCGCTCGTGGATGGTCAGGAAGTTGTGGTCGTGGTAACCGTTCACCGTGGCGCGAGGCAGCACCACCACTTCAGGCAGCGAGCGCAGTTCAGCCACCGCAGCGGCAACCCATTCGGTCGCCGGCTTGCCATCCAGGCTTTCACGGGTATCGAGCAGGCTACCGCCGAACTCCTCCTGCTCATCGGCCAGGATCACGCGCGCACCGCTACGTGCGGCAGCCAATGCGGCAGCCAGGCCGGCAGGGCCCGCACCGACCACCAACACGTCGCAGTGACGGTTGATGGCGTCGTAGGTGTCCGGATCGTTCTCGGTCGGCGAGCGACCCAGGCCCGCGGCCTTGCGGATGTACTTCTCGTAAGTCATCCAGAACGATTGCGGGTACATGAAGGTTTTGTAGTAGAAGCCCGGTGGCATCATCTTGCCGCCGACTTTACCCAGAATACCCATCACGTCGTTGTTCACGCTCGGCCAACCGTTGGTGCTGGAGGCGACCAGGCCCTGGTACAGCGCCTGTTGCGTGGCACGCACGTTAGGGATCTGCGTGGCTTCGGTGGCTCCGATCTGCAGCACCGCGTTCGGCTCTTCGGCGCCAGCGGCGAAAATGCCCCGTGGACGAGAGTACTTGAAGCTGCGGCCGATGATGTCGACACCGTTGGCCAACAGTGCAGCGGCCAGGGAATCGCCTTCGAAACCTTTATAGCTCTGGCCGTTGAAGGTAAAGCTCAATACTTTGCTGCGGTCGATCCGTCCGCCGTTGGACAGGCGATTGATCTGGCTCATACCTTCTCTCCCAGAGCCTGTGCGGCCGCTTTCGGACTGTCAGCCTTGTTGGTGAATTGCGGCTTTTGGCCGATCTTGTAGGTTTCCAGGATTTCGTAGCTCACGGTGTCACGGGTCGCGTTGAAGTACTGACGGCAACCGGCGGCATGGATCCACAGCTCATGGTGCAAGCCGCGCGGGTTGTCGCGGAAGAACATGTAGTCGCCCCACTGTTCGTCGGTGCAGCCGTTCGGATCCAGTGGGCGCGGGATGTGTGCCTGGCCGCCGGCATGGAATTCCTCTTCGGAGCGCAGTTCGCCGCAATGAGGACAGAAGATGTGCAACATAGGATTTTTCTCCTGTTAGTGGGCGACGGCAGCAGCGCCGTGTTCGTCGATCAGTGCACCGCTGTGGAAACGGTCCATGGAAAACGGTGCGGCCAGCGGGTGCATTTCCCCCTTGGCCAGGCTGGCGGCAAACACGTTGCCCGAACCTGGGGTGGCCTTGAAGCCACCGGTACCCCAACCGCAGTTGAAAAACATGTTCGGCACCGGCGTCTTGGAGATGATCGGGCAGGCGTCCGGCGAGGTGTCGACGATACCGCCCCACTGGCGGTTCATGCGCACCCGCGAGAGCACCGGGAACATCTCGACGATGGCCTGGACGGTGTGTTCGATCACCGGGTACGAACCACGCTGGCCGTAGCCGTTGTAGCCGTCGATACCGGCACCGATCACCAGGTCGCCCTTGTCGGACTGGCTGATGTAGCCGTGCACGGCGTTGGACATGATCACGCTGTCGATGATCGGCTTGATCGGCTCGGACACCAGGGCTTGCAGCGGGTGCGACTCGAGCGGCAGGCGGAAGCCGGCCAGCTTGGCCATGTGCCCCGAGTTACCGGCGGTCACGACGCCGACGCGCTTGGCGCCGATGAAACCCTTGTTGGTTTCCACGCCGATGCACACGCCGTTTTCCTTGCGGAAACCGATCACTTCGGTCTGCTGGATCAGGTCCACGCCCAAGGCGTCGGCGGCCCGGGCAAAGCCCCAGGCCACGGCATCGTGACGGGCCACGCCGCCGCGACGCTGGACAGTCGCACCCAATACCGGATAGCGGGTGTTCTTCGAGCAGTCCAGATATGGAATCTCGTCGGCCACTTGCTTGGCGTTGAGCAGTTCGCCGTCCACGCCGTTGAGGCGGTTGGCGTTGACCCGACGCTCGGAGTCACGGATGTCCTGCAGGGTGTGGCACAGGTTGTACACACCGCGCTGGGAGAACATCACGTTGTAGTTCAGGTCCTGGGACAGGCCTTCCCAGAGCTTCATCGCGTGCTCGTACAGGTGGGCCGATTCGTCCCACAGGTAGTTGGAGCGCACGATGGTGGTGTTACGGGCGGTGTTACCACCGCCCAGGTAACCTTTCTCGACCACGGCCACGTTGGTGATGCCGTGTTCCTTGGCCAGGTAGTAGGCGGTCGCCAGACCATGCCCGCCACCGCCGACGATGACCACGTCGTAGACCTTTTTCGGCGTCGGCGTACGCCACATCCGCTGCCAGTTTTCGTGATGGCTGAGAGAGTGCTTGAAGAGGCCGAAGCCCGAATAGCGTTGCATAGTCATTACTCCAAAACCGACTCAGCGATAAACCGGGAAGTCCGCGCACAGGGCTGCCACTTGCTGGGCAACATTGGCCTCGACATCGGCGTCGCCGAGGTTGTCGAGGATGTCGCAGATCCAACCGGCCAGCGTGACGCACTGGGAAACCTTGAAACCGCGAGTGGTCACCGCCGGAGTACCGATGCGCAGGCCCGAGGTCACGAATGGCGACTGCGGGTCGTTCGGCACGGCGTTCTTGTTGACGGTGATGTGGGCGCGGCCCAGGGCGGCATCGGCGTCCTTGCCGGTCAGGCCCTGACGGATCAGGCTGACCAGGAACAGGTGGTTATCGGTGCCGCCGGACACTACATCGTAGCCGCGCTTGATGAACACGCCAGCCATGGCCTGGGCGTTTTCGATCACTTGCTGCTGATAGGCCTTGAAACCAGGCTCCAGCGCTTCCTTGAAGCACACCGCCTTGCCAGCGATCACGTGCATCAGCGGGCCGCCCTGGGCGCCCGGGAATACCGCGGCGTTGAGCTTCTTCTCGATTTCTTCGTTGGACTTGGCCAGGATCAGGCCGCCACGTGGACCACGCAGGGTCTTGTGGGTGGTGGTGGTGACCACGTCGGCGTAAGGCAGTGGGTTCGGGTACAGACCGGCAGCCACCAGACCAGCGACGTGGGCCATGTCGACGAACAGCAAGGCACCGACCTTATCGGCGATTGCACGGAAACGCGGGAAATCCAGGGTCTTGGAGTAGGCCGAGAAACCGGCAACGATCATTTTCGGCTTGTGCTCGACCGCCAGGCGCTCGACTTCGTCGTAGTCGATCAGGCCGGTGGTGGTGTCGATGCCGTACTGCACGGCGTTGTAGAGCTTGCCCGAGGACGACACTTTGGCACCGTGGGTCAGGTGACCGCCATGGGCCAGGCTCATGCCCAGGATGGTGTCGCCGGCCTGCAGCAGGGCCAGGTACACGGCGCTGTTGGCCGAAGAACCGGAGTGCGGCTGGACGTTGGCGTAATCGGCACCGAACAGTTGCTTGGCGCGCTCGATGGCCAGGGCTTCGACCTTGTCGACGTGCTCGCAGCCACCGTAGTAGCGCTTGCCTGGATAGCCTTCGGCGTACTTGTTGGTCAGGCCGCTGCCCTGGGCCTGCATGACACGCTTGCTGGTGTAGTTTTCTGACGCGATCAGTTCGATGTGATCTTCCTGGCGTTGCTCTTCGGCGTTCATCGCCGCCAGCAGTGCATCATCGTAACCTTGGATCTGGTCTTGCTTGCTGAACATCGCGTCTCTCCCAGCGGCGTCGATACGCCTTTTTGTCTTGGTGAGGGACTGCCCCTTCGACAGTGCCCTTTGGATGCGATGGTATGGCTGGCGCAGGCAAGTCAAATGCCTATGGACGCCACGCAAAGGCGCGTTTACGACATGTGTCGCAAAGGAGCGCCGAAGGGAAACTTTTGCAGGCTTTATGGCCTTTATGGTGTCAGGCAAGTACCTGGCGAACTGCGAGCAACGCCAGGAAGTGCCCGGGATACAGGGCATACGCCCAACGCCGCATCGCCGGCGGATGAAAACCACCCGCCTGGCGCAAAAGCACCAGCCCGAGCCCTGGCGCAAACAGGCAAGCCAGCATGCCAGCCACCGCCACCTCATTTCCCAGCCATGCGGCGCCATAAAGCACGCGCCATTGATTGGCCGCCAGGCACACCAGCCCCGGCAGCAAGGCGAAATACCAGGGCCGTCGAAACACCAGCAACATCGCCAGGGGCAGCAGTACACCAAAGAAACCGAACATCAGCTGTGTAGAGCACAGTGCCGCCAGCAGCAATGCCGCCACCGCCAGACACCGCGCCTCCCGTCCCGGCGCCTGCCAGCCGCGCGCCACCAGCAGGCCCAGGATCAGCGTCGGCAATACATTCAACGTAGAAGGGTCGGGAATGAACAATCGATACGGAATTTCACTGATCGCGCCGAACAGCAACAGCCAGCCCAGATAACGCCACGGCATGACAGCACCCCCATCCCGCGCCAGGTTCGCCGCCATCGCCAGGCAGAACCACGGGAATGCCAGGCGCCCCGGCACATACAACCAATCGGCGGAGAAACCGACATATCGCAGATGATCGAGCACCATCGCCAACAGAGCCAGCCATTTGAGCAGGTCCAACGCTCCGTCGCGCCGGTTCATGTGCACGGCGGCTCGGCGACTTTGTGATTTCCTGACAGAAACATCCGGTGTGTTCCCCCGCTAATCTTGGGTAAAGTGCGCACCAACATAGACCACGGCGCTGTGGACTCAAACACGCCGAACCAAAGGGACTCCCCACCCGGGAATTTCCGCCAGGGATCTTTACCCAGGACCTCTACTCCAGGAGCAAGGCCATGACCGACAAGAGTCAACAGTTTGCCAGCGACAACTATTCCGGCATTTGCCCCGAAGCCTGGGCGGCCATGGAAGAAGCCAACCAGGGCCATCAACGCGCCTACGGCGATGATGAGTGGACCCACCGGGCGGCCGATGATTTCCGCGCCCTGTTCGAAACCGACTGCGAAGTGTTCTTCGCGTTCAACGGCACGGCGGCCAATTCCCTGGCGTTGTCCTCGCTGTGCCAGAGTTACCACAGCGTGATCTGCTCGGAAACCGCCCACGTCGAAACCGACGAATGCGGCGCGCCGGAATTCTTCTCCAACGGTTCCAAACTGCTGTTGGCGCGCACTGAAAACGGCAAGCTGACCCCTGACTCGATCCGCGAAATTGCCCTCAAGCGCCAGGACATCCACTACCCCAAGCCCCGGGTCGTGACCCTGACCCAGGCCACGGAAGTCGGCAGCGTCTATACCCCGGACGAAATCCGCGCCATCAGCACCACCTGCAAGGAACTGGGGCTGAACCTGCACATGGACGGCGCGCGGTTTTCCAATGCCTGCGCCTTCCTCGGCTGCTCGCCGGCAGACCTGACCTGGAAAGTGGGCGTGGACGTGCTGTGCTTCGGCGGCACGAAAAACGGCATGGCGGTGGGTGAAGCCATCCTGTTCTTCAACCACGACCTGGCGGTGGACTTCGACTACCGCTGCAAACAGGCCGGGCAACTGGCGTCGAAAATGCGCTTCCTCTCCGCCCCCTGGGTCGGCCTGCTGCAAAACGACGCCTGGCTCAAACACGCCCGCCACGCCAACCACTGCGCCCAACTGCTGGCACAACTGGTGAGCGACATCCGCGGCGTGGAACTGATGTTCCCGGTCCAGGCCAACGGCGTGTTCCTGCAACTCTCGGAACCGGCCATCGTCGCCCTCACCGCCCGCGGCTGGCGCTTCTACACCTTCATCGGCAAGGGCGGCGCCCGCTTCATGTGCTCGTGGGATACCGAAGAGGCGCGAGTGCGGGAACTGGCGGCGGATATTCGGGAAGTGATGAGCGCCTGAAGCAACTTCAGGCACACAGATCGTTCCCACGCTCTGCGTGGGAATGCCTCCACGGACGCTCCGCGTTCGGCTTCTGAGACGAGTCGACTATTCTCACCGGCCACGTGCCCTTTTCGCCTATCACGACATGAATCGGCAACTGCAACATGACCATTCCACGCGCAACAAAGGAATGAACCCATGGGCCGGAGCCGCTACGTCATCACCGAACCTGACAAACCGCACTTTCTCACCTGCACGCTCATGGAGTGGCTGCCGCTGTTTGTACGGCCCTACCTCGTCGATCACCTGCTCGATTGCTGGCGTTATCAGCAAGCCCACCAGGACCTGCAACTGCTGGGTTATGTCGTTCTGGAGAATCATCTGCATTTCATCGCCCAGGCACCGAACCTGAACAAGTGCTTGCGCCAGTTCAAATCATTTACGGCACGCCAGATCATTGATGACCTGCAGAGCAAAGGCGCAGAGCGAGCGTTGCAACGCCTGAGGTTCAGCAAGCGCGCTCACAAGAAGGACCGGGTGTATCAGCTTTGGCAGGAAGGCTCACATGCGGAGCAGATTCATAGCGAAACGGTCATGCGCCAAAAGTTGGATTACATCCACTTCAACCCGGTGAAGCGTGGGTATGTGGAACTACCGGAACATTGGCGGTATTCCAGTGCGCGCAATTATGCGGGGATGGAAGGCTTGATCGAGATTCAACGATGGTAGCGTGCAGACGGTTGGGGAGCTGGGACGCGGAGCGTCCCTGGCGGCATTCCCACGCAGAGCGTGGGAACGATCAGCGGAACACCTGCCACGCCCCATGCGATCGACTCAAAACTCGATCCGCACATCCCCCTTCGGCACGCTGCAGCACGACAGGATGTAGCCTTCGGCCTCGTCGTCCTCGGTGATCCCGCCGTTGTGGTCCATCTCCACTTCCCCGCCCAGCTTCAACACCTTACAGGTCCCGCAGATGCCCATGCCGCAGGCCTTGGGGATCATCATGCCGAGCTTGGCGGCGGCGGCGTGGACGGTTTCTCCCGGCGCCACGCGGATGCTCTTGCCGGAGGAGGTGAACTCCACCAGGTGCAGGTCCGCGGCATCGACCTCGGGTGCATCGGCGGCCTGTTCGGCCTGCTCCACCGCATCAGCGCGGGCTTCCGGTGGCGTGGCACCGAAGGATTCCTCGTGGTAACGCTTCATGTCGAAGCCGGCGGCTTCCAGCAGACGCTTGACCGCGTTCATGTACGGCGTCGGGCCGCAGCAGAACACTTCGCGCTCCATGAAGTCCGGCGCCATCAGCTCCAGCATCTTGTGGTTCAGGTAACCGCGATAACCGGCCCAGGGCTCGCCCAGGCCATGTTTCTCGCAGATCAGGTGCAGGCTGAAGTTGTCGATCCGCGACGCCATGTGTTCCAGCTCGCGGTGATAGATGATGTCCTTGGGCGAACGGGCGCTGTGGATGAACACCATGTCGACGTTGCCGTTGGTGTCGTAGTACCAGCGCGCCATGGACATCACCGGGGTGATGCCGACGCCGCCGCTGAGGTAGAGCACCTTCGGAGCGGAGAAGTCGATGGCGTTGAACAGCCCCACCGGCCCGTGCACCGCCAGCTCCTGGCCTTCGTGCAGGGTGTCGTGCAGCCAGTTGGAGACCTTACCCCCCGGCACACGCTTGATGGTCACCGAAAAGCTGTAGGGCACCGACGGCGAGCTGGAGATGGTGTAGGAGCGCATGATCGGCTGGCCTTCGATTTCCAGCTCCAGGGTGACAAACTGCCCCGGCTTGAAAAAGAACATGATCGGCTGGTCGGCCATGAAGCAGAACGTGCGCACATCCCAGGTTTCCTGGATGACTTTGACGCAACGTACGATATGTCGGCCATTGGCCCAGGTCTGGGTCGTGACCGGGTTCAGGAAATTATTGGACATGCTGGTCTCCACGGCCGACTGTCGGCCTTCATGTTGGCGATTGTGCGCAGGGCTCGGAAGCGTCGTTTACCTATTCGCGACATTGACATACTTATCGCGACCAGCCCCCAACCACCGGGGCTTGCGCGTCGGGAACAGATTGGGCCATGTCGCCCATGGATAAGGTTCGCCCCCTGCGCGGCCCCACACTCGCCTCAACAGACAAACAACGTTTTCTGCCTTGCGTAGCACAACCGATTAGCCATATTTCGCCGGCCACACAGATGGCCATGAGGATACAACGATGGACGTGACCACAACCCTGAGCCTGGGCGATCCACTGGAACCCGCACGCAAGGCCACCGTGCAGATGTTGCAAGAACGCGAGCGCACCTACTCGCTGCCGCAGCCATTCTATAGCGACGAGCGTCTGTTCGACATCGACATGCAGGAGATCTTCCAGAAGGAATGGCTGATCGCCGGCATGACCTGCGAGATCCCGGCCAAGGGCAACTACCTGACCCTGCAAGTGGGCAAGAACCCGATCATCGTGATCCGCGGTGCCGACGGCGTGGTCCACGCCTTCCACAACGTCTGCCGCCACCGTGGTTCGCGCTTGTGCACCAGCGAAAAGGGCAAGGTCGCCAAACTGGTCTGCCATTACCACCAGTGGACCTACGAGCTGGACGGGCGCCTGTTGTTCGCCGGCACCGAAATGGGCGCCGACTTCGACATGAAGCAGTACGGCCTCAAGCCGGTGAATGTGAAGACCGCCGGTGGCTACATCTTCATCAGCCTGGCGGAGAACCCGCCGGCCATCGATGATTTCCTGTCGACACTGAGCCATTACATGGAACCCTACGACATGGAAAACACCAAGGTGGCGGTGCAAACCACCTTGATGGAAAAGGCCAACTGGAAACTGGTGCTGGAAAACAACCGCGAGTGCTACCACTGCGGCGGTTCGCACCCCGAATTGCTCAAGACCCTGCTGGAATGGGACGACGTCACCGACCCACGCGCCGACCAGGCGTTCAAGGACCACGTGGCCGCTTCCGCTGCCGCCTGGGATGCCGAGAAGATTCCTTACGCCCACGCCAGCTTCGGCCTGCGTAACCGCATCGTGCGCATGCCGCTGCTCAAGGGCACCGTGTCGATGACCATGGACGGCAAACAGGGCTGCGCCAAGCTGATGGGCCGCATCAAGAACCCGGACCTGGGCTCGATGCGCATCCTGCACCTGCCGCACTCGTGGAACCACTGCATGGGCGACCACATCATCGTGTTCACCGTGTGGCCGATCAGTGCCCAGGAAACCATGGTCACCACCAAGTGGATCGTGCACAAGGACGCGGTCGAAGGCGTGGACTACGACGTGGCGCGCATGCGCGAAGTCTGGGACGCCACCAACGACCAGGACCGTCGCCTGGCCGAAGAAAACCAGCGCGGTATCAACTCCACCGCCTACCAGCCAGGTCCGTACTCCAAGACCTATGAGTTCGGCGTGGTGAACTTCGTGGACTGGTACAGCGGCCGCATGCTCAACAACCTGGGGGCCGAGCCTGCGCCGTACCTCAAGGGCATCAAGGTCCAGGCCTAAAAGCAAAAAGCATCGCGAGCCTGCTCGCTCCCACAGGGGATCTTTGGCGCACCGAAGATCACATGTGGGAGCGAGCCTGCTCGCGATAGCGGCCTGGCTATCAACCCATTACTTCGAACACCACCGCACCGACCCATCCTCCCCGTAGAACGTCTCGATAATCTCCTCCCCGCTCAACTGCACCTTCACATACCCGTTCAACACCCGCTCCGGGTACACCTCATCCCCGGCCAGTTTCGTCTCCGACCACAACACCCGCGCATGCCCGTTCAGCTCGCTGGTGGTGCCATAGGGAATCGCCCCATGCCCGGCGCACCGTGCATGCAAGCCGCCCTGGGTGGCGTAGCAGATGCCGTTGTGCAGGTGACCCCAGTACCAGTAGTCCGGCTCACGCCCCAGCGCATCGCACACCGGTTGGTACAGCGCGGTCTTGTTGTGCCCGGAAATATCGAACCCCTGGTGATGACTGAGCACCATCAGCTTCTTGCGCTTGGGCAGGCTTTTCATCCAGTCGATCTGCTGGGTGTTGAGGGTGCCGTCCATGTACAGGTTCATGGCGTCCGAGGCATAGGCGCTGTCGAGGCCGACCACCAGCCAGTCGTCGTTGTACAAGGCGAAATAACTGGTGCCCTGCTGCACCGGAAAACGCGCAGCCAGCTCCTTGAAATAGCCATGGGCGCCGCTGTACATCTCATGGTTGGAGTTGAGGGTGAATGAACCGTGCTTGCCCTGGGGCCAGCCGACCATGTCGACGTCTTCCTGGGAATGGGTACCGGCGTAATAGACGTCCCCCAGGTGGATGGTGAAATCAGCCTGGGCCAGTTGCATCTGATTGGCCACCGCGACCGCCGGGGCGTGGCTGTCGAACGGCCCGGTGCCCCAGTCGCCGGCGATGGCCAGCACCACGTCGCTGTCCATTTTCACCAACGCCGGGTTGGTGGCGAACGTCGCGTGGTGGCGCAGATTCTCGATCCACTTGAGCAGCGCCTCGCTCCACAACAAGTCCAGCAGTTCCCACTTGCGGCAACCCAGCAAGGTACCGTCCTTGAGCACCCGGGTCGGCAATTCGTCCTCGCTTTGTGGCAAGGGCTTGGCGTTGCCGATCTTCAGGATCGACAGGCCGTGGGACAACTCCCATGGCACGGCCGGCTCGTCGTCCGGCAGGTCGCCATGGTCGATCACGTGCTGGGCCTGGTCGTGGCCCCGCTGCAACAGCTTGACGATGGCCTGGAACTCCTCGGGCTCCAGGTCGTTGACCAGTTTCTTCCAGGACATTTCCAACCGCGTGACCAACCCGTGCAGGCGGACCTTGACCTTGTCGAACTCATGTTCCCAATGGTGCAGTAATGACATGTGGACGCTCCTTCGTAGTGCCCTGGGCTACAGGGTCTTCATGAATTCGATCAGGGCCCGTTTGTCGGTGTCCGACAGCTGCGTGCCATACAAGTGACCGCCGTTGTGATTGCCTTCCAGGCGGGTGTCGTATTTGAAATCCGCCGACGCCTTCATCTGCGCGCCGCTGGTGATGAAGCCAACCTTCTGCGGGTCATAGATGTCGGAGCCGGTGTAGAACACCTGCGGACGCTGTTCCGGCGGTTGCAGCAGATCCCACAGGGTCGGCACCGAGCCGTTGTGCAGGTATGGGGCGCGCAGCCAGATGCCGTCGGTGGGGGTGTTGCTGTAGCTCTGGGTCTTGCGATAGGCGTTGAAGTCGAACGGCGGTTTCTTGAAGCCGTGGAACGCCGTCACCAGCCCGGTGGTGAAGGAATCGAGGCGATAGCGATCAGTGCCCAGCTGATCGATGTTGGTGGTGACCTGGCCCGTGTCGGTGCGGCCGAAGTCGTGGCAACCGGCGCAGTTTTTCTCCCAGATCGGCTTGCCCTGGGCCACCTTCGCCTGGTCCAGGGCGAACGGCCAGGCCGGCGCCTTGTGCCCCAGCAACCAGTTGGTCACGCGGTTGAAGCTGGGCGGCAGCACCGATTCCGGCGTCGCGCCCACGGCCATGGCGGCGGCGTAGTTGCGCTCGTGGATCTTGTTGTTATTGCCGTCCCAGTGCAGGTACATCGACTCGCGGGGTTTCTGGTTCCAGACCTGGGGCAGGTCCACGGTGCCGATGGTGGAGTCATCCGGGAAGCCGAACACCACCATTTTGGTCGGGTTGAAAGTGTCGGTTCGCCCCGGTCCCTGGGCCGGGCGCAGTTTCTGCCAGGCGTAGGCCTGCTTCTGCTTGAGCAGTGCGCTCTTGGCCATCGGGATGATCAGGTAGCGGTTGTACAGCTTCTCCCAGAAGCCCAGCTGGAACTTGCCGTTGATCGCGGCCATGACCGCATCGGGGGTGAATTTCGGGTCGCTGGCGCAATCGTAGGCGAACCATTGGAAGGCCTGTAGCTGCAAGGTATTGGCCGGCGCGCTCGCGACCGGCACCGCGACGTCAGTGGCGTTGGCCCGGTAGGAGCCGGTGTGGCACAGGGCGCAGTTCGGCTCCACGGTGGGGTAACCGAGTTGCCGCTTGGCCATGCCGATGGGCAGGTCCTTACCGTTCTCGTAGAGGAAACCGAACACTTCGTAGCCGCCGGGCTTGGGCATTTTTTCCGGGCACATCTGCGGCAGCACGGCGAACAGGTAGTACGGAATCCGCGCCTCGATGCCGAGGCCGATGGCGGCGTATTTGTAATGGTCTTCGTCGGAAGCGAAGTCCGGTTGCGGCACTTCGCGGATCATCTGGTACCAGGTCTGGTAGCCGATGAAGCCCAGCACCAGCACCAGTACCAACGCGCCGGTCCTGAAGCGCGGGCTCTGCCAGTGCCGGGCCCAGCCTTCACGCCACTCCCGGCAACCGGCGCAGATCAAGGCCAGCGGGCGATTGGCAACCGGGCTGCCCAGGTACAGCAGCACGCCCAGGATCAGGAACATGCTCAGGTCGCCCATCAGCATCGGCACGAACAACGGCCCCTGGTTGTTGGTGTTGATCAGGTAGATCCAGAACACCACCGCCACCAGCCGCGAGAGCACGCACAACCACGAATTCACCACGAAACGCGGCGCGTTGAACCCCGAAGGCATATAGAACAGGCTGATCCCCACCAGCAACATGCCGGTGTTTTCCAGCCAGGGATCGGACAGCACGGGTGGCAGGCCGAGCATGGACGTCAGCAACGCCGGCGCGAACAGCGCCGGAATCGCGAAGAACATGTTCATGACAATCCCGACCCAGATGATGCGTTGGTACCAGCGGATGTAAGTGTTCATAGCATTTCCCCAGATCGTGCCCACGCTCTGCGTGGGCATGCATCCCATGACGCTCTGCGTCATAAAAGCGGACGCGGAGCGTCCGTGGCGGCATTCCCACGCAGAGCGTGGGAACGATCCCGGCTAGCCGAGCGCAGTCTTCTCCAGGTGCTCAAGGACGATCGGATACACATCCACCACCGCATCCTTGCCGAAGATGCAGTCGATATGGCCGTAGCCTGGTACCTCATGGCGACTGAACAGTTGCGGACCGTGCATGTCGCACAGGCGCTCATAGGTCTTGAGGGTGCTTTGCGGCAGGTAGCACTGGTTGTCGGCGCCGCTGATGAAGCAGATCGGCAACTTCAACCGGTCGAAATGCGGCATGTAGACGTCGTTGCCCTTGAAGTCCACCAGGTGCCCCTTGCGCACGATCAGCGCCAGGTGCTCGAAGGTGTGCATGTTCGACTCGCCGAACAGTTCATGCAGGTTGTCGTGCAGGGTTTCGTTGAGGGTGTCGTGGCGGTACAGCGACGCATACATGAAGGTAATGCGATGGCAGACCGGGTTGGTGCAGTAGCCCTGGGCCTCGATCCGGGCGTAGCCATTCAGCGCTTTGTCATAGAGCTTGTTGAACCAGTTCTCCTTGGTGTCGGCGTAGGCCGTGAGGGACTTGATGCCGATGGCGTCGAGCATGCCCGGCAGGTGCAGGCCGGCCTTCAGACCGGTGGCGGTGGCAACCACCGTGTCGGCGGCGATCTGCGAGCAGACCACCGAGCGCACGCCTTGCAGGCCCGCCAGCATCGACATGAAGAACGTCGTCGCACCGTAGCAATGCACCACGCACTGCACGTCGCGGGCGAGGGTCGCCTGCTGGATCTGCTCGATGGCGGCCTTGAAGTCGTACTGGGCCACCTGGTCGCCATTCCACTCATGCTTGCTGGCGGGCAACAGGATGCTCACCCGCAAATCCAGCAGCCAGACGTCGTACTCGTGCTTGCACAGGTACTCCAGCAGGTTGGTGTGAATGGTGTCGGTGGAAAAGATGTTCGAGCCCACGCCCAGGCCGTGAACCAGCATCACCGGGCCTTTGCTGCCCGCCTGGTAGCGGGTCAGGCGCAGTTGGACGTTGTCTTCGGTCTCGAAGAAATGCACGGTGGGCGCCGGTGCGTCCAGCGGCCGTTTGATGCGCGGCGGTGCATCCGGGTTGAAGTAGATATCGCCGGCGAACACCCCGCCGTAGCTCTCCCAGAGGATGCCGGCAAAGAACTTGCCGAACCGCGCCAGGGCCTCGAGGCGTTCGCGTTCGTTACGGGCATTGAGCACCTTCATGGTGGTCATCTGCTTGGCAAAGTCCGCCGGCAGGATGTGCATCACCCCCGAGCCAAGCACCGCGCCGGTCTTGTCCGGCCCGCGATAGAGCGTGACATAGAGGGTGCTGGTGTCATGCCAGATGTTCAGCACGCCGTTGTCCTCGGGCACGGTCTTGAAGGCGCTGAAGTAATAGTCGCTGCCGTCCTCGGCGGTCAGCTTCATGTCGTAGTTCATGTGGCGCACGCCCACCTGCTCCTGATATTGCTCGAACAGGTTGAATACGCCGTTGCTGGCGACCAGCGGCTGCGGCGAGAGCAACGGTGCATCCAAAGTGCCCACCAGCGTCGCGGCGTGTTCCGGCTCCTTGATCATGCGGTTGAGATCATCGGCGGTGATGGTCAGGGTAAATTCGATGGTCGAGTTGTCGGTTTTGCCGCGCTTGGCCGCTGCTTCGTAAAGCGTGAGGTCGGTGCCCTGGGCCTGGGTGAAGGCAGTGGAGAAGTAGCCCTTCATGGTTTCGGTGAATTGCACGCCAAGGGTTGGCGCCGCCACCTGTTTACGCGGGGCCGAAGGCAGCGTGTAGTCGATCAGCCAGCCGCGATCGGCCGCCAGTAGCCCCATGTTGCGCTCGCTCACCGCCGAAATGGTCAGCAGCGGGTTGACCGCCAGGGAAGTCGGGATCACCGCACCGTCGGCCACGTACAGGCCGGGATAGACATCCGTGCCACTGGCGCCACTGAACACCTGGCCCTTGTGGTTGACCACACCTTGCGTCGCGTCTTCGCCCATCACGCAACCGCCCAGGGGATGGACCGAGACGATGCTGTGCTTGAGCAACTTGGTCCAGATCGGGTTTTCGACCCAGATACCGCCCAGCGCCTTGGTGCTCTGGTGCAGGCGCTCGTTGCCGAGGGTGACGTTCTCCTGCTCGCCGACACCGGGCCAGTCGATGCGCAACTGGTCCTTGTTGTCGAGCACCATGCGGCCCTTGCCGTTGTCGTGGCTCATGATCAGGTAGGTCTGCATGTTATGCAGCGCGCCGTGATACGGGCCGCGCAAGAAGCTTTCGGCTTCCCGCCCCTTGTATTTCAGGCTGGCACCGAAGCCGGTGTCGGTCGGCACGCCGATCATTTCGGCGAACGCCGCCATGCTCGGCACCATCGGCCGCCCCAGAGCGCCGGGAATCGACCCTTCCTCGATGACCATGCGACTGCGCCAGTCACCCTCGGTGCGCATGTCGATGATCGAGGTGATGCACGGCCCCACCGGATCCAGCTCCTTGGCCGAGTGGGCGCCGAAGCCGATGCCGTTGATGGTCTGGTCGCAGTTGTGGCCGAACCCGAGGATGTCGCCGTTGCCGCTCATGTTCTCGCCCAGTTGACTGGACATCGACAGCCCCTTGTCCCGGGAGCGCAGCATGATCTCGGTGGAGCCCAGGGTACCGGCGGACACCACCACGATGTCGGCCCGCACGAACAACGTAGGCGCCGAGAACAGTTCACGGCCGCTGTCCAGGTACTGGAAGTGCACGATCCAGCCGTTACCGTCGCGCTCCAGGTGCCGCACCTCGGCCTGGCAGAAAATTTCCGCGCCATGGTTCCAGGCATCCGGCAGGTAGTTCATCAGCGTGGTGTTCTTGGCCTTGTTGTTACAACCGGAGACGCAGTCGCCACAGCCGTTGCACGGCAATTGCTCGACGCCGACGTGGTTGAGGTTATTGGGCAACTTGTCGAACGTGACGTTGATGGGCGGCTTGTAGAAATGCGCGCCTTGCTTGAGGTAATCCGCGGATTTTTTGTGCGCGTCGAGCTTGGGCAGGTTCGGCCCCGAGGCCGGGTAAGGATTGGGCTTGAGCATTTCGCGGGCGCGCTCGTAGCCGTCCTTGAGCAGCGTGTCACGGTGCTCACGCACTTCCAGCGGCCAGCGCGGGTCTTCGAACACCCCGGGCTCCGGTTCCAGCGCGACGTTGGCGTTGATCAGCGAAGTGCCGCCCAGGCCGCAGCCCACCACCACGTTCTGCTGGGCATTGACATGCAGGTCGAACATCCCGGTGCGCGAGCCGATGTGGCCGTCCGGGTCATGCACCTGCAACTCTTCGGTGGCCGCCAGCATGGTGTTGGGGTACTCGCCGGGTTGCCTCTCCCGGCCGCGTTCCAACAGGCACACCTTGCGCCCGGCCCGGGACAGCCGTGAAGCGGCAATGCCGCCGCCGTAACCGGAGCCGATGACGATAACGTCGTAATGCTCCTTGATGTCGCTGATGGGGGTCGAGATCCGTGTCATGTCCAAGTCCTCTCAGGCAGATAGGGCAACTCTGCGGTTGCCTGTAAATCGAAGGCGTGCGAGCGCCTGGCCGCGGTCCCGTAGGGGTACGCGCGGCAGTCAACGGTGTTACGGGGAAACTGGAGCGTGGGTGAACGCTATTGACGCGCACGCTGGTTGGCGGCGCGGCGACGAATGCGTCTGGGCAACAACATGGGCGGCGTCGGGATGCAATTCACCGAAGGGGGGAGGTACGCGTGAGGCTGTCGGCTATCCATCCTGTGCTCTCCCTGAACCGGATGTGGATAAAAACGCTGATGTCCTTGTGGTTTGGAGTGAAGACACGCGACCGTCGCCCGTCAAGGCAGTTCCTTAGAACTGTATGAAATTTGATCTATCGCGTTTCGGACTATACCAATCGGGGGCCACAGCCTTTCGCGAACAAGTTATCCACAAGTCCACCCACAGCTAATGGGGACAAGTGCCCTTCTGATTGGCTGTTCCTGAGGCAAATCCTGGAAAAATCCGCCACTTAGCCTATCGAGGATATCGCCGTCATATCGATCAGTTTTTGATCAGCCGCCTGAAAGGCTTGATCCATAGGGCTTACAGCAGGGAGCGAACACCTTATCCACAGAAGCGCCAACAGTGTTTGGGGGTAAATTTGACGGTACTGTGGAAAACCGCTGCAACGGCCTGTAAATCAAGACTCCGTGGGGGATTTTCAGATTAAAAAGGTGAATTGATTATTTAATGACCAATCGCCTGAAGAGCCCGTTCCGTATGGCTTGTAGAGGACAGCAAACATCTTATCCACAAAGGCGCCAACAGAGATTGGGGGCAACTGCGGTTCATCGTCCGCTTTTATTCACACGAAAAAGCCAATGAAAACCGTGGGTTAGGCTGGCTATTTTCTGAGCGCAGGCTTGCAGCGCTTGATTGACAAGGGGTATAGCGAGGGGCGAACAGGTTATCCACAGATGGATGCACAGCGATTGTGGGTAAACGCCGCTTTTCGGGGAAGAGCCCGCTCGCTGGCAGAAGTCTTGTCGGCGGCCTTCAGGCCCGATACATGAGATACGCGTCCCCCGTCACCCGAATCATCGGATGCGGAACCACTTGGCAGGTTTTAACAATGCCAAAGCCATGACGTTCATAAAAGCGCCGGGCCCCGGTGTTCGCTGCGTAGTCGATCAGGCTCAGGCCCTTGAGTTTCAGTTGATCGGCCCGCTGTTGTGCCAGCTCGAGAAAGCGCACGCCCAGCCCTTTGCTACGCCACCCTTCATGGAGGGCCAGGCTGGATATATAGAGGGTATCGGGAACTTCCATGTCGGCGTAGGGCGCCAGGACCGGATCTGTGACGGGAGTCGCCAGCGGATCATGGCGCATCACGTAACTGTGCATCATCCCGATGACCCGCCCACCCGCCTCTGCGATGACGCAGTTCTGGTAAGAGAAATCCACATCCTCCCGCGCGTAGCGTGCTGCGCCCACCTCTACAAGCTCCTGGCCGGGCGCCGCCAACTGGCTCCAGATGTAATCCGAAGCACCTTCGGAAGAAATCTGGAACAAACGGGCAATCTCGAGCGTATCCGTGGGTAAAGCCGGACGAAACAGGATGTCCATGAAGGGGCTCCAATAGCTATCAGACGCCTTTGGGGGTTATCCACAGGCGTATACAGGAGTTGTGGGTAAACCCGATCCTCTGTGGGAGCGAGCCTGCTCGCGATAGCGGTGTATCAGCGACAACAATGTCACCTGACACCCAGCCATCGCGAGCAGGCTCGCTCCCACATGGGGTTTTGCGGGGATTGCGGGGTTAGCGAACCACCCCTTCCTCCACCAGCAACTTGAGTATCGCCTCGGCGCCTGCCTCCGGGCTCAGGCCCTTGAGCACTTGCCCACCGCCACCGCTGGCCTTGGCCGTGGCGGCTTTCATACGGTCGGCGCCACTCTTGGCCTTGATGACTTTCAGGCGCTTGGGACGTGGCTTGGCCGGCTGCAGGGTTGCCACCGCCAGCAGAGCGTCGTCGATCACTTCGACTTCTTCAGCGTGCAACGCGCCGCGCCGGGCTGGGCCGTAGGCGCTTTGCCGGGGTTTTGGCGCGGCGTTATCCACGGTGGCCAGGAATGGCAGGCGCACTTTCAGGCGCCGCCGCTGCCCACGGGGCAAGGCTTGCAGCACCAGGGCCACGCCATTGTCGAGGGACTCGACCTGGGCCAGACCCACCACCAGAGGCCAGCCGAGGTTTTCCGCCAGCAGGAACGGCAGCATCCCCGAGCCTTCGCCGGTTTCCGCCTGGCTGCCGGTCAGCACCACTTGGGCGCCCACATCACGCAGATAGTCGGTCAGCGCCGGCAGCGCATCGCCGCCCGCAGGGTTTTCCAGCACGTGCAGTTCGTCCAGACCCATGCCCAGGTAGGCGCGCAGGGCCGGCTCGGCCACGTCACCGGCGTGCAGCACTTGCAGGTCGTTGCCGGCCAGTTGCAGGCCCAACTCCACGGCGCGGGCGTCCTGCTCGGCGCGCCGGGGCCGACCGGAGGTCGGGTGCGCGCCAATGGACACGAGGCTGATCACTTGAGTACTCATGGTTGAATCCTTAGCTTAAGCCGCATCACGCTTGGCCTCGTTGCGGTAAGCCTCTACCGCCGTGATCAAGGCTTGGAGAATCGCCGCGCTGTCACCGATCACCGACAGGTCCGCCCGTTTGATCATGTCGCAGCCCGGGTCGAGGTTGATCGCCACCACCTTGTCGCAGGCACCGATGCCTTGCAGGTGCTGGATCGCCCCGGAAATCCCCACCGCCACGTAAACCCGTGCGGTAACCCAGGTACCACTGGCGCCGACCTGACGGTCCCGGGCCATGAAACCATCGTCCACCGCCACCCGCGACGCGCCTTCGGTGGCGCCCAGGGCCGCAGCGGTCTGGTGGAACAGCGCCCAGTCCTTGACCCCGTTGCCGCCCGAGAAAATGAATTCGGCTTCGGCCATCGGGATCGCGCCCGGATCCACCGCCACCGCACCCAGATCCTCGATGCGTGACAGACTGCGGGCCACGCTTGTGGATAACTCCACCGGCAAGGCTTCATGACGGGTTTCGCTGACCGGTTCGGCGCATTCGGCTGCGGCCAGGATCAACCGTGCCAACGGCCTGGCCAAGTCTTGCAGACCCGCGCCGGCGCGGCCGATGCATTCCTCGCCCTTGACTTGCCAGACGCGGGTCGCCGGACGCTCGCCCAAGGCCGCGGCAAATCGCCGGCCCAGTTCGCCGCCACCACTGCGGCTGTCGGGCAGCAGCCAGTGGCGTGGGTTGAACTGGTTATCCACAGCTCGCAGGCCCTGCACCCGTTGTTCCGGTGCATAACCGCTGAATTCCTCGCCGTCCAGCACCAGCAGGCGGTCGACGCCGGCCGTGGCGAACGCGCTCTCCTTGTGCTCGCCGAAGACCACTGCCAGCACGGCACCTTCCGTACCGGCCAGTTGATGAGCCAGGCCCAGCAGATCGCGGTCGTGACTGCTGAGACGCCCGCCCACCATGTCCGGCACCACACAGATGTGGAACGCCGGTTGCGGTACCTGATGCAACGGCAGTTGTACCTCAGTCGCGGCGCTGCGCTTGGCCGTGCCGCCCTGCTGGGCGCCGCTGCGGTCGATACGCTTGATTCCGTTGGGGCCGATGAAACCGACGCCATGGACATTCTTGCGAATGATGCCGTTAGGCCCCATCCAACTGTGCTGTACCGGTTGCATGGCCGCGTGCAGCGGGTGCAGGCGGTTGCGGGCGATCCACTCGGCGCGAGGGTCGCGGCGGATGATGTCGCTCATTAATGCACCTCCGCAGGTTCACGTTTGGCCGGGGTCGCAGACTTGCTCGGCGCCGCCTCTTCGAGCAGGGCATCGGCCACCAGCTCAGCGATATCCTTGATCATCGGCCGGGGCTCGACCACACCTTCAAGCATTGCGGTGCACTGTGGGCAACCTACCGCCACCAGCTCGGCGCCGGTTTCGCGGATGTCTTCCATGCGCATGTCAGGGATCCGCTGTTTGCCCGGGATGTCGGTGATCGGCGCACCGCCGCCACCGCCGCAGCAACGCGAACGGAAACCGGAACGCTGCATTTCCTTGACCTCGATGCCCAGGGCGCACAGCACCTGACGCGGTGCCTCGTATTCGCCGTTGTAGCGGCCCAGGTAGCACGGGTCGTGATAGGTCACGCTGTCACCCTTGTGCTGGCCGAGGCTGAGGGCACCGGCGTCGATGATTTCCGCCAGGTAGGTGCTGTGATGCTGCACCAGGTAGTTGCCATCGAAGGCGCCGTATTCGTTTTTCAGCACGTGGAAACTGTGAGGGTCGCAGGTCACGATGCGGTTGAAACTGTATTTGGCCAGGGTCTGGATATTGCGCTTGGCTAACAGTTGGAAGGTCGCTTCGTCACCGAGGCGCCGGGCCACGTCGCCGCTGTCGCGTTCTTCGAGACCGAGCACGGCGAAGTCGATGTTCGCGGCCTTCAGCACTTTGACGAAGGCACGCAAGGTGCGCTGGTTGCGCATATCGAAGGCACCGTCGCCGACCCAGAACAGCACGTCGGTGGATTTCTTCTCGCTGAGCAGGTTCAGGTTCAGGTCCGCCGCCCAGTTCATCCGTCCGCCCGGGGCGAAGCCGCCAGGGTTATCGGTGGCGATGAGGTTTTCCAGCACCTCGGCGCCCTTGTTCGGCGTAGCGCCTTTTTCCAGGGTCAGGTGCCGGCGCATGTCGACGATGGCGTCGACGTGCTCGATCATCATCGGGCATTCCTCGACGCAGGCACGGCAGGTGGTGCAGGACCACAGCGTCTCGGCGTCCACCAGGCCGTTGACGATCGGCTGGTGCGGATTACCGCCGTGCTCGCCCACCGGTTTGCCTGGGTACGGGCTGCCGGCGAACTTCGCATCGGTGCCGCCGGCCAGGCCGACGACCATGTCCTGGATGAGCTTTTTCGGGTTCAGCGGTTGGCCGGCGGCGAACGCCGGGCAGGCCGCTTCACATTTGCCGCATTGCACGCAGGCGTCGAAGCCGAGCAACTGGTTCCAGGTGAAATCCTTGGGTTTCTCTACGCCCAACGGCGCTTGCGGGTCGTTCAGGTCCAGCGGTTTAAGGCCGGTGGAACGACCGCCGCCAAAGCGCTCGGCGCGGCGGTGCCAGGCCAGGTGCAAGGCACCGGCAAAGGCGTGCTTCATCGGCCCGCCCCAGGTCATGCCGAACAACAGTTCCGACACGCCCCACAACACGCCGACGCCGAGGATCGCCGCCAGCAGCCAGCCACCGAAGTTTTCCGGAAGAATACCGGCCACCGGCAGGGTCACCAGGAAGAACGATGCCGAGAACGCCAACAGGCTTTTCGGCAGGCGCATCCACGGGCCTTTCGACAGCCGCGACGGCGGATTGCGCCGACGCAGGTAGACAAAGATCGCACCGACGAACATCACCGCCGACATCAACAGCAGTGCATAGCCAAGGAAGCGGTTATGCAGGCCGAAGCCGTGCACCAGGATCGCCAGCACCAGCGATGCCACTGCACCACCGGCCGTGGCAACGTGGGTGTTGGCAATGTATTTGTCCCGCGCCACCACGTGGTGCAAATCCACCATGTAGCGCTTGGGCATGGCAAAGAGGCCGCCGATCAGGTTGACCTTGGACGGTCGCCCCCGGCGCCACATGTTCACCCGCCGCAAGGCGCCAAGGACCGCAAGGCCCAAGGCGGCGAACAGCAGGATGGGAAGAAGGGTGTTCAACATAGGTGTTGCTCCCAAAGACCTCAGGGTCTTGCAGGTCGAGATGCCTTACTCGGTTCCTGTGGGAGCGAGCCTGCTCGCGATGACGGACTCAAATTCAACATAGATGTCGACTGATCCACCGCTATCGCGAGCAGGCTCGCTCCCACAGGGTCATGTGCAAGCGCTTAGAAATCCTTGCACAGCCGCAGGGCGTCGTAGATCGCGGCGTGGGTATTACGCTGCGCCACGCAGTCGCCGATGCGGAACAGCAGGTAGCCGTCGCCGCTCTGCTCCAGGCACGGTTGCGGCTTGATCGCGAACAGGGCTTCGACGTCGATCTGGCCCTTGTTGCGCGAACCTTCCTTGAGGGCGTAGTAGATTTCCTCGTCCGGCCGCACGCCGTTCTCGACCACCACCTGGTCCACCACGCGTTCTTCCTTGGCACCGGTGTATTCGTTCTCCAGCACCGCCACCAGCTTGTCGCCTTCGCGGTAGACCTTCTCCAGCATCATGTCCCCGGTCATGATCACTTCTTTGGGGTACATGCTGCGGTAGTAGGTGGGGAACGACGTCCCGCCAATGGCCACGCCCGGCTTGATGTCGTCAGTGACGATCTCGACCTGGCTGCCCTTGTCGGCGAGGAAGTCGGCCACCGACATGCCGGTGAACTCACAGATGGTGTCGTAGACCAGCACGTTCTTGCCCGGTGCGACCTTGCCGTCGAGCACGTCCCAGCTGCTGACCACCAGCCCTTCGGCGGCGCCCCAGTGCTCGTTCTGCTCCAGGTTCGGATGACCGCCAACCGCCAGCACCACCACATCCGGACGCAGATCCATGATGGTCGCCGCGTCGGCCGCCACGCCCAGGCGCAGGTCGACTTTCAGCCGCGCCAGTTCCAGTTGGAACCAACGGGTGATACCGGCGATCTGGTCCCGTTGCGGGGCTTTCGAGGCCGTGGTGATCTGCCCGCCGATGAATTCCTTCTTCTCGAACAGGGTCACGTCATGACCACGTTCAGCCGCCACGCGAGCGGCTTCCATCCCGGCCGGGCCGGCACCGACTACCACCACCTTGCGTTTCGGCCCGGTGGATTTCTCGATGATGTGCGGCACGCCCATGTACTCACGGGAGGTCGCGGCGTTCTGGATGCACAGCACGTCCAGGCCCTGGTACTGACGGTCGATGCAGTAGTTGGCGCCGACGCACTGCTTGATCTGGTCGACCTGGCCCATCTTGATCTTGGTGATCAGGTGCGGGTCGGCGATGTGGGCGCGGGTCATGCCGACCATGTCGACGTAACCGCCCTCCAGGATCCGCGTGGCCTGGTTCGGGTCCTTGATGTTCTGCGCGTGCAGCACCGGGACCTTGACCACTTCCTTGATACCGGCGGCCAGGTGCAGGAACGGCTCCGGTGGATAACTCATGTTCGGGATAACGTTGGCCAGGGTGTTGTGGGTGTCGCAACCCGACCCCACGACGCCGATGAAATCCAGCATGCCGGTGTCATCGTAGTACTTGGCGATCTGTTTCATGTCCTCGTGGGACAGGCCGTCCGGGTGGAACTCGTCACCGCACAGGCGCATGCCCACGCAGAAGTCGTCGCCCACTTCGGCGCGCACGGCCTTGAGCACTTCCAGGCCGAACTTCATGCGGCCTTCGAAGCTGCCGCCCCACTCGTCGGTACGTTTGTTGACCCGCGGGCTCCAGAACTGGTCGATCATGTGCTGGTGCACGGCGGACAGCTCGACACCGTCCAGGCCACCGGCCTTGGCCCGGCGTGCCGCCTGGGCATAGTTGCCGATCACCCGCCAGATTTCTTCCGGCTCGATGGTCTTGCAGGTAGCGCGGTGCACCGGTTCACGCACACCGGACGGCGACATCAGGGTCGGCCAGTTGAAGCCGTCCCAGCGCGAGCGACGGCCCATGTGGGTAATCTGGATCATGATCTTGGCGCCATGCTTGTGCATGGCGTCGGCCAGGTTCTGGAAGTGCGGGATGATGCGGTCGGTGGACAGGTTCACCGAGCTCCACCATTCCTGCGGGCTGTCGATGGCGACCACCGAGGAGCCACCGCAAATCGCCAGGCCGATGCCGCCCTTGGCCTTTTCTTCGTAATACTTCACGTACCGGTCGGTGGTCATCCCGCCGTCAGTGGCATAGACCTCGGCGTGAGCGGTGCTGAGCACGCGGTTGCGGATGGTCAGTTTGCCGATCTGGATCGGCTGGAACATTGCTTCAAAAGCCATGGCGCAATCCTCGACTTACAACGGCTTGGTGATGAACAGGCCGTCGTCGTGGCCTTCTTCGGAACCACCGTAGACCTGCTCGGCCACGGTACGGATCGAACTGCCGCGAGCAGCGAGGATCTGGTCCATGGCACCGGCAAACCAGCCGGTGAACATGTAGTCGACCTTGCGTCCGACCTTGCCGTATACATAGACGAATGCCGAGTGTTCGAGCTTGACGCTGCAGGTGCCTTTATCGAGGTCGATGTCCTGGATCTTGAACAGGCCCCAGCCGCGCTGCGACAGGCGCTTCATGTAGTGCTCGAATACAGCGACGCCTTCCAGGCCATGGCATTCGGCTTCTTTTTCACACCAGTGCCAGGCGGATTTGTAGCCGGCCTTGTAGAGGATCTCGGCGTAGGCGTCGGCGCCCAGCACTTCCTCGATGCCCATGTGGTTGTTGACGAAGAAGTGACGCGGCACGTAGAGCATCGGCAGGGCGTCGGAGGTCCAGACACCGGTTTCGCTGTCGACTTCGATAGGCAGTTGAGGGGCGATTTTGGCCATTGAAACTTGACTCCGGAAATTCGTGATGTTGCCTGCGGCGCACAGGGCCGCAGGTAAAGGATTCAGTGCAGCAGCGGCGTTTACTCGCCCCAGACGTCCTTGAGGACGTTGACCCAGTTCTCGCCCATGATCTTGCGTACCACTCGCTCGGAATGACCGCGCTTGAGCAGCGTCTCGGTGAGGTTCGGGAACTCGCCCACGGTACGGATGCCCAGGGGGTTGATGATTTTGCCGAAGCTGGTCAGGCGACGGGCGTAGCCCTTGTCGTGAGTCAGCATTTCGAAGAACGCCTGGTCGTGACCCTGGGTGAAGTCGGTGCCGATGCCGATGGCGTCCTCACCGACGAGGTTCATGGTGTACTCGATGGCCTCGGCGTAGTCGTCGATGGTCGAATCGATGCCCTTGGCCAGGAACGGCGCGAACATGGTCACGCCGACAAAGCCGCCGTGGTCGGCGATGAACTTCAGTTCTTCATCGGATTTGTTGCGTGGGTGTTCTTTCAGGCCGGACGGCAGGCAGTGGGAATAGCAGACCGGCTTCTTCGACTCGAGGATGACCTCTTCGGAGGTCTTGGAACCGACGTGGGAGAGGTCGCACATGATGCCGACGCGGTTCATCTCGGCGACGATTTCACGACCGAAGCCCGACAGGCCGCCGTCGCGCTCGTAGCAACCGGTGCCGACCAGGTTCTGGGTGTTGTAGCACATCTGCACCACACCGACGCCGAGCTGCTTGAAGATCTCGACATAACCGAGCTGGTCTTCGAAGGCATGGGCATTCTGGAAACCGAAGATGATGCCGGTCTTGCCCTGTTCCTTGGCGAGGCGGATGTCGGCGGTGGTTTTCACCGGGATCACCAGGTCGCTGTTTTCGCGGATCAGTTTCTGGCTGGCAGCGATGTTGTTGATGGTGGCCTGGAAGCCTTCCCATACCGACACGGTGCAGTTGGCTGCGGTCAGGCCGCCCTTGCGCATGTCTTCGAACAGTTCGCGGTTCCATTTGGCAATGATCAGCCCGTCGATAACGATGCTGTCGGCGTGCAATTCGGCTGGGCTCATCAGGCAGTCCCCTTTTATCGGATTTCATGCGCCGAATCGTCTGCCGGCGCTTTGGGGCCAGCATATGCCTGAGGGCCGTGGCGACCCGGTGCAAAAACGACAGGGGAATTGCCGAAAGCGTCAATCAGCGACAAAGGGCTGCGACCGGCCCACCCTCCCCGTCTGTTCTTTGCCCGACGCTTGCGCCAGAATCCGCTGCATCACTGGTTTTCACTGGACTCGAGCGGCAACGCAATGAAATCAATTTTCCTGGCTTTGGCACTGATCAGCACCGTCGCCCACGCGACCGAAGACACCGAACAGAACCCCTGCGACGCCGTCGAAAACGACGTCCAGACCCTGGCCTGCTCGGTCTACAGCAAGACCGCCGCCGAACAGTTGCTGGGCGAAAACCTGCAAGGCCTCTACGAACGCCTGCAAACCCGCTACGGCAGCGACAAGGCCCAGCTCAACGACATCACCGGCAAGATCAAGGCCGCCCAGCAACTGTGGCAAAAACAACGCGACGCCGACTGCGCCATCGCCGCCTTCCCGGCCAAACCGGGCAGCGAAGCGTACAAGATCGCCGAAAACGACTGCATGGCCCAGGTGAGCGATGATCGGTCGGAGTTTTTGGAGTCGATCGGGCAGGAGTGATGACGGGGCAATATCCAGACACCGTTCATGCATTGGCCTCTGAAAAAATATAAGTCAGGCTTCAAAAGCCTTATAAAAGACTTATGACATTCAAGAGATCAAGAAACGCGATGAACGTACCTACTGATATTCAGATCATCAACGATGCCGAGGGAAATCCGGCATTTGTGGTGATTCCGTACGGACAGTACGTTGCACAAAAACTGGAGCCGGAGCTGATTCCCCATGAGGTGGTCAGCCGAATCGTAGACGGCGCAACCCCCATCCGTGCCTGGCGCGAACATCTGAACCTGACTCAGGACGAGGTTGCCAGGCGCCTGGGCATCTCGCAACCGGCCTTCGCCCAGCAGGAGTCCGTTGCAAAACCCCGCCGGGCCACTCGCGAGAAAATCGCCGCGGCCTTTGGTATCCACGCCGATCAGCTTGAGTTGTAACCCCAGGTCATCTTGCAGGAGGGGCAGCTCACATCCCACCTACTGTCAACTCTGACAGTAGGCGGGATACGAAGAGAATCTTAGGATGAGGCCACGATTCGCTTTGCGGTATGCCCTGGCATCGTCCGGGTCCCGCCGTACAGACGAGCCGAGCACGACATTCAAGGGATTCTCGTATGCACGCGCTTACCGTCCTGCCTTTCTACGGCGTGGCTATCTTCATCGCGATCGTGCTGGGCATCGAGGCTGGTCGCCGGATCGGCAATCGTCATCTGGCCCAGGATCCAGAGGGTGCCCGCCAAGGCATTGGCGCGATTGAAGGCGCGGTGTTCGGCCTGCTGGCGCTGCTGATTGCCTTTACCTTCTCCGGCGCAGCCTCGCGCCTGGACCAGCGGCGCGCGCTGATCGTTGCCGAAACCAACGCCATGGGCACCGCCTGGCTGCGCCTGGATCTGCTGCCGGCCAGCGAGCAACCGGCGGTGCGCCAGGCGTTCAGGGATTATGTCGACGCCCGGATCGACTACTACCGCGACTTGCGCGAGGACCAGATCGACGAAACCGCCCATGACCGGGCCAATGACTTGCAGCAGACCATCTGGAAACGCACCATCGCCGCCCTGCAACAAATGCCCACGCCAACCCTGGGGGTCAGCGTGCTACAGGCGCTGAACGAAATGATCGACATCACCACCACCCGCGCCGTGGCCCACGAAACCCACCCGCCACTGACTATCTACCTGATGCTGGTAGCCATGACCCTGGTCAGCGCCGTGCTGATCGGCTACGGCATGGCCGGTACGGCGCAGCGCCATTGGCTGCACAGCCTGGGCTATGCGGCGGTGATGGTCTGCGTGTTGTATGTGATCCTCGACTTCGAGTACCCCCGCTTCGGCATCATCCGGGTCGACTACTTCGACAAGATCATGCTGGACCTGCGCAAGACCCTGGACTGAGGCGACAAAAATCACCACGTCCACCGGCTCCGATGTGGATAGACTTGCTCCTTTCCACCTCAAGCCCCGAAGGTTCGAATGATTATCTGCGGTATCGAAATCAAAGGCAGCGAAGCGATCATCGCCGTCGCCTCGCTGGATCAACAGGCATTGAGTCACGTCGCACTGAGCACACGGAAAATTGCCCTGGACGACGATGACGAAGCCGCCAACGTCAAGGCCTTCGCTACCCGGGTACGGGCATTCGTCGCCGAAAACCGTATCGAACGCATCGCCATCAAAAAGCGCAGCAAGAAAGGCGAATTTGCCGGCGGCCCGACGACGTTCAAGATCGAAGGGGTCTTCCAGCTGCTGGAAGGTTGCGAGGTGACGCTGCTGTCGCCGCAGACGATCAATGCGCAGAGCAAGAAACACGACTTCGCCCTGCCGGCAACGCTGAACAAGTATCAGCATGAGGCATATAAGGCGGCGTGTGCGGCGCTGGTGAAGAAATAGACCTTGCAAACCAATTGCCGATTGGACACAAGTCTCTGTGGCGAGGGGATTTATCCCCGCTGGGCTGCAGGAGCTGGCGAAGCCTGCGATCTTTTAAATCGTCGCTTGGAACTCAAGTGTCAGGGAAAAGATCGCAGCCTCGCTTCGCTCGACAGCTCCTACGCAGTTCAGCGGGGATAAATCCCCTCGCCACAGATTCTTCGCATGGCAGCTTACCGAGCAGCATCGGTTCTACAGCTTGCGATACGCCTTCAACCAATCGGCAAACGCTTTGTCCTCCAATGCGTAACCGCCGCGATTGGACTTCCATACCAATTCCTTTTCACGAAGTGCATCGATGCAGGATTGGATGGTCTGGGTGCCAGGCACAACCTCGCTTCCCATACTCGCAAGCACCTTGCCCACGGCCTCCAGCGTCGCATCCGTGAAGGGCGCAAAGGGTTCGTTGTTTTGCGAGCGCTCGGCCATCACCTGTAGAACGGCGCGTTGTGGCACCGTCAGGGCGCTCCAGGCGCTTTCAAACTCGGTCCAGACACCGGCACGCAGCATTTCGGCACTGTTGCGCAACAGCTCGCCCAAATGGTTCGCCTCACCCAGCTCCAACGCAATTTCACCGATGACGGCACGCAACATTTCAGGGCGACGTCCGACCAACTCAAACGCTTGATCGAGCTCGTCGGCATTGAATTGGTTGGTCTGGGCCAGATGTGCGTTCAAATGGGTGGCGTAGGCCTTGGTGAATTCCTTACCCAACAATGGGAAAGAGGTGATGCCGGAGCCGTAGAAGGGTTGATTGCGGCTGAGTACCAGATGAGCCAGTTTGTCTCGATTGGAACCCGTAAATACCAGGCGAAGGCCACTGGTATCGTCCTCACGGCCCTGGTTGAGCTGGTCACGGGCGGCCTTGAGAGCGAACATCGCATTGACCCCGGCTTCGGTGGTCAGCGCGTGCTGGGCTTCGTCGATCACCAACACCACGGTTTTACCAGCGGCACCATGCAACAACTCCAGCGCCTGGGTCAGCGTTGCGCCGTCAGGCAGTTGCGGCCGGCTGAAATCCCAGGACAGCGTGCGCAAGAAGCTGAGTTTGTCGATGCCCATGGATTTGGCAAGCTTGCGGATACCTTTTTCATAAGGCACCAATGCCGCGGCGATAGCCGCAGCGATCAGATCGGCAGGGTCCTTCTCCTTATTGGCCCATAGGTCGACGTAGACTGCCAACCAGCCGCGGGCTTCGCATTCTGGGATCAAGTCTTCACGCAGGAAGGTACTTTTTCCGGTACGTCTCGGCGCAGCCAGGAACAAGCCAGAGGTGTAGTCCTGAATCCCGGCACCCACCAGCCCATCGACAATGTTGCGGGCCAGATCGGGGCGCCGGAAGACAAAACCGGTGTGTTTGGACATGGTTTTATACTCAATTATGGCGACAGGTATAATTTATAGTCACGAGTATAATTGAGTATAAATGCCTGTCAAACCACCTCCCGTCCATCCCCCTGGCGCCGCCGATCCTCACGAGGACACCGCTCGAACCGCGCCCGATAACTGCGGGTGAAGTACGAAGGTGACTCGAACCCGCAGGCGATGCTCACCTCTAGCACGCTCATATCGGTCTGGCGCAGCAGCTGCCGGGCTTTTTCCAGGCGCAGCCGCAGGTAGAAATTGCTGGGGGTGTCGTTCAGGTGCAGGCGGAACAACCGTTCGAGCTGGCGCCGGGTGACCCCGATGGATTCGGCCAGTTCAAGGGTACTCAGGGGCGGCTCGCTGTGGGTTTCCATCTCACCAATGACGTGCACCAGCTTCTTGTTACGAATGCCGTAGCGGCTGGCGATTTCCATGCGCTGGTGATCCTTGCGCGGACGGATGCGGCCGAGCACGAATTGTTCGCTCACTTGAATGGCCAGGTCCGCGCCGTGGGCCTGGCCGATCAGGTCCAGCATCAGGTCGATGGACGCGGTGCCTCCGGCACAGGTAATGCGGCGGCGGTCGATCTCGAAAAGCTCCTGGGTCACGCCGAGCTGTGGGTAGGACTCCTTGAACGCCTCGATGGCTTCCCAGTGCAGGGTCACGCGGTGCCCTTCCAACAACCCCGCGTCGGCCAGGACCACGCTGCCGGTATCGATGCCGCCCAGGGTCACGCCTTCCTTGTCCAGCCGATGCAACCAGCGCTCCAATGCCGGTGTGGCGAATTTAAGCGGTTCAAACCCCGCCACCACCCACAGGGTCGCGCCCTTCTTCAACGGTTCCAACGCAGCATCGGCGTTGACCGACATGCCGTTGCTGGCCAGGACTGCGCCGCCATCGGCACTCAACACATGCCAGCGGTACAGTTCGCCGCGAAAGCGGTTGGCGACCCGCAACGGTTCGATGGCCGAAATGAAGCCGATCGCCGAAAAACCCGGCATCAGCAGAAAGTAGAAATCCTGGGACATGGCGCACTCGGTCGACGGGTAGCGTGGGGATCTTGATACGCCACTTGCAGGGGCCATTCAAGAGGTCGCCGCAGTGCAAGTGCGAGTCGCCGCAGTGCGTTTTGCCAAAGGGCCGGCTGCGTAACTTGGCATCACCGGCGCGCAGACGCCGGAACCCATAACAATAAGCTGCCGAGGAACCCGACATGAAACGACTGATCAGCTACTGCGTTCTTGCACTCAGCGCTACCCCCTTCCTGGGCATAAGCTCCGCCGCCCTGGCAGCCGAACCGGCCGCGTGCCAGAACGTGCGCCTGGGCGTGGTCAACTGGACCGACGTCATCGCCACCAGCGCCTTGACCCAGGTGATGCTCGACGGCCTCGGCTACCAGACCAAGCAGACCAGCGCCTCCCAGCAGATCATCTTTGCCGGCATCCGCGATCAGCGCCTGGACATGTTCCTGGGCTACTGGAACCCGCTGATGACCCAGACCATCACGCCGTTCGTCGAGGCCAGACAGGTGAAGGTACTGGAGCAACCCAGCCTGAAAGACGCCCGCGCCACCCTGGCGGTGCCGACTTACCTGGCCGACAAGGGCCTGAAGACCTTCGCCGACATCGCCAGGTTCGAGAAGGAACTGGGCGGCAAGATCTATGGCATCGAGCCCGGCTCCGGCGCCAATACCCAGATCAAGGCGATGATCGCCAAGAACCAGTTCGGCCTGGGCAAATTCCAACTGGTGGAGTCCAGCGAGGCCGGCATGCTCGCCGCCGTGGACCGTGCCGTGCGGCGCAAGGAAGCCGTGGTGTTCTTCGGCTGGGCGCCGCACCCGATGAACGTCAACGTACAGATGACCTACCTCACCGGCAGCGACGACGCCCTCGGCCCGAATGAGGGCATGGCCACCGTATGGACCGTCACGGCGCCGAACTACGCCGAGCAATGCCCGAACGTCAGCCGGTTGCTGAGCAACCTGACCTTCAGCGCCGAAGACGAGAGCCGGATGATGCAGCCGCTGCTGGATCACAAGGACCCGCTCGAATCAGCCCGGCAATGGCTCAAGGACCATCCACAGGACAAGCAGCGCTGGCTCGAAGGCGTGACCACCTTCGACGGCAAGCCGGCCGCCGACAATCTGAAACTGACCAGCAACTGATCGAACGTTATCCCTCTGCGCAGCGCCCACATGGCTGCGCAGCGACCCACTACGCCTGAAGGAAACCGCACCATGAACCACGACGTCATCATCACCTGCGCACTTACCGGTGCTGGCGACACCACCGCCAAGAGTCCCCACGTACCGGTCACGCCGAAACAGATCGCCGAGGCCGCTGTCGAAGCCGCCAAGGCCGGGGCCACGGTGGTCCACTGCCACGTTCGCGATCCGCAGACCGGCAAGTTCAGCCGCGACGTGGCGCTGTACCGTGAAGTGATGGAGCGCATCCGCGAGGCGGACGTGGACATCATCGTCAATCTCACGGCGGGCATGGGCGGCGACCTGGAAATCGGTGCCGGAGAACGGCCGATGGAATTCGGCCCCAACACCGACCTGGTGGGTCCGTTGACCCGCCTGGCCCACGTCGAGGAACTGCTGCCGGAAATCTGCACCCTGGATTGCGGCACCCTGAATTTCGGCGACGGCGACACCATCTACGTCTCTACCCCGGCGCAGCTGCGGGCCGGGGCCAGGCGCATCACCGAGCTGGGGGTGAAAGCCGAGCTGGAAATCTTCGACACCGGCCACCTGTGGTTTGCCAAGCAGATGATCAAAGAAGGTTTGCTGGACAACCCCCTGTTCCAACTCTGCCTGGGCATCCCATGGGGCGCACCGGCCGACACCACCACCATGAAAGCCATGGTCGACAACCTGCCGACGGACGCGGTGTGGGCCGGCTTCGGCATCGGCCGCATGCAAATGCCGATGGCCGCCCAGGCGGTGCTGCTGGGCGGCAACGTGCGGGTCGGGCTGGAAGACAACCTGTGGCTGGACAAAGGCGTGCTCGCCACCAACGGCCAGTTGGTGGAACGGGCCGGCGAGATCCTCAGCCGCCTCGGTGCCCGCGTGCTCACGCCCGCCGAAGGCCGTAAGAAAATGGGCCTGACCCAACGCAGTTGACCAGACACCCACCTCCCCTGTGGGAGCGAGCCTGCTCGCGATAGCAGTGCAACAGCCTCATAGATGTGCCGACTGACACTCCGCCATCGCGAGCAAGCTCGCTCCCACATTTGGTTCATCGAATACTTCAGGAAATTACCATGAGCTTTATCACCGACATCAAGACCTTCGCCGCCCTCGGCAGTGGCGTCATCGGCAGCGGTTGGGTCAGCCGTGCCCTGGCCCACGGCCTGGACGTCGTGGCCTGGGACCCGGCACCGGGTGCCGAGGCAGCGCTGCGCAAACGCGTTGCCAGTGCCTGGGGCGCGCTGGAGAAACAAGGCCTGGCACCTGGCGCCTCCCAGGACCGGCTGCGCTTTGTCGCAACCATCGAAGAATGCGTGCGCGATGCCGACTTCATCCAGGAGAGCGCCCCAGAACGCCTGGAGCTCAAGCTCGAACTGCACAGCCAGATCAGCGCCGCCGCCAAGCCGAATGCGCTGATCGGCAGCAGCACCTCGGGGCTGCTGCCGAGCGAGTTCTACGAAGGTTCCACCCATCCGGAACGTTGCGTGGTCGGTCACCCGTTCAACCCGGTCTACCTGCTGCCACTGGTGGAAGTGGTCGGCGGCAGGAACACCGCGCCCGAAGCCATCCAGGCCGCCATGCAGGTGTACGAATCCCTCGGCATGCGGCCCCTGCACGTACGCAAGGAAGTGCCCGGTTTCATCGCCGACCGGTTGCTCGAAGCGCTCTGGCGTGAAGCATTGCACCTGGTCAATGACGGCGTGGCAACCACCGGCGAAATCGATGACGCCATCCGTTTCGGTGCCGGCCTGCGCTGGTCGTTCATGGGCACGTTCCTGACGTACACGTTGGCCGGCGGCGATGCCGGGATGCGTCACTTCATGGCCCAGTTCGGCCCGGCGTTGCAATTGCCATGGACCTACCTGCCGGCGCCCGAGCTGACCGAAAAGCTGATCGACGATGTGGTAGAGGGCACCAGCGATCAGTTGGGCAGCCACAGCATTTCGGCCCTGGAGCGCTATCGTGACGATTGCCTGCTGGCAGTGCTGGAGGCGGTAAGGACCACCAAGGAGAAGCATGGGATGGCGTTTACCGAGTAACCCCCCGAACCAGGGCCAGCCTGACTGGCCCCATCGCGAGCAGGCTCGCTCCCACACAGGTTCTGTGGCGTGCACAAATCAAATGTAGGAGCGAGCCTGCTCGCGATGACGGCACCCCAGCCACCCCTAAAGTTGGAACAGACATCATGCCCACCCTCACCACCTACCAAACCCACATCCGCCCTGAATGGGTCGATTTCAACGGTCACCTGCGCGACGCCTACTATCTGCTGATTTTCAGCTACGCCACCGACGCGCTGATGGACAGGCTCGACATGGACAGCCAGAACCGCGACGCCCGCGGCCACTCGCTGTTCACCCTCGAACTGCACCTCAATTACCTGCACGAAGTGAAGGTCGACGCCGACGTCGAAGTGCATACGCAAATCATCGGTCACGACGCCAAACGCCTGCATCTCTACCACAGCCTGCACCTGGTTGGCGGAGACAAGGCGTTGGCAGGCAACGAGCAGATGCTGCTGCACGTCGACCTGGCGGGCCCGCGTTCGGCGCCCTTCACGGAACCTACCCTGGGCAAACTCAAGGCCTTGATCAACGAACAATCCGACCTGCCAGCGCCGGCCTACCTCGGTCGGGTCATCGCCCTGCCGCCTGCCCGCTGAACCCCGAAAAGGAGATCGCCATGAACACCGCCGCCGCTTTTGCCGACTTCCGTCGCTATCCCCTGGTTTGCGCGCTGACCGCTGCAAATCCCCTCGCCGACCGGATACAGGTCACCTGGGCCGACGGTCGGATCAGCCCTTTTCATCACCAATGGCTGCGGGATAACTGCCCCTGCCCACACTGCGTCTATGCCGTGACCCGGGAACAGGTGCTGGAAATCGTCGATATGCCCGAAGACCTGGCGCCTGGCGCAATCCGTCTCGATGCCGAAGGCTGCCTGTGCGTGGATTGGCAGGACGGCCACCTGAGCCGTTTCGACCCGGGCTGGCTGCGCGCCCATGCCTACGATGATGCATCCAGGGCCGAGCGCCTGGCGGGCAAGGCCCAGCGCCAACTATGGAAGCACGATCTGCAATTGCCGGTGTTCGATTACCCGGCGCTGATGGAAGATGCCGGCGCGCTGTTGCAATGGCTGCTGGCGGTACGGGACATCGGCCTGACCCAGGTGCGCGGCGTGCCCACCGAGCCCGGCTCGCTGAAACAGATTGCCCAGCGGATTTCCTTCATCCGCGAGAGCAACTTCGGCGTGCTGTTCAATGTGCAGTCCAAAGCCGACGCCGACAGCAACGCCTACACCGCCTTCAACCTGCCGCTGCACAGCGACTTGCCGACCCGGGAGTTGCAACCGGGGTTGCAGTTCCTGCATTGCCTGGTCAACGACGCTGACGGCGGCGAGAGCATTTTCGTCGATGGATTCGCCATTGCCGAAGCCCTGCGCCAGGAAGACCCCGAAGCCTTTGCTGCGTTGTGCGAGATCCCGGTGGAGTTTCGCAACAAGGATCGCCACAGCGACTATCGCTGCCTGGCGCCCATCATCGCACTGGACGCGCTGGGGCAGGTGTCGGAAATCCGCATGGCGAACTTCCTGCGCGGGCCGTTCGACACCTCGGTCGAGCAGATGCCCAGGCTCTACCGCGCCTACCGACGCTTCATCGCCCTGACCCGCGAGCCGTCATTTCGCCTGATGCAGCGCCTGGAACCCGGCCAGTTGTGGTGCTTCGACAACCGCCGCACCCTCCACGCCCGCAACGCCTTCGACCCGACCACCGGGGCACGGCATTTCCAGGGTTGCTATGTGGATAGGGATGAGTTGCTGTCGCGGATCCTGGTGTTGCAGCGCTAGACCGCGTCGTGGCCATCGCGAGCAGGCTCGCCCCCACAGAAGTCCTCACTCCCCTGTGGGAGCGAACCCGCTCGCGATGGCGTCGGCATGGACAACGCAGGCAAAAAAATCCCCGATCAAGCCGTGACAGGATCGGGGCAGGAGGCGTTACTGGAGGAGCTGTCAGCGCGAGGGTGACCAAACCATCGTGATTCAGCTTGAGGCCAGTGTGCCCAGTCCCGGACAGCGCCAGTTAGCCGAAAACGACACGCTCATAGCCATATAGGTCATCGCGACGATTTGCCCTTGCCGTCGCTTCGGGTGGCTACCAGAATCGGATCACGCCCCCATCCATGAACAAGGAAAAGCGTCATGATGCACGCCGATTTGATCGACCAGGAAGACCTGCTGGGCCAGCTCAAGGCCCTCGGCCTCCAGATACCCAGCGGCTCTACCGCCGAGCAGGCCTGCGAGTGCGCCGTGCGCGGTCTGGACCAGGCTCGTGCCAATGAACTGCGGCGGATGGTCAAGGAGATGTACACCAGCAGCGCCACCATCCTGCCGGCCGTGCGCCAGGCGATTGATCAGCAGCTGTTGCCGGCATTGGCGCAGTACCAGCAAAACCGCAGCGCCTGAAAAACCCATCGCGAGCAGGCTCGCTCCCACATGAGATGTGTGCCTGACACAGTCCAATGTGGGAGCGAGCCTGCTCGCGATGAGGACGCCTGGGTTTACAGCCTCACGCTGGCAAACGTCGACTCATTACGCGCCTGGCTCAACGCCGACAACGGGCCGGACAACGGCGACAGCACCAGGGCCTGCGGCAACGGCATCATCGCCACCTGTTGCGTGGTGTTGGAACCGACGCGCTCGTCGCGCGGTGGAATGCCGAAGTATTCGCGGTAGCACTTGGAGAAGTGCGGCGTGGAAACGAAGCCGCACACCGACGCCACTTCGATGATCGACATCGGCGTCTGCTTGAGCAGTTGCCGGGCACGGATCAGTCGCAGCTTGAGGTAATAGCGCGACGGCGAGCAGTGCAGGTATTTCTGGAACAGCCGCTCCAGCTGACGGCGGGATACGGCGACATACACCGCCAGTTCGTCCAGGTCGATCGGCTCTTCGAGGTTGGCCTCCATCAGCGCGACGATTTCCTGCAACTTCGGCTGGTTGGTGCCGAGCATGTGCTTGAGCGGCACGCGCTGGTGATCCTGCTCGTTGCGGATGCGCTCATAGACAAACATTTCCGAGATGGCCGCCGACAGCTCGCGACCGTGGTCGCGACTGATCAGGTGCAGCATCATGTCCAGCGGCGCGGTGCCGCCGGAGCTGGTGAAACGGTTGCGGTCGAGGGTGAACAGGCGGGTACTCATCGACACCCGCGGGAAGGCTTCCTGCATCGCCGCCAGGCATTCCCAGTGCACGCTGCAATCGAACCCATCGAGCAGGCCGGCGCAGGCCAGGGCCCAACTGCCGGTGCAGACCGCGCCGAGACGACGGGATTGCCGGGCCTGGCCTTGCAGCCAGGAGACGTGTTCCCGGGTGACGGTGCGCTGGATGCCGATGCCGCCACAGACGATGACGGTATCCAGGGCCGGTGCCTTGTGCATGGAGGCGTCCGGGGTGATCTGCAGACCGTCACTGGCCCAGACTTGCCCGCCATCCACGGTGAGGGTGGTCCAGCGATACAGCTCGCGACCGGATAGCTGGTTGGCCATGCGCAGGGGTTCCACGGCGGACGCCAGGGAAATCAGCGTGAAATTGTCCAACAGCAGAAAGCCGATGGACTGAGGCGCACGGTTCTGGGGTTGAGCCCCGGAGTGGGTCGACGTCATCGCGGTATCTCCTCACACAAAGCGGGTGATGGCCTCAGGCGGAGGCTCTTTTTATTGGTGATTGCCCTCGGTCTCTACGCAGGAGACGGGCTTTGTATTGGTAGAGCAATTGCCATGCCTAAACTTGGATAGGTATTCAACAAATCCTGAAAACGACATGCCGAGCCGTCTATATAAGGCGCGTAACGAGTGTGGATTATCGGAGCCATCCAGGGCGGTTAGCGACTGCCACAGCGGGCGGTGAGCAGTTCGGTATCACTTGTGGGAACTGGGCTGCGCCACTTTCGCCACAGTGTCACCCCAAGCGCGGAGGACGAACGGTCGGCAGCTGCACAACGGCTGATCCGACAACAGCGTCTTATCTGATTGCGACGCGCTAAAAGGTGGCGGGTTCAGGGGGTAGTGTTCGTTTATTGAGCAGTTTCTACTACCTGTGGCGAGGGAGCTTGCCCCGCTCAGCTGTGTAGGAGCTGTCGAGCGAAGCGAGGCTGCGATCTTTCCCCTGACAATTGAGTCCAGAGCGAAAGATCAAGATCAAAAGATCGTCCGAACGCGGCCCGAGCCTTCGCCAGCTCCTACGCCCCCAGCGGGAGCAAGCCCCCTCGCCACAGAGGCAGTTGCCAGTCTTCTATCAGCACTCCACCGCACTGACCGCCAACCCACCGCGCGACGTCTCTTTGTACTTGTCGTGCATGTCGGCGCCGGTATCGCGCATGGTGCGGATCACCCGGTCCAGGGAAATGAAATGCTGGCCGTCCCCACGCAGCGCCATCTGCGCCGCATTGATGGCTTTTACCGCGGCAATCGCGTTGCGCTCGATGCAAGGCACCTGGACCAGCCCGCCCACCGGGTCGCAGGTCAGGCCGAGGTTGTGTTCCAGGCCGATTTCCGCCGCGTTGCACAGTTGCTCCGGCGTGGCCCCCAGGATCCCCGCCAGACCTGCCGCCGCCATGGCGCAGGCCGAGCCCACTTCGCCCTGGCAACCGACTTCGGCGCCGGAGATCGAGGCGTTCTTCTTGCACAGGATGCCCACCGCCGCCGCGCCGAGGAAATAATCCACCACGTTGGCGTCGGTGACGGCCTCGCTGAACTTCATGAAATAGTGCAGCACCGCCGGAATGATCCCCGCCGCGCCATTGGTCGGCGCCGTGACCATGCGCCCGCCGGCGGCGTTTTCCTCGTTGACCGCCAGGGCGAAGAGGTTGACCCACTCCATGGCACTCAGGGTCGAGCCGATGACATTCGGTTTGTTCAGTTCTTGCAGGCTGCGGTGCAGCTTGGCCGCACGCCGACGCACGTTCAGACCGCCGGGCAGGATGCCTTCATGCTTGAGACCGTGCTCGACACAATCCTGCATGGCCCGCCAGAGCTTCATCAGGCCGCTGCGGATTTCCTCTTCCGAGCGCCAGGCCTTTTCGTTGGCCATCATCAGTTCGGCCACACGCAGGTTATGGGTGCGACAAAGCTCGAGCAGCTCTTCGGCGCTGGAGAAGTCGTAAGGCAGCTTGGTGGTGTCCAGGTCCGCGACGCCGCTCGAAGCCTGGGCCTCGTCGACGACAAAACCACCGCCGACCGAATAATAAGTGTCGCGGAACAACTCACCGCTGGCGCCTTCGGCCACCAGCGTCATGGCATTGGGGTGGAACGGCAGGTTTTCGTCGATCAGGCGCATGTCCCGGGCCCATACGAAAGGCACCGGCAGGCGACCGTCCAGTTGCAGGGTCTCGATTTCGCGCAACAGTGCAATGCGCGGCGCAATCTGCGACGGATCGATCGCATCCGGCCACTCGCCCATCAGGCCCATGATGACCGCGGTATCGCTACCGTGGCCGATGCCGGTGGCCGACAGCGAACCATAGAGCTGCACCTCGACCCGTCGCACGTCGTTCAGCAGCGCCTTTGCCCGCAACGCCTCGACAAACAGCGCCGCAGCACGCATCGGGCCGACCGTGTGGGAACTGGACGGGCCAATACCGATTTTGAACAGATCGAACACACTGATTGCCATTGCCTAGAACCTCCAGAACGGGCACATCCGGGCGCAGGAGCGCCCGGTGACGGAGCTGCTACGCTCAACGCCGGGATGGCCGCATCATCCGGTTTTTACCTGAGGGGTCGACGTCTGACACCGACGCAATTATGCCCACCAACGCCGCCTGCTTCACGACGGGGTTCCAGGGCGTTTTTTTGCGTGTCAGAGACCGGCTGGAGGCGAAAAAAATCTGTAAACGACGTCACCAACACTGGATACGACCCTCCCTGTACTGGATACGACTCACCCTGTAGGCGACAGATTTGCGCTGGTACATGATCGGTTACGGCTCGTTTTCCAGGCCGCGTGTCGAGACTGTGTTCACGCGCCCCAACCGCAACATCCAATAAAAAGCGCGGAGGTCCGACCGGACACCGCCGATAAAACACCAGGAGTCCACTCATGAAAGGTTCCAAGTCGTTGTTGTTGGCCGCCATGCTGAGTCTTCCCATGCTGGCCAACGCTGCTGAACCCGCACAGTGCAGCACCGTTAACTTCTCCGACGTCGGCTGGACCGACATTACCGTGACTACCGCCACCACCAGCGTGATTCTCGACGCCCTGGGCTACAAGACCAAGACCACCATGATTTCCGTGCCAGTGACCTACAAGTCCCTGGCCGACGGCAAGAACATGGACGTGTTCCTCGGCAACTGGATGCCGACCATGGAAAACGACATCAAGGCCTACCGCGACGCCGGCACCGTGGAAACCGTGCGCACCAACCTCAAGGGCGCCAAGTACACCCTCGCGGTGCCCAAGGCCCTGTACGACAAAGGCCTGCATGATTTCGCCGACATTGCCAAGTTCAAGAAGGAACTCGACGGCAAGATCTACGGCATCGAGCCGGGCAACGACGGCAACCGCCTGATCCAGAGCATGATCGACAAAAATGCCTTCGGCCTGAAGGACGCCGGCTTCAAGGTCGTCGAGTCGAGCGAAGCGGGCATGCTGTCCCAGGTCGACCGCGCCTCCAAGCGCGGCACCGACGTGGTGTTCCTCGGCTGGGCACCGCATCCGATGAACACTCGTTTCAGCATTGAATACCTGACCGGCGGCGATGAGTTTTTCGGTCCGGACTTTGGCGCCGCCACCGTGGCGACCAACACCCGCAAGGGTTACGCCCAGGAATGCAGCAACGTTGGCCAGCTGTTGAAGAACCTCGAGTTCACGGTCGACATGGAAAGCAAACTGATGGGCAACGTGCTTGACGACAAGATGAAGCCTGAAGCTGCCGCCAAGGCTTGGTTGCAGAAAAACCCACAGGTACTCGATACCTGGCTCGCTGGCGTGACCACCATTGACGGTAAACCTGGCCTGGAAGCCGTGAAAGCCAAGCTCGCACAGTAATAGTTATGCCGGGCGGGTTCGCCCGCCCGGGCTGTTTATCCCTTGCATGCGGACGTTCACTACCATGCTGATTGATCAGAAAATACCCTTGGGCCAGTACATCGCGGGCTTCGTCGAATGGTTGACGCAACATGGCGCCAGCACCTTTGACGCAATCGCGCTGTCTCTGGAAACGATGATTCACGGCGTGACATTTGCGCTGACCTGGTTCAACCCGCTGGCCTTGATTGGCCTCATTGCCCTGCTGGCGCATTTCATCCAGCGCAAATGGGGCCTCACTGTATTCGTCATTGCCTCCTTCCTGCTGATCCTCAACCTGGGTTACTGGCAGGAAACCATGGAAACCCTGGCCCAGGTGATGTTCGCCACCCTGGTCTGCGTCGTGATCGGCGTGCCGCTGGGCATTGTTGCCGCGCACAAGCCGATGTTCTACACCATGATGCGGCCGGTACTCGATCTGATGCAGACCGTACCGACCTTCGTCTACCTCATTCCTACCCTGACCCTCTTCGGTCTGGGTGTGGTCCCGGGCCTGATCTCCACGGTGGTGTTCGCGATTGCCGCGCCCATCCGCCTGACCTACCTGGGTATCTGCGACGTTCCGGAAGAACTGATGGACGCCGGCAAGGCCTTCGGCTGCTCCCGTCGCCAGCTCCTGTCGCGCATCGAACTGCCCCATGCGATGCCAAGCATCGCGGCCGGTGTCACCCAGTGCATCATGCTGTCGTTGTCGATGGTGGTGATCGCCGCACTGGTGGGTGCCGATGGCCTGGGCAAACCCGTGGTCAACGCACTGAACACCGCCGATATCGCCCTGGGCTTCGAAGCCGGCCTGGCGATCGTATTGCTGGCAATCATGCTCGACCGTATCTGCAAACAACCCGACGCTAAAGCAGGGGGTGACGCATGAGCATCATTCGTTTCGAAGACGTCGATGTTATTTTCTCCAACCGCCCCAAGGCCGCGCTGGACCTGCTGGACAAGGGTCTTTCACGCCCCGAGATCCTGCAGCAGACCGGCCTGATCGTTGGCGTGGAAAAAGCCAGCCTGTCCGTCGAGAAGGGTGAGATCTGCGTCCTGATGGGCCTTTCCGGCTCAGGCAAATCCAGCCTGCTGCGCTGCATCAACGGCTTGAACACCGTCAGTCGTGGCAAGTTGTTCGTCGAGCACGAGGGACGGCAGATCGACATTGCCTCTTGCTCCCCGGCTGAACTCAAGATGATGCGCACCAAGCGCATCGCCATGGTGTTCCAGAAGTTCGCCCTGATGCCTTGGCTGACCGTGCGCGAGAACATCAGCTTCGGCCTGGAAATGCAGGGCCGCCCCGAGAAGGAACGGCGCAAGCTGGTGGATGAAAAACTCGAGCTGGTGGGCCTGTCCCAGTGGCGCAACAAAAAGCCCGACGAGCTGTCCGGCGGCATGCAACAGCGTGTTGGCCTGGCCCGCGCCCTGGCGATGGACGCCGACATCCTGTTGATGGACGAACCGTTCTCGGCCCTCGACCCTTTGATCCGCCAGGGTTTGCAGGACGAACTGCTGGAACTGCAACGCAAATTGCAAAAGACCATTGTGTTCGTCAGCCATGACCTGGACGAAGCCCTGAAACTGGGCAGCCGGATCGCGATCATGAAGGACGGCAAGATCATCCAGTACAGCAAGCCGGAAGAAATCGTATTGAACCCGGCGGATGACTATGTGCGCACCTTCGTCGCCCATACCAACCCGCTCAACGTCCTGTGCGGCCGCAGTCTGATGCGCACCCTGGACAACTGCAAGCGCATCAACGGTTCGGTGTGCCTGGATCCGGGTGGCGACTCCTGGCTCGACCTGGCCGAAGGCAACACCATCAAGGGCGCACGCCAGAACGGAGCCGCGCTGGACCTGCAGAACTGGGTCCAGGGCCAACCCGTCGAAGGCCTGGGCCGTCGCCCGACGCTGGTGGATTCCAACATCGGCATGCGCGACGCATTGCAGATCCGCTACCAGACCGGCAACAAACTGGTGCTCCACGACAACCAGAAAGTCGTCGGGATCCTCGGCGACAGCGAGCTGTACCACGCGCTGCTCGGCAAAAACCTGGGCTAAGCCCAACACCAACAAAAACGCCGCGAGATGATCGCGGCGTTTTTGTTGGTGCCCAGACTGAAGGAGATCCCCTCGCCACAACTGTGTTACAGCTGCCGATCGAGTTGCATCATGCGCTCACTGAAACGCTGCCAATCCCGGGTCGCCAGCGCCGCTTGCTCCTGTTCGATCTGCACATCCCGGCGCATGGCCTTGTGCAGGCCGAACATGAAGAACACCAGCACCACCGAGAACGGCAGCCCGGCCAGCACCACCATGGTTTGCATGGCTTCGAAGTTACCGGCGAACAGCAGGCCGATGGTCACCAGCGTAATCACCGCCGACCAGAAGATCCGCAACCAGTGCGGCGCATCCTCATCGACATTGCCGCCCTTGCACGAAAGGTTGGCCATCATCACCGCGCCGGAATCCGCCGGGGTCAGGAACAGCACGAAGCCGACGAAGATCGACACGCCGATCACCACTTTTGACGCCGGATAGTGCTCAAGCAACTGGTAGATCGACATGGACGGCTGCTCCAATGCGGTCTTGCCCAGCTCTACCGCGCCATGATTCATCACCAGGTCCAGGGCCGAGTTACCAAAAATCGACAGCCAGGCCAGGGTGAAGCCCAGGGGAATCAGCAGTACACCGGCCACCAGCTCGCGCACGGTGCGACCACGGGAAATACGGGCGATGAACATGCCGACAAAGGGGGCCCAGGAAATCCACCACGCCCAGTAGAACAGGGTCCACAGACCCAACCAGCGGTCTGACTTGGCGCTGTCGTCTTCATACACATACAGGTCGAAGGTTTTCAGCACGACGCCGTTGAGGTAATCGCCGACGTTCTGCACGAAGCCGTTGAGCAGGTGCAAGGTCGGACCAAACAGCAAGACGAAGATCAGCAGGCCGCTGAACAGCACGATATTGAGGTTGGACAGCCGGCGGATGCCGTTCTCCACGCCCGACACCGCCGCGATGGTCGCCACAGTGCTCATCACGATGATCACGATCAGCAGGTTGGTATTGCTGTGTTCCATGCCGAACAGGTTTTCCAGCCCGGACGCGACTTGCAGCGAACCGATCCCCAGGTTCGTTACCAGCCCCAACAACGTCACGAACATGCCGAAGCCATCCACCGCATGACCGGCCGCGCCCCTGACCCAGCGCTCGCCTACCAGCGGGTACAGCGCCGAGCGCAACGCCAGCGGCTGGTGATGCCGGTAGGCAAAATACGCCACCGCCAGGCCCACCAATGCGTAGATCGCCCAGCCGTGCAGGCCCCAATGCAGGAAGGTCAGTTGCACGGCCTGACGCGCGGCCAGGTTGCTGCCGGCCACGCCTTCGGGCGGGTTGAAGTAATGGTCCAGGGGTTCGGAGGCGCCGAAGTACAACAACGAAATGCCGATGCCCGAGGAGAACAGCATCCCGGCCCAGGCGCCGTAGCTGAAGTCCGGTGTGTCGTCCTTGCTGCCCAACTTGAGCTTGCCATAGGAGGAAAACGCCAGGCCGACCACAAACACCAGGTAGGCGGCGATCACCACCATGTAGTACCAGCCGAAGCTGCGGGACAACCACGCCTGGGCCAGGCCGAGCAATCGGCCGGCCTCCTGCGGGGCGATGATCAGGATGGCCGTCAGCAGCAGGATCAACGCGGTGGAGGTGTAGAACACCCAACCGTTGACCGTCACCTTTTGCGGCGAGGTCTTTATTAGCGAGGCAGAACTCATTTGCACGGATGCTCCAGGCAGTGCGAGAGAAGGACAAGGCAACGCGGTACCCGACCAATCGGTGAGTTGGCAGCCGACCGGCGGGTGTTATAAAGACATCCTTACGGCCTTCGCCCCCGTCAAACGCGGGTTCTGAGCCTTGGATGCCTGGTTCTTGCGCCATTTACGCGTAGGAAATATCGGTAAATCGCGACGATTTGTCGCGGAGCTTATTCTTTGTTGATTGAACGTTCAATCAAAACAAAATAGACTGGCCCTCGTCCCGTCAGGCGAACTTCGTCTGCCGGATGGCCTAAGGAGATGTGCTAGATGCCCAAGGTCGGTATGCAACCCATCCGCCGCCAGCAATTGATCGAAGCCACGTTGCAGGCGGTCGATCAGGTCGGCATGGGGGACGCCAGCATTGCGCTGATCGCCCGTTTGGCCGGTGTCTCGAACGGCATCATCAGTCACTACTTTCAGGACAAGAATGGCCTGATCGCGGCTACGGCCCAGTACCTGATGACGGTCCTGAGCGAGAACGTCACCGCGCGCCGTCAGGCGCTTGAGGATTCGAGCCCACGGGCGCATCTGAAGGTGATCATCGAAGGCAACTTCGACGCCAGCCAGGTCAATGGCCCGGCAATGAAAACCTGGCTGGCCTTCTGGGCCACCAGCATGCATCACCCGTCATTGCACAGGTTGCAGCGGATCAACGATCACCGTCTGTATTCCAACCTGTGTTGCCAGTTCCGCCGCGTGTTGCCTGTCGATGAGGCGCGCAGCGCGGCACGGGGCCTGGCCGCCCTGATTGACGGTTTGTGGTTGCGCGGCGCGTTGTCGGGAGACGCATTCGACACCGTCCAGGCACACCGGATCGCTTACGAATACATGGATTTCCAACTGGCAAAAGCAGGGGCGCCAGAGCACACAGAACCGCTCGGCTCCTGAACCGCCATCGACCCGCGTAGTCAGCAATAGAAGACACGCCCGATGGCCAAGCCAACCACTTAATGCACTTGCGAGGACTTTATGGCCCGTTTCGAACTGCAAAAACTCTACATCGATGGCGCGTACAGCGATGCCAGCGGCGACGCGACCTTCGAAGCCATCAACCCTGCCAACGGTGAGGTCCTTGCCCAAGTGCAGCGTGCAACCAAGGAAGACGTCGAGCGCGCCGTAGTCAGCGCCGAAAAGGGCCAGAAAATCTGGGCCGCCATGACCGCCATGCAGCGCTCGCGGATCCTGCGCCGCGCCGTGGACATCCTGCGCGAGCGCAACGATGAGCTGGCCGCCCTGGAAACCCTGGACACCGGCAAGGCCTACTCCGAAACCCGCTACGTCGACATCGTGACCGGCGCCGACGTGCTGGAATACTATGCCGGCCTGGTGCCCGCCATCGAAGGCGAACAGATCCCGCTGCGCGATACTTCGTTCGTCTACACCCGTCGCGAGCCCCTGGGCATCGTCGCCGGGATCGGTGCGTGGAACTACCCGATCCAGATCGCCTTGTGGAAGTCCGCACCGGCCCTGGCGGCCGGCAACGCAATGATCTTCAAGCCAAGCGAAGTCACCTCGCTGACCACCCTGAAACTGGCCGAGATCTACACCGAAGCCGGCGTTCCACCGGGCGTGTTCAACGTGTTGACCGGCAGTGGCCGTGAAGTCGGCACCTGGCTGACCGAGCACCCGCGCATCGAGAAGGTCTCGTTCACCGGCGGCACCGACACTGGCAAGAAAGTCATGGCCAGCGCCTCGAGTTCCTCGCTCAAGGACGTGACCATGGAACTGGGCGGCAAGTCGCCGCTGATCATCTGCGACGACGCCGACCTGGATCGCGCCGCCGACACCGCGATGATGGCCAACTTCTACAGCTCCGGCCAGGTCTGCACCAACGGTACCCGCGTGTTCGTGCCAAGCCATCTCAAGGCTGCGTTCGAAGCCAGGATCGCCGAACGTGTGGCACGCATCCGCATCGGTAACCCGGAAGACGAAAACACCAACTTTGGCCCGCTGGTGAGCTTCGCCCACATGGAGAGCGTGTTGGGCTACATCGAGAAGGGCAAGGCCGAAGGCGCACGCCTGTTGTGTGGCGGCAAGCGCCTGACCGACGGCGAGTTCGCCAAGGGCGCGTTCGTCGCCCCGACCGTGTTCACCGACTGCACCGACGAGATGACCATCGTGCGCGAAGAAATCTTCGGCCCGGTGATGGCGATCCTCAGCTACGAAACCGAAGAAGAAGTGATCCGCCGCGCCAACGACACCGAATTCGGCTTGGCCGCCGGCGTCGTGACCCGCGACCTGAACCGCGCCCACCGCATCATCCATCAACTGGAAGCCGGTATCTGCTGGATCAACGCCTGGGGCGAATCCGACGCCAAGATGCCGGTCGGCGGCTACAAACAGTCGGGCGTGGGCCGTGAGAACGGGATCAGCTCGCTGAACAACTTCACGCGCATCAAATCGGTACAGGTCGAGTTGGGCGATTACGCGTCGGTGTTCTGAGTCGACGTCGCCTATACGGCCGTCATCGCGAGCAGGCTCGCTCCCACATGAGTTCCCATTCCAATGTGGGAGCGAGCCTGCTCGCGATGGAGTGCAAAGCACTCCCGGCCCTGACCTGAACCCAATTAAAAGAGGGTGCATTTCATGTCCCAAGAATTCGATTACATCATCATCGGTGCCGGCTCCGCCGGTAACACCCTGGCCACCCGCCTGACCGAAGACGAAGGCGTCACCGTCCTGCTGCTCGAAGCCGGTGGCCCGGACTATCGCCTGGATTTTCGCACGCAGATGCCCGCCGCCCTGGCGTTCCCGCTGCAAGGTCGGCGCTACAACTGGGCCTACGAAACCGACCCTGAGCCGCACATGAACGGCCGGCGCATGGAATGCGGGCGGGGCAAGGGCCTGGGCGGTTCTTCTCTGATCAACGGCATGTGCTACATCCGTGGCAACGCCCTGGACTACGACAACTGGGCAAAACTGCCCGGCCTCGCGGACTGGACGTATCTGGACTGCCTGCCTTACTTCAGAAAAGCTGAAACCCGGGACATCGGGCCGAACGACTATCACGGTGGCGACGGCCCGGTCAGCGTGACCACGCCCAAAGCTGGCAACAACCCGTTGTTCCACGCCATGGTCGAGGCCGGCGTTCAGGCCGGTTACCCGGCTACCTCCGACCTCAACGGCTACCAACAGGAAGGCTTCGGTCCGATGGACCGCACCGTCACCCCGAACGGCCGTCGCGCCAGTACCGCTCGTGGCTACCTGGACACGGCCAAGAAACGTTCGACCCTGACCATCGTCACCCACGCCCTGACCGACAAGATCCTCTTCGAAGGCAAGCGTGCCGTGGGCGTGCGTTACCTGGTGGGCGCCGCTGAAGAGCGCGTCGAAGCACGGGCGCGCAAAGAAGTGCTGCTGTGCTCCGGCGCCATCGCCTCGCCGCAGATCCTGCAGCGCTCCGGCGTCGGCCCGGCCAGACTGCTGGAAAGCCTCGACATCCCGGTGGTCCACGACCTGCCGGGCGTCGGTGAAAACCTCCAGGACCACCTGGAGCTTTACCTGCAATACGCCTGCACCCAACCGGTTTCGCTGTACCCGTCACTGCTCTGGTACAACCAGCCGGCCATCGGCGCCGAGTGGCTGTTCAACGGCACCGGCATCGGCGCCAGCAACCAGTTCGAAGCCGGCGGTTTCATCCGCACCCGTCCGGAGTTCGATTGGCCGAACATTCAGTACCACTTCCTGCCGGTGGCGATTAACTACAACGGCAGCAACGGTGTGAAGGAACACGGCTTCCAGGCGCACATGGGTTCCATGCGTTCGCCAAGCCGTGGCCGGATCCAGGCCAGGTCCAAGGACCCACGCCAGCATCCGAGCATCCTGTTCAACTACATGGCCACCGAGCAGGACTGGCAGGAATTTCGCGACGGCATCCGCCTGACCCGCGAGATCATGCAGCAGCCGGCGCTCGATCCGTTCCGTGGCCGGGAAATCAGCCCGGGCATCGAGGTGCAGACCGACGAGCAACTGGACCAGTTCATCCGCGAACACGCCGAAACCGCCTTCCACCCGTCCTGCTCGTGCAAGATGGGCACCGACGACATGGCGGTGGTGGACGGCGAAGGCCGCGTGCATGGCATGCAAGGCCTGCGGGTGGTCGATGCCTCGATCATGCCGATCATCACCACCGGCAACCTGAACGCGCCGACGATCATGATCGCCGAGAAAATCGCCGACAGGATCCGTGGCCGCAAACCGCTGCCACGCAGCACCGCGCCGTACTATGTGGCCGGCGATGCGCCGGTCAAGGGCAAGCCGGTGCGCGAAGTGGCGCCAACCGCGCAGTAAGACCGCAGCGCGGCTATCGCGAGCAGGCTCGCTCCCACAGGGGATCCCCGGTGGACACAACTCTTGTGACCACTAAGGTCCAGTGTGGGAGTCCGTTGTGAGCACAAATATTGTGCCCGGCACAGATCCCCTGTGGGAGCGAGCCTGCTCGCGATGGCGGTAGCCCTGACACTCAGTATTCCTCTCTACCTTGATCCCTCTCCCGCCCAAGCCTACTCTAGAGCCGCCGCGTCAATGCGCCGCACCTCGTTGCACCGCCACTCCAGACAAGGAGGTTCCCGAATGTTCGACTTCCACCCCCAGCTCAAGCAGCGTTTTGCTGCCTTGCGCACGGGCGCTGAATTCTTTTCCCTGCGTTACGTGCGCGAGTCCGGCCAGCATCTGTCGGTGCGCAAGAATGTCGCCGAGCCGCCGAGCCTGAGCCGAGACGAAGGGGCGATGCTCACGGCGCGGGTCAACGGTGTCGAGGCCTACGCGGCCACCAACGACCTGTCCCAGGCCGGCCTGCAAGCCGCCCTCGAGCGCGCCGAGCAACAGGCCCGCCGGCTCAAGCCCCATGCCCTGCTCGACCTGCGCGAGCACGCGGTTGCCAGCGACCGCGCCGATTATTTCTCGCCGCATTTCGACCAGGCGTTTCCTTCCCTGAGTGACTGTTACCAGTTGCTCGGCGACGAATCGGCGGCGGTGCCCCAGGACGAGCGCCTGGTGAACTGGCAGGCCAGCATCGGCCTGACCCAGGTCGAGCAGATCTACCTCAACAGTGCCGGTGCCGAATTGCGCCAGGCCCAGCGCTTCATCTACCCGGCCCTGGACGTCACCGCCTTCGACGGCCAGGACAGCCAGACCCGCACCCTGGGCCGCGAGAACTTCGGCCAGCAAGGTGGCTTCGATGTGATCAGCCGCTGCGGCCTGATCGGGGCCGGTCCGAAAATCGCCGATCAGGCCCTGCAATTGCTAATGGCGCCGAACACCCCGCAAGGTCCGCGGGACCTGCTGTTGATGCCCGACCAGATGATGTTGCAGATCCACGAGTCCATCGGTCACCCGCTGGAACTGGACCGCATCCTCGGAGACGAGCGCAACTACGCCGGCACCAGTTTCGTCAAGACCAGCGACTTCGGCCATTTGCAGTACGGCTCCAACCTGCTGAACGTGACCTTCGACCCGGACATTCCCGAGGAACTGGCGAGCTACAGCCATGACGACGACGGCAGCGCCGCCAGCAAGCAGTTCCTGATTCGCGAAGGCTTGTTGCTGCGTCCATTGGGCGGCGCGCTGTCGCAATTTCGCGCGGGCCTTGCCGGTGTCGCCAACAGCCGCGCCTGCGGCTGGAACCGCCCGCCCATCGACCGCATGGCGAACCTGAACATCGAGCCGGGCGATCAGTCCCTGGAGCAGTTGATCCAGGGCATCGAACGCGGCGTGCTGATGCGCACCAACCGCTCCTGGTCCATTGACGACGCGCGCAACAAATTCCAGTTCGGCTGCGAGTGGGGTCAGTTGATCGAAAACGGCGAGCTCAAGGGCGTGGTGAAGAATCCCAACTACCGGGGCATTTCCGCGCAGTTCTGGAAGAGCCTGCGAGCGGTGGGCAATGCCAGTACCTCTCAGGTGCTGGGCACGCCGAACTGCGGCAAGGGCGAACCGAACCAGGTCATCCGCGTCGGCCATGCCTCGCCGGCCTGTGTGTTCAGCAACGTTGACGTGTTTGGAGGAGACGCCTGATGGGTACCGTGAATAATCAGGCCGAAGCGTTCAAGGCACTGGTCGATTGGCTGCGCGCGGCGCTGCATGAGTCTGAACAGTTCACCCTCGGCTACACCGCCGAATCCTCGGCTTTCGTGCGCTTCAACCATGCCAAGGTCCGTCAGGCCGGGCAGGTGCAACAGGCCAATGTCAGTTTCAAACTGATCGACGACGGGCGCCACGCCGACCTGCAGATCACCTTGTCCGGCGAGACCGAAACCGACCTGCAACGCCTCGGCGAGGGCCTGCAACAGCTGCGCGATACCTTGCCGCTGCTGCCCCGCGACCCTTATCTGCTGCTCAACCACAACCACTGGCAGAGCAACAACGTGCAAGACCATCCACTGCCGGAAACCGAGCAGGCCGTGGCCGAAATCAGCCGCGCCGCCGAGGGCCTGGACCTGGTGGGGATCTACGCCGCCGGCCCCATCAGTAGCGGTTTTGCCAGTTCTTCGGGGGCGTTCGGTTGGCATCAGGCCAATAGCTTCAACTTCGATTTCAGCCTGTTCCATGAAAACGGCCAGGCGGTGAAGGCCAGTTACGCCGGCCATGAGTGGAGCAGCGAAGGGTTCGCCAAGCGGTTTGCCCAAGCCCGCGAGCAACTGGCGTTTCTCGATCGTCCGCTGCGCACACTGCCACCCGGTGAATACCGCGCCTACCTCGCGCCGGCTGCCCTGGAAGAGATCATGGGCATGCTCAGTTGGGGCGGGTTCTCGGCCCGGGCGATTGCCAGCAAGCAGAGTCCGTTGCAGAAGTTCTACGCTGACGAAGCCAGCTTCAGCCCCGCCGTGGGGTTGCGCGAACAGGTCAGCGGTTCCTTGAGCCCGGCGTTTTCCGATGAAGGTTATCCGCGCGATGACCTGGCACTGATCGCCAGGGGCACCGCCAACGTCCGGTTGATCAATTCACGCAGCGCCGCCGAGTACGGCCTTACCGCCAACGGTGCGAGCAGCTACGAATACCCCTCGGCGCTGGTCATGCAGGAAGGCCAGTTGGAACACAAAGACATTCTCGAACGTCTTGGCACCGGTTTGTACATCAGCAACCTCTGGTACCTGAACTACTCGGACCAGCCGGCGGCGCGCATGACCGGGATGACCCGCTTCGCCACGTTCTGGGTCGAGAACGGCCAGATCCAGGCGCCGGTCAGCACCATGCGCTTCGACGACAGCGTCTACAGCCTGCTCGGCGCGCAACTCGAAGGCCTGACCCGGGAGCGGGAACTTCTGCTCTCGGCCAGTACCTACAGCCAGCGGGCCACGGCTTCGATGCTGTTGCCGGGGGCGTTGGTCAAGCGGCTGACGTTGACCCTTTAACACAGAGCTCGACGCTGTACCCCTTGTGGCGAGGGAGTGGCCGCCGCGTCTTCGACGCTGCGCTGTCGCGCAGCAAACAAGCGCCCGACCTAAGATTGAGGTGCGCGCGGGGATGGAGACCGTAGCCATCACTGGTGTGTCAGCACCCGAGAGGGAGAGTGGTCCGCACGGTATCGGCGTGGAGTCGTTGTAGGCACAGCAAGCTGTGACCACGTATGAGAGAGTGAATCCGTTCGCCACCGTGCTCCCCGCGCGCCTTTCAATCCTGCGAGGAATTGTCATGGCGCGCAAGAACCAACAGAAACGCTTTGAAGTGATTCACCCTCATTGTGCGGGTATCGATATTGGCAGTCGTGAGCACTGGGTCGCTGTTCATCCTGATCAAAGCGATCCGCCGGTTCGCTGCTTTTCGACCTTTACCGAAGATTTGGTGAAACTGGCCGAATGGCTGGAATCACTGAAAATCAAGGTCGTGGCGATGGAGGCAACCGGTGTTTACTGGATACCCCTATTCGAACTTCTCGATTCGAGAGGCTTTGAGGTGTATCTGGTCAACTCTCGTGCGACCCGCCAGATCACCGGTCGTAAATCTGACGTTCTGGATTGTCAGTGGATTTGGCAACTCATGACTCATGGTTTGCTCAGAGGCGCTTTTCGGCCTGCTGATGATATTTGCTCGATGCGATCCTTGGTTCGTCAGCGTGCCATGAAGGTCCGCGATCAGGCCAAAACCAATCGTATGCAAAAAGCCCTGACCCAGATGAACATCCAGTTGGCCAATGTCATCAGCAATATCGCCGGCCTGACCGGTATGAAAATCATCAAGGCCATTATCGGCGGCGAGCGCGATCCTCAAGTACTGGCCAACTTTCGAGACGGTCGTATCAAGGCAGATCACCAGACCATTGCCCGTAGTTTGCATGGGAACTGGCGAGTCGAGCATCTGCATGCCCTGGCTCAGGAAGTGGCCGCCCATGACTTTCTGGAAGGGCAAATTACCGAATGCGACCAGGCCATCGTCGAGGCTCTAGATCGACTCCCTGTGTTGAACGATGTGCCCACGCAGCCCACCAAGCCATTACGCAGCCCGCATCGCTCCGCAGATGAACAGGCCAGCCTGCATCGTGCGCTTGTGAAAATCATGGGGGTTGATCTGACGGCTATTCCTACCATTGGAATTGAAAGTGCTTTGGTTCTGGCAAGCGAAATCGGGCCTGACTTGTCGCGCTTTCCCACTCAGCAGCAATTCAGTTCATGGATGGGGCTGGCGCCCCCCACCCGAATATCAGGGGGAAAGCCATTACCCGGTCAGGTTGCGAAAGTGTTTAACCGAGCGGCACAGGCTCTGAAGCAGGCCGCTTCCAGTGCTCGTAACGACAAGAGTTTCATCGGTGCCAGTCATCGCGCCCGACTGGCCCGTATGGATACCTCATGCGCGATCAAAGCGACCGCACATCAACTGGCCCGATTGATCTACGCCATGCTGACCAAAGGACAGCCGTATGTGGAGCAAGGCATGGAAGAATTTGAAGCCAAAAGTCGTGATCGCCAGCTCAGAGCCTTGCAACGCAAAGCGACCAAGCTGGGCATGAGGTTGGTTGATGTTGCTTAAAAGGCAATTAAAACAATGGGTTATATTTTGTTTGATGAGAGCTTGCTCCCGCTGGGCTGTGTAGGAGCTGTCGAGCGAAGCGAGGCTGCGATCTTTCCACTGACAATTGAGTCGAGAGTGAAAGATCAAGATCAAAAGATCGCAGGCTTCGCCAGCTCCTACACAGCCGAGCGGGAGCAAGCTCCCTCGCCACAAAGGCATCACTGCACCCTGTTAATACGCCATACAAGAGGCCCCATGCCCAACCGCGCCCCGCTCGATGCCGTCACCGCCCGCTGGCTCCCTTGGGTGGTGGCGATTGCCTTCTTCATGCAATCCCTCGACGGGACGATCCTTAATACCGCCCTGCCCGCCATGGCCAGTGACCTGGCGGAGAACCCGCTGCGCATGCAGGGCGTGATCATCGCCTACATGCTCACCGTGGCGCTGCTGATCCCGGCCTCGGGCTGGATCGCCGACCGCTTCGGCACCAAGAAGATCTTCTTCGGCGCGATCCTGTTGTTCAGCTTCGGCTCTCTGCTGTGTGCCTTGTCCAGTTCGCTGACCATGCTGGTCGGCGCCCGGATAGTCCAAGGCCTGGGCGGTGCGCTGATGCTGCCGGTGGGCAGGCTCGTGGTGCTGCGCGCCTATCCGCGCTCGGAACTGGTACGGATCATGGGCTTCATCACCATTCCCGGCCTGCTCGGCCCGCTGATCGGCCCGACCATGGGCGGCTGGATGGTGCAGTACCTGACCTGGCACTGGATTTTCATCATCAACCTGCCGGTGGGGGTGATCGGCTGCTACGCGGTATGGAAATTCATCCCCGACCTGCGCGGCAGCGAGCGCACCCGCTTCGACGGCGTGGGCTTCCTGCTGTTCGGCGCGGCGATGGTGCTGATCACCATCGCCATGGAAGGCCTGGGCGAACTGCATTTGCCGCACCTGCGGGTGATGCTGTTGCTGTTCGGCGGCATGGCCTGCCTGGCGGCTTATTGGCTGCGGGCCGGGCACGTCGAGAACCCGCTGTTCGCGCCGTCGTTGTTCAAGACGCGGACCTTCGCAGTCGGCATCCTTGGCAACCTGTTCGCCCGCCTGGGCAGCGGCGCCCTGCCGTTCCTGGTGCCGTTGCTGCTGCAAGTGGCGCTGGGTTATTCGCCATCCCAGGCCGGCATGAGCATGCTGCCCCTGGCGGCGGCGGCCATGGTCGCAAAGTCCGTGGCCCGGCCGTTGATCGAGCGTCTGGGTTATCGCATCGTCCTGACCGGCAACACCCTGGCCCTGGGCGTGATGCTGGCGAGCATGGGGCTGGTGAGCGAACAGACCCCGTACTGGCTGCTGCTGGCGCAACTGGCAGTGCTGGGGGCGATCAACTCGCTGCAATTCACCGCGATGAACACCGTGACCCTGATCGACCTGGACGATGCCAGCGCCAGCAGCGGCAACAGCCTGCTGTCGGTGGTGGCACAACTGTCCCTGAGCCTCGGCGTAGCCTGCGCCGGCGCCCTGCTCGGCGGCTTCACGGCCCAGGTGGGTAACGATGGGGTCGACACGGTGCTGGGCGCGTTCCAGCTGACATTCGTGACAGTGGGGGTCATGGCGATGCTGGCGGCGACGATTTTTTCCCAGTTGTCGACGCAGGATGGGCGGCGGGCGAAGCGTCACGATGAGCATATCGAGCACTAGCCTGTTTTTTGGTGAAGGGCTTTTGTGGCGAGGGGATTTATCCCCGCTGGGTTGCGCAGCAACCCCAAAGCAGTTAATGCGATAAGTCAGTTAAACCGAGGTGTCGATTTTAGGGGTTGCTTCGCAACCCAGCGGGGATAAATCCCCTCGCCACAGGTTAACCGCCCAGCCTTCCGAAAGCCCCATGGCCCCGCACAGCTCGTCCAGAACTTTCGAAGAAAGTGGCACGAGGCTGCTACACTGCGCGACATTTTGTTTTGCAGGCCTGTCCCGTGACCACCATTGCCACCGCTTTCAACACTTTGCCGCTGTCCGCCGCCATGCTGGCTAACCTCGAATCACTCGGTTATGCCCAGATGACGCCGATCCAGGCGCAGAGCTTGCCGGTGATCCTCAAGGGCCTGGACCTGATCGCCCAGGCCAAGACCGGCAGCGGCAAGACCGCGGCGTTTGGCATCGGCCTGCTGAATCCGATCAACCCGCGCTACTTCGGCTGCCAGGCACTGGTGATGTGCCCGACCCGCGAGCTGGCCGACCAGGTGGCCAAGGAGATCCGGCGCTTGGCCCGTGCCGAAGACAACATCAAGGTCCTGACCCTGTGCGGCGGCGTGTCCTTCGGTCCGCAGATCGCCTCCCTCGAACACGGCGCCCACATCATCGTCGGCACCCCGGGACGCATCCAGCAGCATCTGCGCAAAGGCTCCCTGGTACTCGACGGCCTCAACACACTGATCCTCGACGAAGCCGATCGCATGCTCGACATGGGCTTCTACGATGCCATCGAAGACATCATCCAGCAGACCCCCGAGCGCCGTCAGACGCTGCTGTTCTCCGCCACCTACCCGGTGGGCATCAAGCAACTGTCGTCCAAGTTCATGCGCGATCCGCAACAGGTGAAGGCCGAGGCATTCCACTCCGACGCGCAGATCGAGCAGCGTTTCTACGAGATCTCTCCCGAGGAGCGCATGGACGCGGTGGTCAAGGTGCTGGCGCACTTCCGCCCAGCCTCTTGCGTGGCGTTCTGCTTCACCAAACAGCAGGTCCAGGAAACCGTCGACCATCTGGTCTCAAAAGGCATCAGTGCCGTCGGCCTGCATGGCGACCTGGAACAGCGTGACCGTGACCAGGTGCTGGCGATGTTCGCCAATCGCAGCACCTCGGTGCTGGTGGCCACCGACGTGGCGGCCCGTGGCCTCGATATCGATGCCCTGGACATGGTGATCAACGTCGAACTGGCCCGGGACTCGGAAATCCATATCCACCGCGTCGGTCGTACCGGCCGCGCCGGGGAAACCGGTGTTGCCATCAGCCTGGTAGCGCCGTCCGAAGCCCACCGCGCCCAGGCCATCGAGCAACTGCAGAAGGCGCCGCTGAGCTGGGACCAGTTGGACAACCTCAAGCCCCAGGGTGGCGGCCCGCTGCTGCCGGCCATGAGCACCCTGTGCATCGCCGCCGGGCGCAAGGACAAGGTTCGCCCCGGCGACATCCTCGGTGCCCTGACCGGCGACGCCGGCATCCCCGGTACCCAGGTCGGCAAGATCGCAATTTTCGATTTCCAGGCCTACGTGGCCGTGGAACGCGGGATCGCCAAACAGGCGCTCAAACGCCTGAACGAAGGCAAGATCAAGGGCCGCTCGTTGCGGGTGCGGATCCTGTAACCGACCTTGGATTCAATGAGATTCCTTGTGGGAGCGAGCCTGCTCGCGATGAAGCCGGAACATTCAACATTGATGTTGTCTGACAGCCCGCCATCGCGAGCAGGCTCGCTCCCACAATGGGTTTTGTGGTGACACATAAGAGGACACCGTTTTGCGCTCTACCGAAGTCGTGATCATTGGCGCTGGTGCCGCGGGATTGATGTGCGCGCTGACCGCTGCGGGGCGCGGGCGGCAGGTGATGTTGCTGGACCATGCCAACAAGGCCGGCAAGAAAATCCTCATGTCCGGCGGTGGACGCTGCAATTTCACCAATATGTACACCGAGCCGGGCAACTTCCTGTCGCAGAACCCGCACTTCTGCAAATCGGCCCTGGCCCGCTACACCCAGTGGGATTTCATCGCCCTGGTGGCCAAGCACGGCGTGCCCTATCACGAGAAGAAACTCGGCCAGTTGTTCTGCGATAACAAGTCCAGCGACATTCTCGGCCTGCTCCTGGATGAGTGCGACCAGGTCGGGGTCAACCTGCACCTGGACACCTCGATCGAGCACATCGAGAAAACCGCCGACGGCTATCTGCTGCAAACCACCCTCGGCGCCATCGCCTGCCAATCCCTGGTGATCGCCACCGGCGGGTTGTCGATCCCGACCCTGGGCGCGACCGGTTTCGGCTATCAGGTCGCCAGGCAGTTCGGCCACCAGTTATTGCCGACCCGCGCCGGACTGGTGCCGTTCACCATTACCGATCAGCTCAAGGCCTTGTGCACCGAACTCTCGGGCACGTCGGTCGATTGCCTGGTGAGCTGCAACGAGCAGAGCTTTCGCGAAAACATCCTGTTCACCCACCGCGGTCTCAGCGGCCCGGCGATCCTGCAGATCTCGTCGTTCTGGGAGCCAGGGGACACGGTGCAGATCAACCTGCTGCCGGACCACGACGTGCCCCAATGGCTGCAACAGCAACAGGCCGAACGCCCCAACAGTGAGCTGAAAACCCTCTTGGGCGAGTTGTTCACCAAGAAAATGGCCAACCTGCTGGCCGATACCTGGTTCGCCTCCAAACCCATGAAGCAGTACACCCACGCGGAACTGGCGGACATTGCCGAGAAACTGGCGTGCTGGAACGTCATCCCGGCCGGCACCGAAGGCTATCGCACCGCGGAGGTCACCCTGGGTGGCGTCGACACCCGGGAAGTCTCGTCCAAGACCATGGAATCGCTGAAAAGCCCCGGGCTGTACTTCATCGGCGAAGTGCTGGACGTCACCGGCCACCTGGGCGGATTCAACTTCCAGTGGGCCTGGGCTTCGGGCTATGCCGCCGCACAATATGCCTGACACGCCACGCCTCCTGTGGGAGCGAGCCTGCTCGCGATAGCGGCGTGCCAGTCAATTCATTTGCAACTGAACCACCGCTATCGCGAGCAGGCTCGCTCCCACAGGGTTCGTGTCAGATGACGGAACACTTTTTGCTGCCGGATGTGATCGCCGCCATTGCGTCGGCGTCATTACTGCCTCAATTTAGTGTCATTGCCCGTCAGGCCCTTGCATTTCATGTCATCGACCTCGTTCCGTCAGTCTCTGCGTCGCCTTTGGGCGTTGGATAAATTCAGTTATAGCGTGCGGGTGTTCATCGCCCTGACCGGTACCATGGCGCTGTGCTGGTACCTGGACGAGATGACCCTGCTGATCCCCTTGTTCCTGGGCATCATCGCCAGTGCCCTGGCCGAGACCGATGACAACTGGCAGGGCCGCCTCAACGCGCTCGCCGTGACCCTGGTCTGCTTCACCGTCGCGGCGCTGTCGGTGGAGTTGCTGTTTCCCTATCCCATCCTGTTCATTGTCGCCTTCGCCCTGGCGAGTTTCGGCCTGACCATGCTCGGCGCCTTGGGCGAGCGCTATGGCACGATTGCCTCGGCCACCTTGATCCTGTCGGTCTACACCGTGATCGGCGTGGACCAGCGTGGTGGCGCGGTCACCGATTTCTGGCACGAACCCTTGCTGCTGGTGGCCGGCGCCGCGTGGTACGGCATGCTCTCGGTGCTGTGGCACGTATTGTTTTCCAACCAGCCGGTGCAACAGAGCCTGGCGCGATTATTCCGCGAGCTGGGGCGTTACCTGAAACTCAAGTCGTCGCTGCTCGAGCCGGTCCGCCAACTGGATATCGAAGCCCGACGCCTGGAACTGGCCCAACAGAACGGTCGCGTGGTGGCGGCCCTCAACGCGGCGAAGGAAATCATCCTGCACCGCGTCGGCAATGGCCGGCCGGGCTCGAAGGTCAGCCGTTACCTGAAGCTGTACTTCCTCGCCCAGGACATCCACGAGCGTGCCAGCTCTTCCCACTATCCCTACAACGCACTGGCCGAGGCGTTCTTCCACAGCGACGTACTGTTCCGCTGCCAGCGCCTGCTGCGCCAGCAAGGCAAGGCCTGCCAGGCGCTGGCCGAGTCGATCCAGATGCGCCAGCCGTTCGTCTACGATGATCGCTTCGCCGAGGCCTTGAACGACCTGCACGCGTCTCTGGAACACCTGCGCATCCAGAGCAACCCGGCCTGGCGTGGCCTGTTGCGTTCGTTGCGGGCCTTGTCGGCGAACCTCGGCACCCTTGATCGCCTGCTCAGCGACGCCAGCAACCCCGATGCATTGGCCGACGCCACTGACAGCAGCCTGCTGGACCGCTCGCCGCGCAACCTCAAGGATGTCTGGCTACGCCTGCGCACGCAGCTCACGCCAACCTCGCTGCTGTTCCGTCATGCCCTGCGTCTGCCCCTCGCGTTGAGCGTGGGCTACGCGATGGTGCACTGGATCCACCCGTCCCAGGGTTACTGGATCGTCCTCACCACCCTGTTCGTCTGCCAGCCCAACTATGGCGCCACCCGACGCAAACTCGGCCAGCGGATCATCGGCACCGCCATTGGCCTGACGGTCGCCTGGGCGCTGTTCGACCTGTTCCCCAACCCGCTGGTGCAGTCGTGCTTCGCCATTGCCGCCGGGGTGGTGTTCTTCACCAACCGCACGACCCGCTACACCCTGGCGACGGCCGCGATCACCGTCATGGTGCTGTTCTGCTTCAACCAGGTCGGCGACGGCTACGGGCTGCTGCTGCCACGGCTGTTGGATACCCTGCTCGGCAGCCTGATCGCCGGTCTCGCGGTACTCCTCTTCCTGCCGGACTGGCAGGGCCGCCGACTGAACAAGGTGCTGGCCAACACGTTGACCTGCAACAGCATCTACCTGCGCCAGATCATGCAGCAATACGCCGCCGGCAAAAGTGATGACCTGGCCTATCGCCTGGCCCGACGCAACGCCCACAACGCCGACGCTGCATTGTCCACAACCCTGGCGAACATGCTGATGGAGCCGGGGCACTTCCGTAAGGAAGCCGACGTCGGTTTCCGCTTCCTGGTGCTGTCCCACACCCTGCTCAGCTACCTGTCGGGCCTGGGCGCCCACCGGGGAACCGAACTGCCGACGGACGTGCGCGAGCAGTTGATCGACGGCGCGGGGGCGAAGCTGGCCTCCAGCATCGACGAAATCGCCCAGGGCCTGGCAAGCAAAACGTCGATCCTGCTCCAGAGTGACGAGGAAGAAGCCCTGGCCAACGCGCTTGAGCAGATGCCTGATGAAATCGATGAAGGCCAACGACTGGTGCAGACTCAGTTAGCGTTGATCTGCCGTCAGCTTGGACCGTTGCGGACCCTGGCGGCGCATCTCATCAAGGATACAAGCGAGGACTGAGGAATGAGGTGTTCAGTCCGGCCCTATCGCGAGCAGGCTCGCTCCCACATTGGAATGCATACCCCTGTGGGAGCGAGCCTGCTCGCGATTGGGGCCAGCATGGGCACCGCAAAACTCGCTCACATACCGTGCATCTCCAGGATCCGCGCATAACTTCCATCCGCCTTCATCGCCGCGATCTCCCGATCGAACCCCGCCACGATCTGCTCATGCTCCGGGTTCTTCAGGCTGACCAGGATATGCAGGCTGTTTTCGCTCAGCGGCTTGGGCAGGAACTCAACGGCATTGCGCACCTTGGGCGATTCGCGGGCCAGGTAATAACGGGCGACGTATTCGTCTTCCACCGCCAGCTTCACGCGCTCGGCGGTGAGCATGCGTGCAGCCATCGCAAAGTCACGCACAGGGACTTTTTCTATTTGCGGATCCTCATCGAATTCCCTGGAATAGGCGTAACCGCGAACGACGGCGACAGGATAGGCACGCAGTTGCTGCAAGTTATCGAACTCGACCGACGCGTCCTTGCGCTTGATGAAGCGGATGCGGTTGAGCAGGTATTCGGCCGAAAACTGACCGATGCGGGTACGTTCCTCGCTGTGCCAAGCGCTGATCAGCACGTCGTAGCGTCCTTCACCAATACCCAATATCGCCCGGGCCCAGGGCACCTGCTCAAACTCAGTGGCATAGCCGGCCCGCGCCAGGGCGGTGCTGACGATATCGGTCGCCAGGCCACCATTGACCAGCGTGGAGTCGGTAAAAGGCGGCCAGCCATCCGCAACCAGGCGCAGTTTCTGCGCACAGGCGTTGTGACTCAGCAACAGCAACCCGATCAAAACAAGAGCTCGATGCAATCGCGGCATGCCATACATCCTTGAAGGGTGCGAAGCCCATGTTTTTAGCCGAAACTCGGGGGATAAACAGAGACATCCGACCTAACATTAGCTCATTGAAACCGCTGCGCAGCGCTGTGGCGAAGATTACATAAAGACGACAATGCTGCGAAGGAAGAATGATGGCAATTTGGTCTTTGTCACAGATTTTCGCTCACTCGAGAAAGAGACTTCCGAACACAGCGCACTTAATATCGGCATCGGGCTCCTCAGGAAATTCAGAAAATGGACATCGATTGGGTCTGCAAACACCACAGTGACCTGAGCAAGGAACAGCTGTACGCCATTCTCAAATTGCGCGCCGACGTGTTCGTCGTCGAGCAGAACTGCGCTTATCCGGACGTCGACGGGCTGGACCTGGAAGGCGATACCTGCCACCTGATGGCCTGGCGGGATAACCACCTCGTGGCCTACCTGCGCCTGCTCGATCCTCACTCGCAGAACAGCGACGTGGTGATCGGCCGCGTCATCATCGCCCCAGAGGCACGGGGCCAGGGGTTGGGTCACACCTTGATGGAGCACGGGCTCAGGCATGCCGAGAAGCACTGGCCCGGCACGTCGATTTCATTGTCGGCGCAGGCGCATCTGCAGGGATATTACGGGCGGTATGGGTTTGAAGTGGTAGGGGTCGAGTACCTGGAGGACGGTATTCCGCACATCGGCATGCATCGGCCCTGAGGCCGTTATCGCGAGCAGGCTCGCTCCCACAGGGGTATGCATTCCAAATGTGGGAGCGAGCCTGCTCGCGATGAGGCCGGTACAGCCACCATCAGTATCAGGGGTACTCCAGCACCGCCTTGATCCGCTGCAGATTGGCCTCGATCCAGCGCCGATCAATCGCCCCCCAATCGCGGATCCGATAGACACCGGCATGGTTGCGAGCGCCCTCCTGCTGCTCGAACTCGCACACGATGTCCAGGTCCGCCAGCGCCGCGACGGTGTCCTGCGCGGTGCGTCGCGGCATACCGGTGGCTTCGGTGAGCGCCGGGACGTTGCTGGCCACGCCGCTGTCGATCAGGTAAGCCACGTACAAACGACGGTAGAAGCTGCTCTTGGTCTTGCTGACATCCATCCGGTCATTCCTTCGGTTGTTGCAGATCGCGCCAGGTCAGGTACACCCGCAGGTCGAACTCCAGTTGGTGATACCCCGGCAGCATGTGCTCGCAGAGTTGGTAGAACGCCTTGTTGTGGTCCGACTCCTTGAAGTGGGCCAGTTCGTGCACCACGATCATCTTCAGGAACTCAGGCGCTGCGTCCTTGAACAGCGACGCGATGCGGATCTCCTTCTTCGCCTTCAGCTTGCCACCCTGCACCCGCGACACCGCGGTGTGCAGGCCGAGGGCGCGATGGGTCAGATCGAGGCGGTTGTCGAACAACACCTTGTCGATGGCCGGTGCGTTACGCAGGTACTGTTGCTTGAGCTCCAGCGCATAACTGTACAGAGCCTTGTCGCTCTGGATCGGATGCCGGCCGGGATAGCGCTGGTGCAGGTAGTCGCCCAGGCGATCCTGGGCGATCAATTGCTGCACCTGGGCTTGCAGCGCGGCGGGATAGGCCTGGAGGTACTTGAGCACGGTCATCGAACGGCAATACTGTGGGAAAAGGTCGCCAGTGTAGCGAACTCAGGCCGTCAGCGCGCTCCAGTCAAAGGGCTTGGCGAACGCATCGGTGTCTTCGGCCATCAAGGGTCGCGCCACGAGGAACCCCTGCACGTACTCACAACCATGGGTTTCCAGCCATCGATATTGCTCCAGGGTTTCGACACCTTCGGCGATCACCCGCAAACCCAGTTGCGTACACAGATCGATCACCGAGGCCGCCAGGGCAGCATCCCGGGGCGAATCCGGCAACCGGGCGATCAGGTGCCGGTCGAGCTTGAGGGTATCGAGCTCAAGGTCGCGCAAATGCGCCAGCGAGCAGGGTCCGGAGCCGAAGTCATCCAGCGCCACCCGTACTCCGAGGTGGCGCAGCAGCCGCAGTTGTTTCTGGGTTTCGTCGGGATTGCGCATCAGCGCATCCTCGGTCACCTCGACCTCCAGTTGCCGGGGTTTCAAGGCATGGCGCTCCAGCACCTGGCGCAATTCGGTCACCAGGTTCGGCATGCCGAACTGGGTACTGCTCAGACTCACCCCCAGCACCAGGTCATCAGTGAAATTTCGCTCCCAGACTTTGCGCTGGGCCGCGCTGCGATGATAAATCCAGCTGCCCAGCCGGCTGATCAGCCGCGCTTCCTCCAGCAAGGGCAGGAACAGGCCTGGCGGCACATCGCCGACGCTCGGGTGCTGCCAGCGCAGTAACGCCTCGAACCCACGAATCCGCCCATCGCGGATGTTCACCTGAGGCTGGTAGACCATATTGAAGTCACGGTTCTCAATGGCCGAGCGCACGCTTTCCTCGAGCATCAGCCGTGAACGGGCTCGACCGTTCATTTCGTGGTCGTAAAAACGGTACTGCTGGCGGCCGGCACGCTTGGCTTCGTACATGGCGATGTCCGATGCGCGCAACAACCCGTCGAGATTGGCGCCGCAATCCGGGTACGTCGCAATGCCGATACTGGCCCCCAGCGCCACGTCCATGCCTTCGATCTGCTGGCAGATTGCGACCCGTTCGATGAGCTTTTCCGCAATCTTGGCCGCCTGCTCCGGGAGCTCCAGGTCCAGCAGCGCCGTGAACTCGTCACCGCCCAGCCGCGCCAGGATGTCGAAGGGACGCAGGCAGGCTTTCAACTGCTCCGAGACCCAGCGCAACACCCGGTCACCGGCATCGTGACCCAGCGAATCGTTGACGCGCTTGAAACCGTCGAGGTCCAGGTACAGCAACACCCAGTTGCTTTCCAACCGCTCGCTGCGCATCAGCAGGTTTTCGGCGGTCTGATAAAACCCCCTGCGGTTGAGCAAACCGGTCAGCGGGTCCGTGACAGCCTGGAACTCCAGTTGCTGGTGCAGGTGGCGGACCACCGACATGTCCTGGAGCGTCACCACCATGGCCTTCTGCTCCGAGGGCAGCGGCGCGCAGGACAGCGCCACCGACACCTGTTGACCGGGTGCGGTGCGCAGGACGGCATCGTGCAGGCGCCAGGTCTGGCCACGGCAATAGGCGCCATGAATGTCGGAGTCGACCCACTGTGGAATGTGCGGCTTCTGCAGGTAATCCAGAAACGGCATCCCCTGCAACTGCTCCGCCGTAGCATTGAGCAGACGACAGGTGGACGGGTTGGCGAAACGGATGCAGCCGTCCTCGTCCACCACAAGAATCCCCTCGGCGGCATTGTCCAGCACCGAGGCGTTGAAGGCCCTGGCCGCTTCCAGATCCTGGCTCAGGCGCTGCAAGGCCCGGCGATTGCGCTGGTGCTCCAGCAACGCCTGGACCTTGGGCTTGAGGATCTGCGGATCGAAAGGTTTGAACAGGTAGTCCACCGCGCCACTGGCGTAGCCCTTGATCACCGCGTCCTGGGATTGCTCATTGGCTGTCAGGAAAATGATCGGCGTGAGCCGCGTGCGCTGGCTGCCGCGCATCAGGCGCGCCACTTCGAAACCGTCCATGTCCGGCATCTGCACATCCAGCAGCACCAGGTCGATGTCATGTTCGAGCAGCAGGTTAAGGGCCTCGACACCCGAGGCTGCGGTCATGACCTGCCAATCCTGACGCTGCAACAATGCTCGCATGCTGAGCAGGTTTTCAGGGTAATCATCAACAATCAAAAGGACAGAGCTGTCTTCAACAAGCGTCGGTTGCGCGCATTCCATGCTGCTTCTCTTATCGGGGCGCCATGTCCGTTTTACGTAGCAAAACAGACAAATACTGTGATCTCACTCTAGACCGTGATTTTGAAAAGCAGTAGGTGTCATCACGCCATCATCCTGACAAAGCCCGAAATAGCCGACTAACGGTCACCCACCTCGGGCACAGAAACTGCAATACCCAAAGTGACGATCAGTTGACGTCAATCATCCGCCGCAATAACGACAACAAGCTCAAACCGGTGCTACCAGGACGCCCCAACTCGCGGGCCAGAGCCTCGCGTTGTTGCGCCTAACATTTCACTGCAGGAACCGAACATGATCGACCTTAACACCTGGAATTTGAGCATCCCCGAAGGCAGCCCGGCGATGACCATCGAAACCCCTCGCCTGGCGCAAGGGTTCAAGGATCAGTATTTCAACGCCGAAACCGGCACGGTATTTTTTTGGGCCCCGGTGACCGGCACAAAGACCGCCAATGCGATTTACCCGCGCAGCGAACTGCGGGAAACCTACAGCGACGGTACCCTGCGAAACTGGCTGTATTCGGCGGCGGACAATACCCTGCGGGCGACGGTGACCGTCAACCAGGTGCCCAGCACCGGCAAGATCGTGATTGGCCAGATCCACACCAAGAACAGCACCAGCCCCATGGTGAAACTGGAATACCAGTACAAGGCCTACAGCGCCACCGGCAACATCGTCGCCAAGGTACGGATGCGTCCCGATGACGAAGCAGGCCAGGTCATCACCGTCGCCACCGGCGTGAAGCTCGACCGCGCCTTCTCCTACATGATCCACCTCAGCCCGAAAGGTGCCTTGGGCATTACCGCGGCGGGTTACAACTGGAGAACGACCATCGACCCGAGCTGGAAGGACAAGCCCCTGTACTTCAAGGCGGGCGTGTATGTGCAGGACAACACCGGCTATCCCACCGAAGGCGGGAAAGTGACGTTCAGCCTGCTGGAAATCAAGCACACCACCCTCTAATGGCGGACTCACGGCGTCAGCAGCATGGATCGCTGCTTTCGCAGACGTTGAAAGCGACCGCTGCCATATCGCCACCGTTCGGACAAATTTCAAAGTAGCCGACTAACGGTCGTCCCTCTCGGGCACAAAAGCCGCGAAGACCACTCTGACGGACAGTTGACGCCAACCCGCCGCCGGACGAACAGCAAAACGTTCGATTCCCGCGCTTTCAAGGCACGTCAAGATGCCTGGAATAGAGCCTCCGGTTGGGTCTTGCAGCTTTACTACTCGAAGAAAGGATCCAAACATGGTCGATCTTGCAACCTGGAACTTGAGCATTCCAGAAGGCAGCCCCCGAAAACCATCGAAACCCCGCGACTGGTAGATGGATTCAAGGACAAGTACTTCAACTCCGAAGGCAGCACCGTGTATTTCTGGGCCCCGGTCACCGGCGCCAAGACAGAGAACGCGATCTATCCGCGCAGTGAACTGCGGGAGACCTACAAGGACGGCACCTTGCGCAACTGGTTGTATCCCGATGCCGACAATCATCTGAATGCCACCCTGACCGTCAACCAGGTGCCCAGCAGCGGCAAGGTGGTGATCGGCCAGATCCACGCAAAGGACAGCAACAAGCCCATGGTGAAACTGGAGTACCAGTACAAGGACGCCAGCGACACCGGCGACATCGTCGCCAAGGTCCGCATGCGCCCCGATGACAGCGAGGGCCGGGTCATTACGGTGGCCAGCGGTGTGAAACTTGCCCAGGCCTTCTCTTACCGGATCCACCTGGATCGCACCGGCGACCTGGGCATCACCGCGGCGGGTCGTAGCTGGTACACCACCATCAGTTCCACCTGGCGAGTCAAACCGCTGTATTTCAAGGCCGGGGTGTATGTGCAGGACAACACGGGCTATACCAGCGAAGGCGGGAAAGTGACGTTCAGCAAGCTGGATATCGATCACAACACCTGAATCTTCAGCTCCGAAAATCTCGTAGGAATCCGCTCTTCGTGGCGAGGGGATTTATCCCCGTCGGGCTGCGAAGCAGCCCCTTCTTTTCGTCAGACCCACCCCATGCCCAAGGTTTACGGCGGCTGCGCCACCGAGCGGGAGCAAGCTCCCTCGCCAAGGGGGTTGCGGGGGTCCTACAGGCCGGTTGTTGCGCCGAAAATCGCCTTCTATAGTTCGGTTCGTCTGCTGGCTTTGGGTCAGGGACAGGGTTTCGCAGCCCGGGTGAGTTAGAATCACAACCGTCAAAAATCGACATAGGCAATTTTCCTACGTTCGGCTTTTTATGGCGGCTGTGTGTGGGAGATCCTCGGGTCTGCCGAGTTCCTAACTCCTCGGTCTGCGAACCTGCATACGGCTGCCACCCATTTGTTTCGCAGCAAACGGCGGCAATTTCTTCGTTTGAGTTGGGAAATAATCATGAACACTGAACAATCGCCCCACCGCTTCACTCCACTAACCCCAATCGCCACCACCGAACCCGTCCTGTTCATCGACAGCACGGCCTCACTCCCCGAACTCCACGCCTGCGCCAGCGAACGCCTGCATGCCACACTCGACTACCTGACGCTCATGGCCTGCGCCACCCTGCGCGACTCCGCCGCCGGCGACTTCAATACCCTCACTAATGTCGCCCGGATTCTGGTTCAGGATGTCACCGACGTATTTGGGGTGATTGAACAACGCGGGCTCGAAGGAAAATAAAAACCCTGCTCGCGATGCGCTGGTTCAGCAACATGAAGGGTAACTGACACAGCGCAATCGCGAACAAGCTCGCACCGGTTGAACCTGGCCAGGTCCTTTATGGCGGACATTTCAAGTTTGGTTATGTACGAGAGGCCATCGGCTGCAACAGAGATGAGCACGAAACGAGGAGGTCAAAAATAAATCCCGCGCATAAAAAAACCCGCATTGATCACTGCGGGCTTTTTCCGTTCAGGCCTCAGTTGACCTTGGCGTTCAACTCACCTTTCAGATAACGCTGGAACATCGCTTCCATGGAGATCGGCTTGATCTTCGAAGCATTACCCGCCGTACCAAACGCCTCATAGCGCGCGATACACACATCACGCATCGCAGTCACTGTCGCGCCAAAGAATTTACGCGGATCGAACTCGCTCGGGTTGGTCGCCATCAAACGACGCATTGCACCGGTAGACGCCAGGCGCAGGTCAGTGTCGATGTTGACCTTGCGCACGCCGTGCTTGATGCCCTCGACGATTTCCTCGACCGGCACGCCGTAGGTTTCCTTGATGTCGCCACCGTACTGGTTGATGATCGCCAGCCATTCCTGCGGCACCGAGGACGAGCCGTGCATCACCAGGTGGGTGTTGGGGATGCGCTTGTGGATTTCCTTGATGCGGTCGATCGCCAGCACGTCGCCGGTCGGCGGCTTGGTGAACTTGTAGGCGCCGTGGCTGGTGCCGATGGCGATGGCCAGGGCGTCGACCTGGGTTTTCTTGACGAAGTCGGCGGCTTCTTCCGGGTCGGTCAGCATCTGGCTGTGGTCCAGCACGCCTTCTGCGCCGATACCGTCTTCTTCACCGGCCATGCCGGTTTCCAGCGAGCCCAGGCAACCCAGTTCACCTTCCACCGAGACGCCGCAGGCGTGGGCCATGGCCACGGTTTGTTGGGTGACGCGCACGTTGTATTCGTAGTCGGTCGGGGTCTTGCCGTCTTCGCCCAGGGAACCGTCCATCATCACCGAGCTGAAGCCCAGTTGGATGGAGCGCTGGCAGACGTCAGGGCTGGTGCCGTGGTCCTGGTGCATGCACACCGGGATATGCGGGAATTCTTCGATTGCCGCCAGGATCAGGTGACGCAGGAACGGCGCACCGGCATATTTGCGAGCGCCGGCCGAGGCCTGGACGATCACCGGAGAGTCGGTCTTGTCAGCGGCTTCCATGATGGCGCGCATCTGCTCAAGGTTGTTGACGTTAAAGGCTGGAACGCCGTAGCCGAACTCGGCTGCGTGGTCCAGCATCTGACGCATGCTGATAAGTGCCATTGTGTGTCTCTCCCGGTCGAGGGTCGTTAATCGTGCCAGCCTGCCGTAGCGGCGGCGGCTATTCAAGTCATTGCGGGTCGGGGGGGTTAGCCTCGGCCTGCGTGTTCGGTGTCACAAAATACAGAACTGAGAACCCCCTGTGGGAGCGAGCTTGCTCGCGATGAGGACGCCACATTCAACATTAATGTTGCCTGATACGCCGCTATCGCGAGCAAGCTCGCTCCCACACAGGATCTGTGGGGATCCATTCAATCTTCTTACTGCGCCTTGCAACCCCGGCCAATCAAATCATTGGTGGCAACCCAGTACGCCAGGCCTTCGTCACCGTTGATGTGAAACGCCAGCATGTCGTCGCTGTACAGCGCGCCCGACGCACCCGGCTCCTGCTTCAGGTGGTAAACCTGCTCGGCCCCGCCGAGGCGCACATCGACTGCCGTGCGGGTGCCGTCGGTGTAGCGCCAGAGCACCTTGGCCTCGCTGTCGCAGGTCCAGGTCGTCCAACCCGCCACAGGCTCGGAAGCACTGGATAAACCCAACTGCGCGCAACCGGCCAGCAATGCCAACGCCACAACGGCGATCAAGCCTTTCATCCGTGTTCCTCGACCGACGGCGCATGCCGCCAGCCATGAGTTAAAGGGTCAGACCCGTCAAGGACAACCATGTTCCTTGGCCGGGGTTTGCGTTTCGTATTTGTCCAGACCGTCCGGCCCCGAGCGCTTGTTCAGCACCGGGTTGGTTTCCGCCTGCCAGTCCGCCTGGTAGCAGCCTGGCTCCGGATCGCTGGCGGCCGGTTCCGGCGTCGCTTGCGGGTGACTCCCGCAAGCGGCCAGGGCCGCGGTCAACAACAAAAGCGTCCACGTCTTGACCATAAAAACACTCCCTTGCCTGGTCAATGCAGCCTCAGGCCTTGGCCCGGCTTTCCAGGACTTCTACCGCCGGCAGCACTTTGCCTTCGACGAACTCGAGGAACGCACCGCCGCCGGTGGAAATGTAGGAGATCTGTTCGGCCACACCATATTTGTCGATGGCTGCCAAGGTGTCGCCACCACCAGCGATGGAAAATGCAGCGCTGTCGGCGATGGCCTGGGCCAGGACCTTGGTGCCGTTGCCGAACTGGTCGAACTCGAACACACCGACCGGGCCGTTCCACAGGATAGTCCTAGAGGATTTCAACAATTCGGCAAAGTTGGCCGCCGTCTGTGGGCCGATGTCCAGGATCATGTCGTCGGCAGCCACGTCGGCGATGGCCTTGACGGTAGCAGCCACGCTTTCGGCGAATTCCTTGGCGACCACCACATCCACCGGCAACGGCACGCTGACCTTCGCGGCGATTGCCCGGGCGGTGTCCAGCAGATCCGGCTCATACAGGGACTTGCCGACCGGGTGACCGGCTGCGGCGAGGAAGGTGTTGGCGATGCCGCCGCCGACGATCAACTGGTCGCAGATCTGGCTCAGGCTGTTGAGCACGTCGAGTTTCGTCGAAACCTTGGAGCCGGCGACGATGGCAGCCATCGGCTTGGCCGGCGCACCCAGGGCCTTGCCCAGTGCATCCAGTTCAGCGGCCAACAGCGGACCGGCCGCGGCGACCTTGGCGAACTTCGCCACGCCGTGGGTCGAACCCTCGGCACGGTGGGCGGTGCCGAAAGCGTCCATCACGAACACGTCGCACAGGGCGGCGTATTGCTGGGCCAACTCGTCGGCGTTCTTTTTCTCGCCCTTGTTGAAGCGCACGTTTTCGAACAGCACGACATCACCGGCCTTCACATCGACGCCACCCAGGTAGTCAGCCACCAGCGGCACTTCGCGACCCAGGGCACGGCTCAGGTAGTCGGCCACGGGCTTGAGGCTGTTTTCGGCCGAGAACTCGCCTTCGGTCGGACGGCCCAGGTGGGAGCAGACCATCACGGCCGCACCTTTTTCCAGGGCCAGCTTGATGGTCGGCAGCGAAGCCAGGATACGCGCGTCGCTGGTGACGACACCGTCCTTCACAGGGACGTTGAGGTCTTCGCGGATCAGTACGCGCTTACCTTGCAGATCGAGGTCGGACATCTTCAACACGGTCATGGGTCGCAATTCCTGGATAACTGTTTAGGGAGCAGGTTTGTTGGAAACAGAGGCCGCCAGCGAAGTCGCCGCTTGCAGATAATGTTCGGCAACGTCGAGCATTCGGTTGGCAAAACCCCATTCGTTGTCGAACCAGGCCAGGATGTTCACCAGCCTCGGGCCGGATACACGGGTCTGGCTGGCATCGACGATGGCCGAATGCGGGTCATGGTTAAAATCACAACTGGCATGGGGCAACTCGGTGTAGGCCAGAAGGCCCTTGAGCGGGCCGTTGGTAGCGGCTTCGCGCAGGATCCGATTGACCTCGGTGGCGTCGGTGTCGCTCACGGTCTGCATCGTCATGTCGAGGCAGGACACGTTGACCGTCGGCACTCGCACGGCTTTGGCCTGAATTCTCCCCGCAAGTTCCGGCAGCAGCCGTTCAATGCCACGCGCCAGACCAGTGGACACCGGAATCACCGACTGGAACGCCGAACGGGTGCGGCGCAAGTCTTCGTGATGATAGGCATCGATCACCGGCTGATCGTTCATCGCCGAGTGGATGGTGGTGATCGACACGTATTCCAGGCCAATGGCCTGATCCAGCAGGCGCAACAGCGGCACGCCGCAGTTGGTGGTGCAAGACGCGTTGGAGACCAGCAGTTCGTGCCCGGTCAGGCAATCCTGGTTGACGCCGTAGACGATGGTGGCGTCCACATCCGCTTCGCTGGCCATCGGCTGGGAAAACAGCACTCGCGGCGCACCGGCCGCAAGGAAACGCTCGCCGTCTTCGCGGGTGTGGTAGGCCCCGGAGCACTCGAGCACCAGATCGACGCCCAGGGACGCCCAGTCGATGCCTTCGGGAGTGGCACTGCGCAGGACTTTCACGCAGTTGCCATTAATGTGCAGACAATCGCCCTCGACCCGCACTTCGCCGGGGAACCGGCCATGGGTGGAGTCGAAGCGTGTCAGGTACTCGATGCTGGCCATGTCGGCCAGATCGTTGATTGCGACGATCTCGAAACCGGCCTCAGCCCCTCGCTCGAACAACGCACGCAAGACGCAACGACCAATCCGGCCGTAGCCGTTGAGTGCAACTTTGTAGGGACGCGGTTGGAGCATAGGGGTCTTTGGCCTGATTGAATCCGTTAATACAGTAGCGTCTGAACCAACGCCATCGCGAGCAGGCTCGCTCCCACAGGGGTCGGTGGAGATCCTTGTGGGAGCGAGCCTGCTCGCGATGGCGTCAGAGCAAGCAGCCTGTTTGCAGATCAGTCTTCCAGCAACTCTTCAGCCTGGCCCAGGATGTTTTCCAGGGTAAAGCCGAATTCCTCGAACAACGCCGGCGCAGGTGCCGACTCGCCGTAGGTGGTCATGCCGATCACGCGGCCTTCCAGGCCCACGTACTTGTACCAGTAATCGGCATGAGCAGCCTCGATGGCGATCCGGGCGCTGACCTGCAACGGCAGGACCGCCTGCTTGTAGCCGGCGTCCTGGGCGTCGAACACGCTGGTGCAAGGCATGGACACCACGCGCACGTTGCGGCCCTGCTCGGTCAGCTTGTCGTAGGCCTGAACAGCCAGGCCGACTTCGGAACCGGTAGCGATCAGGATCAGCTCAGGCTCGCCGATGCAATCCTTGAGCACATAGCCGCCACGGGCGATCTCGTCGATCTGGCTGACTTCGCGAGCCTGATGCTGCAGGTTCTGACGGGAGAAGATCAGCGCCGACGGGCCGTCGTTGCGTTCGATGGCGTACTTCCAGGCCACCGCCGATTCCACCGCGTCACAAGGGCGCCAGGTGTCCAGGTTCGGGGTGCAACGCAGGCTCGCCAGTTGCTCGATCGGCTGGTGAGTCGGGCCGTCTTCGCCCAGGCCGATGGAGTCGTGGGTGAACACGTAGAGCACGCGCTTCTTCATCAACGCCGACATGCGCACGGCATTGCGGGCGTATTCCATGAACATCAGGAAGGTGGCGCCGTAAGGCACCAGGCCGCCGTGCAGCGCAACCCCGTTCATGATCGCGCTCATGCCGAATTCACGAACGCCGTAGTACATGTAGTTGCCGCTGGCGTCTTCGGCGCTGACACCCTTGCAGCCTTTCCACAGGGTCAGGTTGGAACCGGCCAGGTCGGCCGAACCGCCGAGCAGTTCCGGCAGCAATGGGCCGAAAGCGTTCAGGGTGTTCTGGCTGGCCTTGCGGCTGGCGATGGTTTCGCCCTTGGCCGCGACTTCGGCGATGTAGGCCGAGGCTTTTTCGGCGAAGTCGGCCGGCAGTTCACCGCTCAGGCGACGCACCAACTCGTTGGCCAACTCAGGGAATTCGGCGGAATAGGCCGCGAAACGCTGGTCCCATTCGGCTTCGAGGGCACGGCCTTTTTCCTTGGCGTCCCACTCGGCGTAGATGTCCGCCGGAACTTCGAATGGACCGTGGTTCCACTTCAGCGCAGCGCGGGTCAGGGCGATTTCCTCGGCACCCAGTGGCGCGCCGTGGCAGTCTTCCTTGCCTTGCTTGTTCGGCGAGCCGAAACCGATGGTGGTCTTGCAGCAGATCAGGGTCGGCTGGCTGCTCTTGCGGGCGGTCTCGATGGCGGTCTTGATCTCTTCCGGATCGTGGCCATCGACGTTGCGGATCACCAGCCAGTTATAGGCTTCGAAACGCTTGGGGGTGTCGTCGGTGAACCAGCCCTCGACTTCGCCATCGATGGAGATGCCGTTGTCGTCATAGAAAGCGATCAGCTTGTCCAGGCCCAAGGTGCCGGCCAGGGAGGCGACTTCGTGGGAAATGCCTTCCATCATGCAGCCATCACCCAGGAACACGTAGGTGTGGTGGTCGACAACGTTATGCCCCGGGCGGTTGAACTGCGCCGCCAGGACTTTTTCCGCCAGGGCGAAGCCCACGGCATTGGCCAGGCCCTGACCCAGCGGGCCGGTGGTGGTTTCCACGCCCGGGGTGTAGCCGTATTCCGGGTGGCCCGGGGTGCGGCTGTGCAGTTGACGGAAATTTTTCAGGTCATCGATCGACAGGTCGTAGCCGGTCAGGTGCAGCAGCGAGTAGATCAACATCGAGCCGTGACCGTTGGACAGCACGAAGCGGTCACGGTCGGCGAACGATGGATTGCTCGGGCTGTGCTTGAGGTAGTCGCGCCACAGCACCTCGGCGATATCCGCCATGCCCATTGGGGCACCTGGGTGGCCGCTGTTGGCTTTCTGCACGGCATCCATGCTGAGGGCACGAATGGCATTGGCACGCTCACGACGGCTGGGCATCGCTGATCTCCTGGGGTTTGAATAACGAAACTGAAAAAAGGCGTGCATTTTCCCTCACCCACCGGCCCGGGGCAATGACAGATAGTCATACAGAGCGGTTTTTCCGGTGGATAAAGGCGCTTTCGCCAGGTGAAACCTTTCCGCGGATGGTTTGTAGAGTAAAGCCCGTTTCGGGAAGTGCCATTTATCGAGCAATATCAAAACTTTTTGATATTGAACTTGCGGTGATCCAGACCCATCACTAGACTGCCGCCCTATGAACTTACGCGTGCCGTCCATCCGCCATGAAGACAGCGATGAGCTGGCGGCCCTTTGCAAGGCCGGCGGCGATCCGTTGCGGCTCAATGTATTGCGCGCCCTGGCCAACGACTCGTTCGGCGTACTGGAACTGGCGCAGATCTTCGGCATCGGTCAGTCCGGCATGAGCCATCACCTCAAGGTCCTGGCCCAGGCCGACCTGGTGGCAACCCGTCGTGAAGGCAATGCCATTTTCTATCGCCGCGCCCTGCCCCATACCGATCTGTTGGGTGGCAAGCTGCACGCGGCATTGCTGGACGAAGTGGACGAATTGGACCTGCCGATCGAGGTGCAGGCGCGCATCGCCCAGGTACACGGGCAACGAGCCGCTGCCAGCCAGGACTTTTTCGCACGGGTGGCAGAGAAGTTTCGTGCCCAGCAGGACCTGATCGCGGGACTGCCGCAGTACCGTGAGAGCGTCGTGGCGCTGCTCGACAAGCTGAGCTTCGAGCCTGCCGCCACCGCCATCGAAGTCGGCCCCGGCGACGGCGCCTTCCTGCCGGAACTGGCGCGGCGCTTCAGCCAGGTGACGGCGCTGGACAACAGCCCGGCCATGCTCGAACTGGCGCGCCAGGTGTGCGAACGCGAAAAGCTGACTCATGTCAGCCTGCAATTGGCCGATGCCTTGGAGGGCGTGAACCTGCAGGCCGATTGCGTTGTATTGAATATGGTACTGCACCATTTCGCCGCACCGGCCGATGCGCTCAGGCACATGGCCGGCCTGCTGCAACCAGGCGGTAGCCTGTTGGTGACAGAGTTATGCAGCCACAACCAGAGTTGGGCCAGGGAGGCCTGCGGTGATCTCTGGCTGGGGTTTGAACAGGACGATCTGGCCCGTTGGGCCACCGCTGCGGGCCTCGTGCCCGGGGAAAGCCTCTATGTAGGCTTACGTAATGGTTTCCAGATCCAGGTTCGCCATTTTCAGCGACCGGCTGGCGACACTCACCATCGGTAACTTGTAGGAAAACATCGAGATGAGCGAATACTCCCTTTTCACCTCCGAGTCCGTGTCTGAAGGGCATCCGGACAAAATCGCCGACCAGATTTCTGATGCGGTGCTGGACGCCATCATTGCTGAAGACAAGTTCGCCCGCGTGGCGTGCGAGACTCTGGTGAAAACGGGCGTGGCGATCATCGCCGGCGAAGTCACCACCTCGGCCTGGGTCGACCTGGAACAGATCGTCCGTGACGTCATCCTGGGCATCGGCTACAACAGCTCCGACGTCGGTTTCGACGGCGCGACCTGCGGCGTGATGAACATCATCGGCAAACAATCGGTGGACATCGCCCAAGGCGTTGACCGCAGCAAGCCGGAAGACCAGGGCGCCGGCGACCAGGGCCTGATGTTCGGCTACGCCAGCAACGAAACCGACGTGCTGATGCCGGCTCCGATCACCTTCTCGCACCAACTGGTGCAGCGCCAGGCCGAAGCCCGTAAATCCGGCCTGCTGCCGTGGCTGCGTCCGGATGCCAAGTCCCAGGTCACCTGCCGTTACGAAAACGGCAAGGTGGTGGGTATCGACGCCATCGTGCTGTCGACCCAACACAACCCTGAAGTGTCCTACAAAGACCTGCGCGAAGGCGTGATGGAACTGATCGTCAAGCACGTGCTGCCTGCCGAGCTGCTGAACAAGGACACCCAGTTCCACATCAACCCGACCGGCAACTTCATCATCGGTGGCCCGGTGGGCGACTGCGGCCTGACCGGTCGCAAGATCATCGTCGACAGCTACGGCGGCATGGCCCGTCACGGCGGTGGTGCATTCTCCGGCAAGGATCCATCGAAGGTTGACCGCTCGGCGGCCTACGCCGGTCGCTATGTGGCCAAGAACATCGTCGCCGCCGGCCTGGCCGAGCGCTGCGAGATCCAGGTTTCCTACGCCATCGGCGTTGCCCAGCCTACGTCGATCTCGCTGAACACCTTCGGCACCGGCAAGATCGGCGACGACAAGATCATCAAGCTGGTCCGTGAGGTGTTCGACCTGCGTCCATACGCCATCACCACCATGCTCGACCTGCTGCACCCGATGTACCAGGAAACCGCAGCCTACGGCCACTTCGGTCGCACGCCGCAAACCAAGACTGTCGGTGGCGACACGTTCACCACCTTCACCTGGGAAAAAACCGACCGCGCCGACGCCCTGCGCGCCGCTGCCGGCCTGTAATACCCGCTGCTATGAAAAAGCCCCTGGCGACTTGGTCGCCAGGGGCTTTTTCATGCTTGGTTGCACAAGTCTGCCGCCGAAACTTCAGGAACGCCGCGCCACCAGCAGGAACGAAGCCGCGCTCGCCAACAGTCCTGCACACATCCGGTTGAACAAGCGCTTGCCACTGGGTTGGGCAAACAGCTTGCGCGCATAGATACCCATGTAGCAATACAACCCGATGGCGATGCACTCCAACGCCAGGAACAGCCCGCCCAGCACGGCGAACTGCTGGGTGACCGTACCGGAGCGGTCGACGAACTGCGGTAGAAACGCGGTAAACAACAGGATTGCCTTGGGATTGCCGATCGCCACCAGGAATTCCTGGCGCGCCAGTTGCCCCATGCCCTTCGAGCCCATCGCAGCTTCACCACCGGCCTCGGGTCGGGCCCGCCACAGTTGCACGGCGAGGTAGAACAGATACCCGGCACCCACGAGCTTGATCCCCAGGAACAACAATTCCGAGGTATGCAGCACAGCCGTCAGGCCCACCGCCGCCAGGGCAATCATGATCGCGAACGCCAGCAGCCGGCCCATGCCACCGCTGCACGCCCGGACGAAGCCATAACGCGAGGCGTTGCTGATGGACAACAGGTTATTCGGTCCTGGCGCCATGTTCAGGGCGAAACAGGCCGGAATGAAAACAGCGAGTGTCGTCAGGTCCATCGGGGGCACTCCTGGCAGCGCGGATCGGAGGTCCATTCTGCACCGGCCAGCAATGGGTTCAAGAGACAGTTACCCGATCAAATCGCACTCCACTGTACCGCCGCAGTAGTGCCATCAGGCTCGGCAAAATCCGGTAACCATCCGGCCCTGGCACCCTCTGCTTCAGTGACTAGCCTTCAGCACATCACCCAGCAAGGATGCTTCGATGCTGCCGTTATTGTGTGTACTCGCCTTTTTGATACTCGCCCCCACCCCCGCTATTGCGGCGCCTTGCCCCGATTGGCCCAACGAACGTGCCGGGCTGGAGGTTGCGGCCTTGCAGCGGCAGATCGACGCGTGGGACGACAGCTATCACCGTCTCGGCCGGTCGCTGGTGGCCGATGAGCTTTACGATCAGTTCCGCACGCAACTGAGCCAATGGCGCAGCTGTTTTGATCTGCCTCCACCCGCTGACCCGCTGCGCTCGACGGGCGGGAAAGTGCCGCACCCGGTCGCTCACACCGGCCTGGATAAACTGAAGGATACGGCTGCCGTGCGGGCCTGGCTGCAAAATCGGCAGGGCATCTGGGCCCAGCCGAAAGTCGACGGTGTGGCGGTCACCCTGATCTATCGCGAAGGTCGGCTGCATCAGGCGATCAGCCGCGGCGATGGCGTTCAAGGACATGACTGGACGGCGACGGCGCGCAAGATCGGCGCCATTCCCCAGCGCCTGCGGCGACCTTCGGACCTGCTCGTTCAGGGCGAGTTGTACTGGCGACTGAACGATCATGTGCAGGCCAGAAGTGGCAGTCTCAATGCCCGGGCAACCGTGGCGGGGTTGATGGCCCGCAAGGAGCTGACATCTGAAGAAGCGTCAGGCATCGGCCTGTTCACCTGGGACTGGCCCGAAGGGCCGGCTACCCTGCCTGAACGGGAGGCCGCACTGGCTGCACTGGGCTTCGCCGACACCCGCGACTACAGCCAGCCTGTCCAGGTGCTGGCCGACGCCGAGCGCTGGCGCGACCACTGGTATCGCACGCCGCTGCCATTCGCCAGCGATGGGATCGTCCTGCGCCAAAGTCATCGACCGCCGGCCGACCGCTGGCAGGCCAAGGCGCCGTTCTGGAGCGTGGCCTGGAAATACCCTTACGCCCAGGCACTGGCACAGGTGCGCAAGGTGCACTTCAAGATCGGGCGCACCGGACGCATCACACCGCTGCTGGAACTTGAGCCGGTGATGCTCGACGACCGACAGATCCGCCGGGTAAGCGTCAGCTCCCTCAAGCGTTGGGAGGCCATGGACATCCGCCCCGGAGACCGGGTAGCCATCAGCCTCGCCGGGCTGACCATCCCACGTCTCGATGGCGTCGTGCTGCGCGGTGTCGAACGAGCGGACATCACTGTCCCCGTGGCGGCGGATTATCATCCGCTGAGTTGCTGGCAACCGACGCCCGGCTGCGAAAGCCAATTCCTCGCACGCCTGAACTGGCTCAGCGGCAAGCACGGCCTCGCCCTGCCCCATGTCGGCCCCGGGACCTGGGAGAAACTCCTTGCTGCGGGCCGACTTGACGGATTGCTGGATTGGATGACCCTCGATGCCGCCGAGCTTGCTAACATGACCGGCTTCGGCGAGCGCAGCAGCACCCGTCTGCTCGCCAGCCTGCACAGCGCCCGACAACGCCCGTTCGATCAATGGCTAAAGGGCCTAGGGCTGCCACCCACCGGGGAGGCCCGCCTGGATGGGCCGTGGCAGGTGCTGGCCGAACGAACGACCGAACAATGGCAAGCCGAAGCCGGCATAGGGCCGGGACGCGCCGCGCAACTGAGCGCTTTTTTTCGCGACCCGCAAGTGCTGGCGTTGAGTGAAGTATTACGCACTGCCGGGGTCGAAGGTTTCTGACATTGTCCCGCGCAGTTGAACCCAAGGGGCGGACATGCGTTCCAACAGCGCATCTGGACCGACCGCTCGCGAGCTTTTTACGGAGTTGCTATGAATTTCCTGCCCCCCCTTGCCCTGCTGGTCTTGTGCACCGCCATGGCCACGCCCCTGATGGCGGACGAGCAAACCCCGGAATTGACCGGCTGCGCAGCCAAGCGCCAGGGCATCATCAACCAGATCGAACTGGCCAAGTCCCGAGGCAATGCGGACCAGCAAGCAGGCCTGGAAACCGCCCTCAATGAAGTCACCACCCATTGCACCGACGCATCCTTGCGCAAGGAACGTGAAACCAAGGTGCTCGACGCCAAGCACGAAGTCAGCCGTCGCCAGGCCGACCTGGAAAAGGCCATGAAAAAAGGCGACCCCGAGCGCATCAACAAGCGCAAGGACAAGCTGGCAGCCTCCCGCAAGGAACTGCAGGAGGCGGTGGATGAGTTGGACAAATAAGCTCGCAACTTGAAGCGGCCCTACGTCAATGATCCCGAAATTCCTTATGACAGGCACTGCACGCATCCTCGACTTTCTGCACCGCCGGCCCCAGGTAACTGGCGCTGTAGGGTTGGACCTTGCTGGCCGTCACCAACTCGCCGGTGGCCGTTTCAAGACTGTGGGCCAGTTCCTGGAAGCGCGCCTGTTTCTGCCAGACTTCATCCCGGGCGCTGGTGTGCTCCTGCTCGCGTACTGGCGGGAAATGTTTCCACGGTTCGCGAGACAGTTGGTCAAGCCGCACGGCCCCCTCGGCGAAGCGCGCACCGTCGAACGGAACCCGGCCACGCAGCATGCCGCCCAACTCCTCGTTGGTCTTGAGCATCTGCTTGAAAATCGCCTTGCGCTGGCCCAGCGGGGAGTTGGGATCGACACCGCCGCAGGCGGACAACATCAGGCAGGCCAGCATGACCATGGAAAATCGTTTTACAAACATCTTGGCCTCGGGACAGGAAACGGCGGTTAGTATCCTCGGGTCATCGGTAAAGACCAATGGCCTTATTCACAATACGGGTTGTTCGAAGGCGTGACAGCGCTCGAACGACTGCAAGGAAAAATTTCATGAACAGCCGTTTCAAGACCTGGCACAAAGGCCTGGCGTTGACCCTACCGCTGATCGCCCTGTTGGCCGGCTGCAATCGCGGCGACAAGGTCGAAGAGCCGCAGACTCATGCCCTCGCCACTTATGTCAGTACACCCTGGGAAGCGCTGCCGGCGGTATCCGATGAAGACCTGCTGGCCGGTTTCCGCTCCTGGCGCAGCGCGTGCACCCGGCTCAAGGCTGATGTGACCTGGGGCCCGACCTGCGCCGCGGCAGCCAATGTGCCGCAGACCGCTAAAGCTATGCGCAACTTCCTGAAACAGAACCTCGACGTCTATGGCCTGCGCTCGGGGGACAACAGCCCCAATGGCCTGATCACCGGCTATTACGAGCCGGTCTACCCGGGCAGCCTCACCCAGACCGCCAGCGCCAACGTCCCGGTGTACGGCGTACCGGAGGACATGATCATCGTGGCGCTGGACAGCCTCTACCCCGAGCTCAAGGGCAAACGCCTGCGCGGTCGCCTCGAAGGCCGGGTGCTCAAGCCCTACGACGACGCCTCCACTATCGAAACCAACGGCGTGAAGGCGCCCGTGATCGCCTGGCTGACAGACCCGATGAACCTGCAGTTCCTGCAGATCCAGGGCTCGGGTCGTATTCGGCTCGATGACGGTCGCCAGTTGCGCATCGGCTATGCCGACCAGAACGGCCACCCTTACCGGCCGATCGGACGCTGGCTGGTCGAACAGGGCGAACTGAAGAAAGAAGACGTGACCATGGGCGCCATCAGTGCCTGGGCCAAGGCCAATCCGACCCGGATACCCGAATTGCTGGGCAGCAATCCCAGCTATGTGTTTTTCAACCGCAACCCCGACAGCAACGAAGGCCCCCGGGGCTCGTTGAATGTACCGTTGACCGCCGGCTATAGCGTGGCGGTGGATCGCAAGGTCATTCCGCTGGGCAGCCTGTTGTGGCTATCCACGACCCGCCCCGACGGCAGCCCATTGAACCGACCGGTCGCGGCCCAGGACACCGGTGGCGCCATTGCCGGTGAAGTACGGGCGGACCTGTTCTGGGGCACCGGCGAAGCCGCGGGGCAATTGGCCGGGGACATGAAGCAGCAGGGGCAGATCTGGATGTTGTGGCCCAAGGGTATGGTATTGCCGCAAGTGCCGCAGGTGGCGAATGCGGTCACCGCCAATCCCTGAGCAGGGCGTTGCCTATGCCGACGCCTTCGCGAGCAGGCTCGCTCCCACATTGATTTCGGTGCTCACAAAATAAATGTCCACTGGAGATCCACTGTGGGAGCGAGCCTGCTAGCGAAGGGGCCAGCACAGCCCCAGGATTCAATAACCAGGCTCAGACAGAAACACAGAAGAAACTGACCACCAGCCCCGCCCCCACCAACCACACCAGCGAGCGCAGGATCGCCCAGTCCGCCAGATAGCAAATGATGTACAGCAGGCGACTGGTGATGAACAACACCGCCAGCACGTTGATGGTCACCAGCTCGGCATTGCCGGCCAGGTGCGCAACGATCACCGCGGCAGCGAACGCCGGGGCAATTTCAAAACTGTTGAGCTGCGCGGCATACGCGCGCCGGGGAAAACCCTCGAGTGTTTCCAGGAAGTCCCGAGGATCGTGGTTGTCTTGCAGCCGGTATCTTCCGCCGATCTTGGCGATGGCGATACACAGGTAAGGCAGGATGATCGCGATCAAAATACACCACAGGGCAACCGTCATGACGCAGTTCCTTCTTTGAGTTTCAGGGGGAATCGAAAATCGGGGAGTCGCTCAGAATTTCATCACCAGCATGCCAATCAGTACCAGCCCGCAGGCTAAGAGCCGCGGCCGGCCGAAAGGTTCTTTCAGGTAGCGCATGCCGAACAGCACCACCAGGATCACACTGATCTCCCGCAGCGCCGCCGCTTCGGCGATCGAACCCAGTTGCATGGCCCAGAGCACCAGAGCGTAGCTGAACAAGACACAGAGCCCGACCGCCAACCCGAGCCGCCACTGTTCGCGCCAGAACCGCACGAACGCCGGTCGCTTGCTCACCACGGCCAACAGCGGGAATGGCCAGGCGCAGAACAGGGTGATCCAGACCAGGTAGTCCAGCGGATGGGACCAACGTCGCAGGGCCTGGCCGTCGATGTAGGTGTAGCAGCCGATACACAGGCCAATCAGCACCACCACCGGCAGCATCGACCAGGGCAGCCGCTCGCCACCACCCCCCTGCCACAACAGGCACAGCATGCCGAACGGGATCAGCAAAATGCCGAGGGTTTGCTGAGTCGTCAGCACTTCGCCGGCAAAGACCAGCGTCAGGGCCAATACCACCAGCGGCGACAAGCCACGCATCAATGGATAGACCAGCCCCAGGTCCCCGACCCGATACGCCTGGATCAGCAAATAGCGATACAACAGCTCAAAGGCCGCCGACGCCAGGATCCACGGCCAGATGTCCATCGGCGGCAGCGCCACGAAGCCCACGGCCGACACGGCGAACAACAGCGCGACGCTGTCCATGCACGCCACCACCAGAAGACGCTCACCGCTGAATTTGATCAGCGTATTCCAGGCGGCATGCAGCAACGCAGCCACCAACACCAAGGCCGTTGCAAGCACGGCACACTCCTTAGTCCCACGGCGCAGCGGGGCGATGAACGGATTCGTGATCCATCAGCAGCTGTTTATACTGCAAACGACCACACCACGCTCAGTTGCGCATCAGCCTATTCCCTGACCGGGGCCCTGGGCGGCGGATTGACCGTGCCGACGGCCCTGTACTTCATTCATCACCAACGTCGCCTGGACGCTCCGGTAGGCGAGACCGATTAGGCGTGCCGCTCTCGCTGCGCACCTGCGCGTGGCTGAGCAGCGCAAAGATGAAGCTGCCGCCGATGATATTGCCCGCCAGGGTCGGCGCGGCGAATACCAGCCAGAAATCTTCCCACGACAACTGCCCGGCGAATACCAGGTACGAGACCTCGGCGGAGCCGACGACAATGTGGGTGAAGTCCCCAAGCGCCATCAGGTAAGTGATCAGGATGATGATCCACATCTTGGCGCTTTCCATGGAGGGGATCATCCAGACCATGGTAGCGATCATCCAGCCGGAGATGATTCCCTTGGCGAACATCTGCCCGGTGTCGTTTTCCATGACCTTGCGCCCGATCTCGAGGAAAGCCAGGTCGGTGCGCCGATCAAAGATCGGCAGGTGCAGCATCACGTAGGCCACCAGCAAGGTACCGCACAGGTTGCCCACCAACACGACACCCCATAGCCGCAACAGCCGACCGAAATTGCCCAGGGTGGGCTTACTCATGATCGGCAGCACGGCGGTCAGGGTGTTTTCAGTGAACAATTGCTGGCGGGCCAGGATCACCGCGAGAAAACCGGCGCAGTAACCGAAACTGGCAATCACCTTGAATGCCTCGCCCTCGGGCAACCGGGAATTGAGCAGTCCCATCGCCATCAGCGACAGGCCCATGGTCAACCCGGCCGCCAGGGCCGACCACCAGAGCGCGGCGACACTGCGTTCCAGCTCCTGATTGCCCTGGGTGCGGATGATTTCATGCAGCACCGCAGCCCGCGGCGGCTGGTTACGGTCGACTTCGTGCTTTTCCTGGGCGGAAAGGTCGGGGGTCTTGCCGTCGTCGTGGGTGTCCATAGGGCTCCTGAACCGGTGACGTGATGAAACTACGACACGTGGCGTTCGGAGCTGTTCAGTGGCGAGGTGTCGCTCAAACCGGAGCGGTCTGCAAGACCGCCTTCGCGAGCAGGCTCGCTCCCACAGGAGTCCGCGTTCCCCTGTGGGAGCGAGCCTGCTCGCGATGGGCGCGACGCTGATCTCACTCGCTGGCAATATCGTCCTGGAACTGATCCTTCACGTACTTGATCTCCGTCCGCCCATGAGGCGCCGGCAGGCCATCCTCGCCAAGGTTGACGAAAACCATTTTCTCCACGGTCAGGATGCTCTTGCGGGTGATCTTGTTGCGTACTTCACAGGTCAGGGTAATGGAGGTGCGGCCGAATTCGGTCGCGGTAATGCCCAGTTCGATGATGTCGCCCTGGCGCGAGGCGCTGACGAAGTTGATTTCCGAGATGTATTTGGTGACCACGCGCTGGTTGCCCAACTGGACAATGGCGTAAATCGCCGCTTCTTCGTCGATCCAGCGCAGCAGGCTGCCGCCGAACAGCGTGCCGTTGGGGTTGAGGTCTTCGGGCTTGACCCATTTGCGGGTGTGGAAATTCATGATCACTCCTGAGCGTCTGGCCGATGAATGCCTGCATGATGGCAGACCGGGCAGGCAGGCTCTACGCCGCTGGTTCAATAACGGTCATCGGCAATTTTGATTTGCCGACAGAAACCCTTTGGAAGATCCGATTAGCCCGCTATAATCGCCCTCGCTTTACCCGGTCCACGCTTTGGACCGTTCCCGCCACCTGTCCGAGGGGCGCTGCAGCAGGCAAGACCTGTCAGGCTCGGATGGGGCGTTGTTCGTACGGGGTTCCCGCACGGACACTAAACGCACAACGGCGCCCATTCGCATACATTACGAATGGAGGCTCTTCATGAGCGCTGTTATCACGCCTGCAGATTTTACCGATTACAAAGTCGCCGACATGTCCCTGGCTGCCTGGGGCCGTCGCGAAATCATCATCGCCGAATCCGAAATGCCGGCCCTGATGGGTCTGCGTCGCAAGTACTCCGGTGAGCAACCGCTCAAGGGCGCGAAGATCCTCGGCTGCATCCACATGACCATCCAGACCGCCGTACTGATCGAAACCCTGGTCGCTCTGGGTGCCGAAGTGCGCTGGTCGTCCTGCAACATCTTCTCGACCCAGGACCAGGCCGCTGCCGCCATCGCCGCCGCCGGTATCCCGGTATTCGCCTGGAAAGGCGAGACCGAGCAAGAGTACGAGTGGTGCCTGGAGCAGACCATCCTCAAGGATGGCCAGCCGTGGGACACCAACATGATCCTCGACGATGGCGGCGACCTGACCGAACTGCTGCACAAGAAATACCCGGCCGTACTGGACAAGGTCCACGGCGTGACCGAAGAGACCACCACCGGCGTGCACCGCCTGCTGGACATGCTGGCCAAGGGCGAACTGAAGATCCCGGCCATCAACGTCAACGACTCGGTGACCAAGAGCAAGAACGACAACAAATACGGCTGCCGTCACAGCCTCAACGACGCCATCAAGCGCGGCACCGACCACCTGTTGTCGGGCAAGCAGGCGCTGGTGATCGGCTACGGTGACGTGGGCAAGGGCTCGGCCCAGTCCCTGCGTCAGGAAGGCATGATCGTCAAGGTCTCCGAAGTCGACCCGATCTGCGCCATGCAAGCCTGCATGGACGGTTTCGAGCTGGTTTCGCCGTTCGTCGACGGGATCAACGACGGCACCGAAGCCAGCATCGACAAGGCACTGCTGGGCAAGATCGACCTGATCGTGACCACCACCGGCAACGTCAATGTCTGCGACGCCAACATGCTCAAGGCCCTGAAGAAGCGCGCCGTGGTGTGCAACATCGGTCACTTTGACAATGAAATCGACACCGCTTTCATGCGCAAGCACTGGGCATGGGAAGAAGTGAAGCCGCAGGTCCACAAGGTTCACCGCACCGGCACCGGCAGCTTCGACCCACAGAACGACGACTACCTGATCCTGCTGGCCGAAGGCCGCCTGGTTAACCTGGGCAACGCCACCGGTCACCCGAGCCGGATCATGGACGGTTCGTTCGCCAACCAGGTCCTGGCCCAGATCTTCCTGTTCGGCCAGAAGTACGCCGACCTGTCGCCGGCCCAGAAAGCCGAGCGCCTGACCGTGGAAGTACTGCCGAAGAAGCTCGACGAAGAAGTGGCCCTGGAAATGGTCCGCGGTTTCGGCGGCGTGGTCACCCAGTTGACCAAGCAACAGGCTGACTACATCGGCGTGACCGTGGAAGGCCCGTTCAAGCCGCACGCTTACCGGTACTGACAGGCACTGCATGCCCCTGTAGGAGCTGGCGCAGCCTGCGATCTTTTGATCTTTCGCTTGAGACTCAAGCGAACCTGGAAAGATCGCAGGCTGCGCCAGCTCCTACAGGAGGCAGCGTTCGGCTTACGAGTTTCCAAGGATATGACCATGTCCCAAGACCGTCGCTACAGTTTCGAGTTCTTCCCGACGAAGACCGATGCTGGACATGAAAAACTGATCGCCACTGCCCGTCAGCTGGCGAGCTACAACCCCGACTTCTTCTCCTGCACCTATGGCGCCGGCGGTTCGACCCGTGACCGCACGATGAACACCGTGCTGCAGCTGGAAAGTGAAGTGAAAATCCCGGCCGCCCCTCACCTGTCCTGTGTAGGCGACAGCAAGGACGATTTGCGCACCCTGCTGGCCAAATACAAGGCCGCGGGTATCCAGCGTATCGTTGCCCTGCGCGGTGACCTGCCCTCGGGCATGGGCATGGCCAGCGGCGAGCTGCGCCATGCCAACGACCTGGTAAGCTTCATTCGTGAAGAAACCGGCGAGCACTTCCACATCGAAGTCGCCGCTTACCCGGAAATGCACCCCCAGGCACGCAACTTCGAAGACGATCTACGCAATTTCGTCAACAAGGCCAACGCCGGCGCCAACAGTGCGATCACCCAGTACTTCTTCAACGCCGACAGTTATTTCTACTTCGTCGAGCGCGTGCGCAAGATGGGTGTGGACATTCCCGTCGTGCCGGGAGTCATGCCGATCACCAACTACAGCAAGCTGGCGCGCTTTTCCGATGCCTGTGGTGCGGAAATACCACGGTGGATCCGCAAACAGCTGGAAGCCTACGGCGACGACACCTCCAGCATCCAGCGCTTCGGTGAGGAAGTGATCACACAAATGTGTGAGCGTTTGTTACAAGGCGGCGCACCGGGGCTGCATTTCTATACGCTGAACCAGGCCGAACCCAGTCTCGCGGTCTGGAACAACCTCAACTTGCCACGTTAGACGTGACAAGAAGGCCTTGGCGAAAGCCAGGGCCTTTTACTATCCAATGATGTTCAAAGGATTGCAGTGATGCCAAACGACCACAGGTCGCCGACCCCACAGCTCATCTATCTGGTCTATGGGGCCGAAACCTATCACCAGGAAGCCGTGTTCAGTATCGCCAGCGCCCTCGCCGGCCTGCGCGAAACCCCGGGTGAAGCGTTGGACATCCAGGTATTCACTGACAACTCCAAGCCCTACGACGGGCTACCGGTGCGCTTGCGCCCCTTGGACAACGAGACCCGTCAGGCTTGGATCCAGCCCCACGGTTATCACTTCCGTGCCAAGCATGTGGTCATGCAAAAAGTGCTCGAGGAAAGCGAGCTGGCCCTGCTGATCGACACCGACACCTTCTTCCATTGCTCCCCGCTGGTGCTGTTTCGGCGCATCCAGCCCGGTACGCTGCTCTGCAACGCCATCACCCTGAACTACGGCGCCAACAAGGACGCCGAGCTTTACGTGGCCCTGGCGCAGGTTCTTCAGCAACGCCAACTGGCAGACGACAACATGTCACTGCTGAATTCCGGGGTGATCGGTCTTCATTCAAGCGACGCGGCCGTGCTGGACCGTTCGATTGCCCTGATGGATGAGCTTTATCCCCTGGCGAAAGGGGCCTACACCCTGGAGGAGTTCTGCCTTTCGGTGGCGGCCTATCAGGGGATGCAGGTACGCGAATGCCCGGATCTGATCCACCATTACTGGAGCCGCAAGCAGCTGTTTCGCGCCAAGACCAAAGCCTGGCTGGATAAACACCACGCCGACCCCGTCGGCCAACAGGCCCTGGATGAAACCCGGCTGGTCACCGCGACCCTGCCCCGCCCCCCAACGTTGCAGCGCCTGGCCTATAAACTCGTCACCGCGGCGCTGCCCGGCCATAAGCGACAATTCATGCGGGAAATTCTCTACGGCTGCTACCGCCATGCCAATCAGTTCGACCAGGCCTGCGCCCCGGTCTGGTGGGAAAAGGCCCTGGAGAACGTCGAGCACCGCCTGAAAAAACCGCTGGAAGACCACGAGCTCAAAAGCTGGCTCAACCATCCGCTGATTCGCCTGGTACTGGGTCGCCGCCGCCAAGCCATCTACTCGCACCTGATGCAAGCAAAGGACAACTAGTGGCCTGTACGTACAGGCCACTAGACTGCGAGCCAGAGCGCTCTGGCTATTTGATCCGTACTCGTCGTAACCTCAGGCCATGCCCGTCATCGCCCAATTACTGACCGCCCTTCTTCTCCTGTGCCTGAGCCTCGCCGCCCGGGCCGAAAAGTTGCGTATCGTCACCGAGCCCTGGGCACCCTATGTCTTTGAGGAGGACGGCAGGATCCTGGGCCTGGACTACGAAACCACGGCCATCGTGTTCAAACGCCTGGGCATCGATGTCGAATGGCAGCTCCTGCCCTGGAAACGTTGCCTGGCGATGCTGGAACAGGGGTTGGCGGATGGAGCACTGGACATTTTTCACAGCGACGAACGCGACGCCATGTTGCTCTACCCCAGCGAACCGCTGTCGGAGGTGGAATTCGTGACGTTCCATGCCAACGCCAGGCCCCATCCATTTCGCACCCTCGCGGACCTGAGCGGCCTGACCGTCGGCACATCGCCCGGTTATCTCTACAGCCCGGAATTCCGGGACTCGACCCTGTTCAAGCGTGAAACGGCGCCCACCCACGAAGCCAACTTCGGCAAACTGCAACTGGGCCGGATCGATCTGCTCATCACCGATCGCCGGGTGGGCCGGCACTTGCTCAAGCAGATGCAACTGGGCGACCAGATCAGCGAGAACCCCATCGTCGTGAGCCGTCAAAGCCAATACCTGGCAGTACGGCGCAAGGCCGGGATGGATTTACTGGTGCAACGCTTCAGTGCCGAACTCAAGCGTTTCAAGCGCGAACCGGCCTATGCCGAGCTGAGCGCTCGCTATGGCGCCACGCCAGCCGGTGCAAGGCTGAAATAAACCGTTGAGCAGCAGGAAAGCGGCGCACGGCGTTTGCTCTGTTATACTCCCGCCTTCCCGCCAGGCTCACGCCCGGACGCCCGGTCTTGCAAAAGGCATCCCGACACCGCTACAGCGCAGCTTCCAGCCAGCGCGAGCCTTGTCCGGAGCTGTCTTCCAGACCCGGCAGGACCGGACGGGGTGACGTCTTTTTGAACGTCATTCGCGCCAGGCAAGACTATCCCATTGGGCCAGGCCCTCACTAAAACAGGATTACTCATGTCCTTTGCTTCCCTCGGTCTCTCCGAGGCTTTAGTCGGCGCCATCGAAGCCGCCGGCTACACCGAGCCTACCCCGGTGCAACAGCGGGCCATTCCCGCCGTGTTGCAAGGTCGCGACCTGATGGTCGCAGCGCAGACAGGTACTGGTAAAACCGGCGGTTTCGCCCTCCCGATCCTGGAGCGGCTGTTCCCCAACGGTCACCCGGACAAATCCCAGCGTCACGGCCCGCGCCAACCACGCGTACTGGTCCTGACCCCGACCCGGGAACTGGCTGCCCAGGTCCACGAGAGCTTCAAGATCTACGCCCGTGACCTGAAATTCGTCAGCGCCTGCATTTTCGGCGGCGTCGGCATGAATCCCCAGGTCCAGGCCATGGCCCGCGGCGTCGACGTACTGGTGGCCTGCCCCGGCCGCCTGCTGGACCTGGCCGGCCAGGGCAGCGTCGATCTGTCCCACGTCGAAATCCTCGTTCTGGACGAAGCCGACCGCATGCTCGACATGGGCTTTGTCCATGACGTGAAGAAAGTTCTCGCCCGCCTGCCCGCCAAGCGTCAGAACCTGCTGTTTTCGGCAACGTTCTCCAAAGACATCACCGACCTGGCCGGCAAGCTGCTGCACAACCCGGAACGCATCGAAGTCACGCCGCCGAACACCACGGTCGAGCGCATCGAACAGCGCGTGTTCCGCCTGCCGGCCAGCCATAAGCGCAGCCTGCTGGCGCACCTGATCACCACCGGCGCCTGGGAACAGGTCCTGGTGTTCACCCGCACCAAGCATGGCGCCAACCGCCTGGCCGAGTACCTGGACAAGCATGGCCTGCCGGCTGTTGCGATCCACGGCAACAAGAGCCAGAACGCCCGCACCAAGGCCCTGGCCGACTTCAAGGCCGGCGAAGTGCGGATCCTGGTTGCCACCGACATCGCCGCCCGCGGCCTGGACATCGACCAGTTGCCCCACGTGGTCAACTTCGAGCTGCCGAACGTCGATGAAGACTACGTGCACCGTATCGGTCGTACCGGCCGGGCCGGTCGCTCGGGCGAAGCGATCTCGCTGGTCGCGCCGGACGAAGAGAAGCTGCTCAAGAGCATCGAGCGCATGACCCGGCAGAAGATTCCTGACGGCGACCTGATGGGCTTTGATGCCAGCACCATCGAGGCCGAGAAGCCTGAAGTGCGTGAGCGTCCGGACGTGCGCAACCCGCGCAATCCCCGTGGTCCGCGGGGCGACGGTCCGAATGGCGGCGGTGGCGGTCGCAAGGACAAGGGCAAGGACAAAGGCAAGGAAAAGCCGGCCGGCAGCAGTCGTGGCGAACGCCCGGCGCGCGAGCAGAAGCCTCGCGAAGGTACACCAGCCCGTGAGCAACAGCGCCCAGCCCCGCGTGCCGCTGCTGATCGCGCCCCGGATGAGTTCCTGGACGACGATGTCGACAACTTCGGCAACCGCGTAGACTACGTACCGCAGCAGAAACCGGCCCAGGGTCGTGGTCGCCGTCCGGGTGCCCCAGCACAAGGCGCGGGCGCAGGTGCTCCCCGTGGTCAGTCCCAGGGGCGCCAAAACGGTCCGCGCAACAGCAACGGCTCGTCCACCGGTACCCCGCCAGCCAAGCGCAACGGCCCACGCAACGGAGGCCCTCGTGACGGTCAGGCGCGGCGCGAAGACTCCCGCCCTCGTCGCCCGGCCCGCGATGACCAGGCGAGCCAGGAACCTGCGGTGCAGAACCCTCGCGGCAACCAGCCGAAAATCATGCACAAGGAATCGAAGCTCGATCGTTTCCCGACGCCTGAGCAACTGGACCAACTGCCAAGCCGCCCACGGGGCGAAAAACCTGCGTTGCTGACCCGCAATCGCTGAGTTTTTCCAAACCATGAAATGCCCCTGCTCTCACGATCAGGGGCATTTTTTTGGTCACCACAAATCCCCTGTGGGAGCGAGCCTGCTCGCGATAGCAATCCGACTGACTGACGCATCGCTATCGCGAGCAGGCTCGCTCCCACATCCGCGCAATAAAAAACGCCCCTGATCGCAAGATCGGGGGCGTTTTTTGTCAGACGCGCATGTTACTTCGCTTTGACACCTTCAAAGCTGACGTACAGCTCGACCGCGTCGGACGCCGGGCCCAGGTCTTTTTGCTTGCCGAAGTCGGAACGCTTGATGCTGGTGGTACCTTCGAAACCGGCACGGTAGCCGCCCCATGGATCCTTGCCTTCGCCCAGGAACGTGGCCTTGACCACCACTGGCTTGGTCACGCCCAGCAGGGTCAGGTCGCCGGTGACGTCGGCAGTTTCCTTGCCATCGGCGTTTTTGCCGGTGGATTTGACGCTGGTGGAAACGAAGGTGGCCTTGGCGAACTTGCCCGCGTTCAGGAAGTCGGCGCTGGCGATGTGCTTGTCACGTTCGGCGTGGTTGGTGAACACGCTGGCGGTGTTGACGTTGAACTCAACCTTGCTGTCTTCAGGCTTGGCCGCGTCGAAGCTGAACTTGCCGTCGATGTCCTTGAAAGTACCGGTGATGTAGCTGTAGCCCAGGTGGCTGATCTTGAAGTCGACGAAGGCGTGCTGGCCTTCCTTGTCGACCACGTAGTCGGCAGCCATGGCCTGGCCGGCCGACAACAGTGCAGAACCGATTGCCAGGGCGGCGAGCGTCTTTTTCAACATGCTTTCTATTCCTTTGGAGTCTAGGTTGAACATCAGGCTTGGCGCCCCAGCATTCGCTTGAGGGTCGCGTCACGGTCGATAAAATGGTGTTTCAGTGCTGCCAATGCATGAAGGCCGGAGAAAACGACCAGCGCCCATGCCAGGTACAGGTGGATCTGGCCGGCGACGTCTGCCTGATCGGGCAGTCCGGACACCAGCGCGGGTACTTCAAACAAACCGAACACCGGAATCCCGACACCGTCTGCGGTGGAAATCAGGTAACCGGCAACCATCACGGCGAACAACCCGAGATACAGGGCACTATGGCCGAGCTTTGCACTCACACGGGTCATGCGCCCATAGGTTTCCAGGGTCGGCGGCGGTGGGCTGACAAAACGCCAGATCACCCGCAGCAGCATCAACGCCAGCAGCACCAGGCCGATGCTTTTGTGCAGGTCCGGCGCGTCTTTGCGCCAGGTGCTGTAGTAATCCAGTCCGACCATCCACAGCCCCAGGGCGAACAGCCCGTACACCACCAGCGCAACGCCCCAGTGCATGACGATGCTGACCCAGCCATAGCGAGAAGAAGAGTTGCGTAGCTGCATTGCTCATATCCTGTAAAAACTGCGACCAAGACTAGCGAGTTATCTATCGATTTAAAGCGGAAATTTTTGCTTTGAAATATCGAGAAATACGATCATCAGTCTGGGTGGGGTGGGTTAAGGAAAGATTAAAGGGAATACGATTCGTGTTATGACGTGTGTCAGGGACGGCCTCATCGCGAGCAAGCTCGCTCCCACATTGGATGGCGATGTCTGGTAGAACATGACCTCTTGTGGGAGCGAGCTTGCTCGCGATAGGCGGACAGACAGGCAAAAAAAAGCGCGGCTGATACGCCGCGCTTTTTTATCACCCGAGCCTTTTACTGAGCCTTGGTCTCAGTCGTCGCCGGCGTTGTTGCGGCCGGTTTCTTCACCGGCGTTGCTTTCTTCACTGGGGCTTTCTTGGCTGGAGTCTTCGCCGCAGGCTTTTTAGCGGCCGGCTTGGCGACCGTTTTTTTCGCCGGTTCAACCTTCGCCGGGGCTGCAGGGGCCGGCGGTTCTACCGAAACTGGCGCGGGAGCGGGAGCAGGCGCCGGTGCTGGCGGAGTGACCGGTTCGGGTGCCTTGACCGGCTCTGGCTTCTTCTCGTCATCCGAACCACCAAACAGGTTGCTGAAGAAGTTGCCTTTCTTCGCCGCCACCGCACCCGCGGCAGCCGCCGTTGCGGCCGGTACGACCTTGGCCGGTTCGAACGACTTGCCCGCCGCCAGGTCCTGTACCTGGCTGGCCGCCCGCTGACCGCTGCGCAACGCGCCTTCCAGGGTGCCCGGGTACAAGGCGTCAGTGTGTTCGCCGGCAAAGGCTACACGCTGCAATGGTTTTTCCCACAGCCGCCAGTACTTGCTGATCTGGCCCGGACCAAAGGCCAGGTACGAACCGCCCATGGACGGGTCGGTGCTGTAGCGGCGGATTTCGTAACCGGTGAAGGCCCCACGGGCCTGTGGATAGAACGCGTGCAGGCGGATCAGCACCTGGTCGACCATCTGCTTGTCGCCAAAAGCCTGCATCACCCGGGCATTGTCGCCCGAGAGGTTGATGATCACATTGGCACCGCCCTTCAGGGCCGGCTCGATCCACATCATGCCCAGGCCGGTGTTGCTGAAAATCTCACCCGACATGCGCGCCTTGCTGTCCCAGACCGGGGTCTTGAACTTGAGCATGATCTGGTCGCGCCAGCCATAGTTGGTGCCCTTGATCGCGCCAAGGTGCTGGGCGTCCAGGGCCGGGGTCAGCTGGATCTTGTTCAGGGCGCGCAGCGGCACGGCCAGCACCACGTAATCGGCCTGGTAGCCGACACTGCCGACCTTGACGGTCACGCCGTCCTTGTCCTGGGAAATGGCCGACACCGGAGAATCGGTCTTGATGGTTTTCAGCTGCTTGAGGAAAGCCTGGGCCAGCACCTGGCTGCCGCCGAGCAGGCGCGAAGCCCGCAGGTCACGGTCGGAGACGCCGCGATTGACGCGGTTCTGCTGTGCGAAATACAGCAGCGACAGCCGCGAAGGCTCGTCATAACGGGTACGAATCTCCTGATTCACCAGTTGCCGTGCGGTGGCCGGCAGTTGCAGGCGATCGAGCCAGGCGGACACGGTCATCTGGTCCAGTGCGTGCAACGTACTGGTGGCCGTCGGATTCAGCGGGTCTTCGATGGAGCGCGCCAGATCGTCCAGGGTGGTTTCGTAGCGCTTGATGGCTTCGGCGGTGGCCGGCTGCTTGGCGACCAGATCCGCGGCGGTGAAGTAGGTGCCGTCGATCAGGTAGCTGGGAGTGCGCACGAACTCGGGTGCCGGAGTGGTGCCCAGCTTGAAGGTCGAGACGTATTTGTTCAGCACCGGCTGAGTCTTTTCATTGCCGATCCATTCACTGGTGGCCATGCCCGAACGACCGCCCACGCTGGGCTTGGCTTCCAGCAGGGTCACCGCCCAGCCCTTGTTCTGCAACTCATAGGCCGCCGTGAGCCCCGCCAGACCGCCACCGATGACGATGGCCGTCGGTTGCTTGTCCTTCGCCAGCGCCGTAACGCTGAACAGCCCTATCACCACCAGCGCACAAGCGCGCAGCCAACCAGCAGACATTCAGCGAACTCCGGAATAAAACAGGAAAAATTTCAGTTTTCGGACCAGGCGGCCCTGAGAACCGCGAAGAATACGTCAGCCATCAAAACGCCGCCAGCGACGTCTATCGCCTCGCTACAACGACAATGGGTTGTCCCCGGGGCCGCCATTGCATAGGCTTGCCCGATTGTTTTGCCCGCGCCCGCCGCGAGCCGCCTCGAGGAGACTGTAGATGGGCCTGAATAACCAGTGGATGCAACGCGACCTCGCGGTGCTGTGGCATCCCTGCACCCAGATGAAAGACCACGAACAACTGCCACTGATCCCCATCAAGCGCGGTGAGGGCGTGTGGCTGGAAGACTTCGAAGGCAAGCGTTACCTCGACGCCGTCAGCTCCTGGTGGGTCAACGTGTTCGGCCACGCCAACCCACGCATCAACCAGCGGATCAAGGACCAGGTCGACCAGTTGGAGCACGTGATCCTCGCCGGTTTCAGCCATCAGCCCGTGATCGAGCTGTCCGAGCGCCTGGTGAAGATGACGCCGGAAGGCCTGACACGGTGCTTCTACGCCGATAACGGCTCGTCCTGCATCGAAGTGGCGATGAAGATGAGTTTTCATTACTGGGTCAACCGCGGTCGACCCGACAAGAAGCGCTTCGTCACCCTGAGCAATAGCTACCACGGCGAAACCATCGCGGCGATGTCGGTGGGCGACGTGCCGCTGTTCACCGAAACCTACAAGGCATTGCTGCTGGACACCCTCAAGGTGCCGAGCCCCGACTGCTACCATCGTCCCGAGGGCATGGGCTGGGAGGAGCACTCGCGCACGATGTTCGCCGCCATGGAACAGACCCTCGCCGAACATCACGCCACCGTGGCGGCGGTGATCGTCGAGCCGCTGATCCAGGGCGCCGGCGGCATGCGCATGTACCATCCGGTGTACCTGAAGCTGCTGCGCGAAGCCTGCGACCGCTATGGCGTGCACCTGATCCATGACGAAATCGCCGTCGGCTTCGGCCGTACCGGGACGATGTTCGCCTGCGAGCAGGCCGGCATCACGCCGGACTTCCTCTGCCTGTCCAAGGCCCTGACCGGCGGTTACCTGCCGCTGGCGGCGTGCCTGACCACCGATGAGGTCTACAGCGCGTTCTACGACGACTACCCGACCCTGCGCGCCTTCCTGCATTCCCACAGCTACACCGGTAACCCGCTGGCCTGTGCGGCGGCCCTGGCGACGCTGGATATCTTCGAAGAAGACCACGTCATCGAAAACAACAAGGCGCTGGCCCAGCGCATGGCGAGCGCCACCGCGCACCTGGCCGATCACCCGAACGTGGCCGAAGTGCGCCAGACCGGCATGGTGCTGGCCATCGAGATGGTCAAGGACAAGGCGAGCAAGACCGCCTATCCCTGGCAGGAGCGCCGCGGCCTGAGCGTGTTCCAGCACGCCCTGGAGCGCGGTGCGTTGCTGCGGCCGCTGGGCAGCGTGGTGTATTTCCTGCCGCCCTATGTCATCACTCCGGAGCAGATCGATTTCCTCGCCGAAGTCGCCAGCGAAGGTATCGATATCGCCACGCGGGACACGGTCAGCGTGGCGGTGCCGAAGGACTTTCATCCGGGCTACCGTGATCCGGGCTGAAACCCCGATGCTCCAGTTGGAACACTGTTGTGGCGAGGGGATTTATCCCCGCTGGGCTGCGGAGCAGTCCTAAAAACAGACACTTCGGTGTTTCAGGCAAATTGCGCCGGCTGCATTTGGGTCTGCTTCGCAGCCCAACGGGGATAAATCCCCTCGCCACAAAAGCACATTGCACCGTTAATTTTTCAGAGATTCGAAATGAGACTGTCCCGCTTCTTCATCGACGCCCCCCTGAGCCTCGGCGACCACGAGTTGCCCGAAGCCCAGGCCCACTACATCGGCCGTGTGCTGCGCATGGCCGAGGGCGATGCGGTGCAGGTGTTCGACGGCTCCGGCCAGGAATTTCGCGGTACCCTGGCCGAAGTCGGCAAAAAGCGCGTGCGGGTGCAGTTGGACGAGCAATTCGCCGGCCAGGTGGAATCGCCGTTGCGCATCCACCTCGGCCAGGGACTGTCCCGGGGCGAGCGCATGGATTGGGCCATCCAGAAAGCCACAGAACTGGGCGTCAGCGAGATCACACCGATTTTCAGCGAACGCTGCGAAGTGCGCCTCAAGGACGAGCGCGCCGACAAACGCCTGCTGCATTGGCGTCAGGTAGCAATCAGCGCCTGTGAGCAGTGCGGGCGCTCGACCGTGCCGGTGATCCACCCGCCGTTGCTGCTGGCCGACTGGCTGAAGCAGACCGACGCGCAGCTGAAACTGGTGCTGCACCCGGTGGCCGAACCACTGGTCAGCCATGCCCGGCCCTCGACGCTGGCGTTCCTGATCGGCCCCGAGGGCGGTTTGTCCGATGCCGAAGTCGAACAAGCCAGGAGCGCCGGTTATCACGCCGCCCGCCTCGGCCCCCGGGTGCTGCGTACCGAAACCGCGCCGGTGGTGGCGCTGGCGGTGGCACAGCAGTTGTGGGGGATTTCTAGATCCGCTGAAGTCTTACTTGTGGGAGCGAGCCTGCTCGCGATAGCGGTGTATCAGTCAACCACCTGCTGATTGACACGCCGCCTTCGCGAGCAGGCTCGCTCCCACAATGGTTGTTGGTGATGCCGGTTATTGCACCGGATCGCTCACCGGCCTGGCGATAATCGCCCTCAACTCGCTGGTCATCGGGAACTCCAGGTTCAGGCCCTTGGGTAGGATCGGTTTCTGGAACCAGCGCTCATAGATAGCGTTGATCTCACCTGACTTGTACAGATCCCCCAGCGTCTCGTTGACCAGCGCCAGGAACTGCGGATCGTCCTTGCGCACCATGCAGCTGTAGATTTCCCGCGATTGCTCCTCGCCCACCACGACCCAGTTATGTGGGTCGCGGGCCTTGGCCCGTTCGCCATAGAGCAGCGCATCGTCCATGTAGAACGCCGCCGCCCGGCCGGTCTCGAGCATCTGGAACGCTTCGCCGTGGTCCTTGGCGCTGATGACGGACATATCGGCCTTGTTGTCCTGGTTGTAGCTTTTCAGGAAACGTTCGTTGGTGGTACCGGCGGTGGTCACCACGTTCTTGCCGCGCAGGTCGGCGAAGCTGTGGATGCCACTGTCCCTGGCCGTCAGCAACTGGCCTTTCACGTAGATGAAACCGTAGGAAAACGCCACTTGCTTCTGCCGCTCGGCCGTCACCCCGGTGGAGCCACACTCCAGGTCGACGGTGCCGTTCTGCACCAGCGGGATGCGGGTCTGGGAAGTGACCAGGTTGTACTTCACCTCCAGTTGCGGCAGCGCCAGCTGGGTCTTGATCCGTTCGACGATTTTGTTTGCCAGGTCCACCGAGTAACCCATCGGTTTGCCGCTGCTGTCACCTATATAGGAAAACGGCACCGACGCGTCGCGATACCCCAGGGTGATGCCATGGGTGCTGGCGATTTTTTCCAGCGTGCCGGCCGGAGCCGCTTGCGTGGCGTGGACAGGGGCGCTCAACAACAGGCTCAGGGTGCAGCCGATCAACGTGATTTTCTGCATTGTTATTCTCCGTTGCGGGTGGGGTCAGGCGGCGCGGGGCGCAAGGCCCTGCAAATCAATGGACGGTGTACGCTGGCGGATCAGTTCGCTGAGCAAGCGACCACTGCCACACGCCAGGGTGAAGCCCAGCGCGCCATGGCCGAGGTTGAGCCACAGGTTGCGATAACGAGTGGCGCCGATCAGCGGCACGCCACTGGGGGTGGCCGGGCGCATGCCGGCCCATTCGACGGCGTGTTCGTAATCCCCGGCCAAGGGAAAGGTGTCCCGGGCCTGGCGCCGGATCAGGGCCAGGCGCCGCGGATCCGGCGTCGGGTCGAAGCCGACGATATCCACCATCGCCGCCACCCGCAAATGTTCGCCGATTCGCGCATAGACGATCTTGCGGTCATAGTCGGTGATGCTCAGGTCCGGTGCCCGATGCGCTGCGCCAATAGGCACGGTCAGGCTGTAACCCTTGAGCGGATACAGCGGCATCCGCACCCCCGGCAATGCCAGGGCGGCGCTGCGGTGACCGGCGGCAATCACCAGGTTGTCCACCGGCAAGCGCTGCCCGCCCAGCGCAATGGCGTGCACTTGCCCATTGGTATGGCAAATGCCGGTCACCCTCTGCCCCAACAAGAATTCGCAGCGCCCCGAAGCCTGCAGGCGAGCGGCCAGTTGTTGGCAGAAAGCGTGGCAATCAGCGACCTCCTCGTCTGGCGTGTAGATCCCGCCCACAAATGGCACGCCCGCCAGCGCCGGCTCCAGGCTCGCGCATTCGGCGGACCCGAGCACCTGCTGGTGCACGTTGTCCGTCAGTCGTTGCCGGGCGTGTTGGAAATGGGTGGCGTCACGAAATGTCACCAGCTTGCCGTTGCGTCGCCAGCCAAAGCCCTCGAGGCGATCGTCTTCGCGCCAGCCCTGCAGGGTGGCCTGGCTCAGCAGCGCCAGGCGTAACAGATGAGCGCTGTTGCGCCGGTTGATCGATGTCCGGCACGCCGCAATGAACGCAGCCATCCAGCGCCACTGGGCCGGGTCCAGGCGGGGTCGCAACCTGAGTGGCGAATCCCCGCGCAACATCCAGCCGAGTGCCTGCCAGGGCACTCCGGCATCAGCCAGGGGGGCGACGTAGCGATAGGACAACTGGCCGCCATTGGCAAAACTGGTTTCGCTGCCCAGCGCGTCCCTGGCCTCCACCAGCGTCACGTCGACGCCGTCGCGAACCAGCGCATAAGCCGTCGCCAACCCGACCACGCCACCGCCGATGATGCACACCCGTTGCCCCATGTCCGCCTCGCATCCGTTTCCAATAGGCTGAGGTTAGGGGCAGGTGACAGCGTCGGAACAATGAATAAAGATGGGGCACCTATAAACAAAGGTTATGGGCTCGCCATGCGCCTTCGTCACATCGAGATTTTCCAGGCCATACGCCAGGCCGGTTCCATCAGCGGCGCCGCGCAGTTGCTGCACGTCTCCCAACCGGCGGTGACCAAGGTACTGCAGCACGCCGAGCAGCAGCTGGGATTTGCCCTGTTCCTGCGGGTGCGCGGCAAGTTGCAGGCCACTCCCGAAGCCCTGGAGCTGGAGCGTGAGGTCGACAAGGTCAGCGAAAGCCTGCAAGGCGTCCGGCGACTGGCCCAGAGCCTGCGCCGCGAGCCCGGTCACAACCTGCGCATCGGCGCGACCCCGGCCCTGGCCCTGTCGCTGCTGCCGGCGGCCATTCATCAATGGACAAGGCGCCACCCGGACATTGTCTGTGAACTGTCCAGCGCCCACAGCCGTGAATTGGTGCAGAACCTGTTGATGCGCGAGATCGACGTTGCCCTGACCTTGCAGCCACCCGATCACCCGGGGCTCAAGGCCCAGGCCCTGGCCAGCGGCGTGCTGGTGGCGCTGGCGCCGAAGGGGCACTGGAGCGACGCTGCCGTGGGTAAACCGATGTCGTTGCAGGAACTGGCCGGCGCGCCCCTGATCGGCCTGTCCAGCGCCGACCCGCTCTCGGCCAGGCTGGACGGCTATCTCGAAGCCGTGGCGCCACCGCCACGCATCAGCATCGCCGTGCAGACCTATTCCCTGGCCCGGGCCATGGTGGAGTCCGGTGCCGGCATGGCGGTGATCGACCCGTTCACGGCCCTCGGTGCCTCGAAGACCTGCACGGCGATCCGACCGTTGTCGCCACCACTGCCCATCTCGCTTTACGCCGTGACCCGGGCCAATGAAGCGCCCGCGCATACCCTGGGTGCCCTGCTGGAAATTTTTGCCAATCAGGCCCAGGAGCAACTGGATCGGCTGTTCACTGCTGTCAGTTAAAGGACATAGAACAGAATCGCCACGAAGTGCAGCAGGCTGCCGGCGATCACAAACAGGTGCCAGATTCCGTGGGCATGGCGCAGCCGTTTATCGAGGGCGAAGAAGATAATGCCCACGGTGTACAACACGCCGCCCGAAGCCAGCCAGGCAAACCCGGTGCTGCCCAGGGCCGCCAGCAGCGGCTTGACCGCCACCAGCACGATCCAGCCCATCACGGCATAGATCACGATCGACAGGATCCGCGCTTCGGAGCGCGGCTTGATCTCTTGCAGGATGCCGATCAGCGCCAGCCCCCAGACGATCCCGAACAACGTCCAGCCCCACGGCCCGCGCAGGGTCACCAGGCAGAATGGCGTGTAGCTGCCGGCGATCAGCAGGTAGATCGAAAAATGATCGACCTTTTGCATGATCGCTTTTTTGCGCCCGCGCACGCTGTGGTAAACGGTCGAGGCGCTGTACAGCACCAGCAGGGTAAACCCGTAGATCGCCACGCTGACGATCTTCCATGGGTCGCCGGTCAGCCCGGCAAGCACCACCAGCCACACCCCACCGATAAACGCCGCGATCGCCCCCACCAGGTGGGTCCATGCATTGAGTCGTTCCCCGTGATACATCGATTCTTGACCCTCCATGACGAAACAGCCGCCAAGGCTCAGGCCTTCGGCGCAAAAGTGCAATGGTTTGCTGTGCGTTGCGATCCCCTCGCCACAGTAAATCTCCTCGCTACCAAATTCATTGAGGCACAATCGGATGACACGAATAAGAGCCCGCCCCATGTTGATCGACGAAGAATTGACCCTGAAGAAACTCGAGGTGTTCCTGGCCTTCATGCGCACCGGCAACCTGGCGCGGGCGGCGGCGGAGTTGCAGACCAGCAACGTCAGCGTGCACCGGGCCATTCATTCGCTGGAAAGCGCCCTGCGCTGCCCGCTGTTCAAGCACGAGGGCCGCAACCTCACACCGCTGGAAAGCGCCTATGTGCTGGAGGAGCGAGCGCAGAAGTTGATCCAGGACGTGGTCGAAAGCGTGCGCCTGACCCGCGAAGCCGCCGGGTTCTCCGCCGAGCGCTTCAAGCTGGGGTCGCTGTACTCGCTGACGGTCAAGACCGTGCCGCAGCTGATCATGGGCCTGAAAATCCGCCGCAGCGAACTCAACATCGACCTGATCATGGGCTCGAACATCGACCTGTTGTACAAGCTCAAGAACATGGAAGTCGATGCGATCCTGGTGTCCCTGGACGACAGCGTCAACGACCCGGACTGCGAGCAGATCGCGCTGTTTTCCGACGACATCTTCCTCGCCACGCCGGCCGACTCACCGTTTGCCCAGCGCAGCGAAGTCGACCTGGCCGAAGTCCGCGACGAAACGTTCATCACCCTGACCCAGGGCTTCGCCACACATCAGGACGGGATCCGAGTATTCCGCCAGGCGGGGTTCGAGCCGAAGGTGGCGATGCAGGTCAACGACATCTTCACCCTGCTGAGCATGGTCAGCTCCGGGGTGGGTTATGCCTTGCTGCCGGGCAGGATTGCGGCGGTGTACGAGAACCGGGTGAAGCTGATCCCGTTGCAGGAAAAGTATCGCCTGCAACAGCACATCGGCGTGGTGTTCCTCAAGGCCAAGGAGCGCGATCCGAACCTGCTGGCGTTGCTTGCCGAGTGCCGGATGTATGCCAATCGCCAAGCCATCCCATGATCGTCCCCACGCTCTGCGTGGGAATGCAGCCCGGGACGCTCCGCGTCCCAAAAGCATGACGCGGAGCGTCAAAAAAGGCATTCCCACGCAGAGCGTGGGAACGATCAATCAGCCGACAATCCCGCGAACAATGAAGTACAGCAACGACGGCCCAAGCAAACAGCCCAGTCCGGTATGGAAGGTCGCCGTCAACGCACCATAGGGCACCAGTCGCCGATCCGTCGCGGCCAGGCCTGCTGTCACGCCACTCACTGTTCCGGCGAGCCCGCCGAACACCATGGCCGAGCGTGGGTTATCCAGGCCCATCCAGCGCGCCGCCACGGGCGTGCAGACCATCACGATGATCGCCTTGATCAACCCGGTGGCAATCGACAATGCCATGACATCGGACGTGGCGCCAATCGCCGCACCGGTCACCGGCCCGACGATATAGGTCACGGCGCCAGCGCCGATGGTGGTCATGCTCACCGCATCGCGATAACCGAACATCCAGGCCACGCTCGCGCCGACAATGAATGGCAAGATCGTGCCCAGCAACAACGCAATGACGCCGATCATCCCGGCCTTCTTCGCCTCGGTGGCCTGCACCTCGAACGCCGTGGCGACGATGGCGAAGTCCCGCAGCATCGCGCCACCCATCAGGCCGATGCCGGAAAACAGCGACAGGTCCGCCAGGCCTTTCTGTCCACCGGTCATGGTGCCGCCCACCCAGGCCAGCACCAGGCCGATGACGATCGCGATCGCCGAGCCATGGATGCGTCCAAACGTCAGGCGCTTGGACAGCACCACCGATACCCACATGATCACGCCCACGAATGCGAACGCGGTGATCAAGCCGTTATGTTCCAGGCCCTTCTCGATGAGATCCCACATGTCAGCGGCCTCCCACTGGGGTGCCGAGCGGCGTCACTTCGGCCGGCTCGTCAGGCAAGGGTTCGCCTTTGTGGGTCCGGCTGATCAGGGCAATGGTCACGCCGCAGAGCAGCACCGAGCCAATCGCGCCCAATACCGCCACCGGACCGCCATGCAAGGCCGTGACGACGTTCTGTTGCGCAGCCATCGCCACCACCACTGGAATGTACATGGCGCCCCAGAAGGCCACGCCCATCTCGCAATCCTTGGTCATGCCGCCGCGCTTTTGCATCCACAAGCGCGCGCAGATCAGCAGGATCATCGCAATGCCGACCCCGCCGACGTTGGATTTCACTCCCAGCAACACACCGAGCATGTCGCCCAGGATCACCCCTGTCAGCGTACAGATCGCCAACAGCGCCACACCGTAAATAATCATTGTCGTAGTCCTCAAAATGCATCGTCGGGATTGTTGTTCTTGTCGTTCGAAGCCTGAGTCGGGTCTAGGGTTGGCGGCGGCCCTCCTCTGCGAGCAACGCCTGCAAGGTGTCGAGCCGGGCGCCGTCGAAGGCAATGACGGTGCCCTGCTCGAACACCCGGCGCGCCAGTCCGGTCAGCACCGCACCGGGTGGCAGTTCGATCTGCAGGCGCACGCCTCGCTCATAGGCACTTTGCACCGTGCCGCGCCAATCGACGACGCGGCACATGTTGAAGGCCAGGTCGTCGCGCAAGGCTTCTGTACTGGTCACCGGCCGGGCGCGGCTGCCGCTGAGATAACCCAACGTGGGGGCTTGCAAGGGTACGTCGGCAAACGACTGGGCCAATGCTCGCGCCGGCGCCTCCAGCAATGGGCAATGGGACGGCACGCTCACCGCCAGGCGACACGCCTTGCCGGCGCCCTGGCTGCGGGCGTGGCTGGCGACGACCGCCATGGCCTCGTCACTGCCGGCGATGACCACCTGATTATCGGCATTGATGTTGGCCAGGTACACCGGCGTCGCGTCGCTGTGCACCTGAGCCAGCAACCCTTCCACGGCAGCGAGGTCCAGGCCGAGGATAGCGGTCATGCCGTAGCCTTGCGGATAGGCCTGCTGCATCAATTCGCCCCGCAGGCTGACCAGCCGCAACCCATCCTCGAACCGCAACGCACCGGCGATCACCGCCGCCGGATACGCGCCGATGGACAGCCCCGCCACGTAGTCCGGCGCAGGCACCTGTTCCAGCAAGCGGCGGGACGCCGCCACGCCGGCGATCAACAGACATAGCTGTACGGCGCGGGTCGATTGCAAGGCCTCGGCGCTGTCCAGTTGCAATACGTCTTCGCCGAGGATATCACTCGCCTCGGCCAGCACCTGCGGCGCCAGGCCATGGAGCATGCCCGCCCGCTGCGCGCCCTGACCGGGGAATACCAGGAGGCTGCTCATGCGACCTGCTCCAGCGACGGCTGCCAGGGATTGCTCACCAGCCGGGCCTGGAGGTCATCCTTGAGCAGGACCCGACGTGACGAGCCCGCCCATTCGCGCAGGGCAACAGCGCCGAATGGGGTCTGCAACTGCATGTCCACAACGCACACCGAGCCATCCAGTTGCGCCAACAAGTGCCTGGCCTGGAGGCGATCCATCGCCTGCGGCGTGCGCAGGATCAAGTCCAGGTCGCTGCGCTCATGCAGGGCCTCGATGCCGCTGGCGAGTTCGAACCCGGCGCTACCGCTGATGCCCCAGGTCCAGCCACTGGCGTCGAGCATCGAGCGCAGGCGGGACAGCGCTTGCAGGGCCGGCAAGTCCCGTTGGCACTCGACGTGGCAAAGGTCTTCCGGATGCACCAGACGCAGGATCGCCGACAACGGCATCGACGTGGCGTACCGCTGCTCCCTTGCCCGCCCCCGCACGCCCACCGCAACCTGCCCCGACGCAGCCAGCGCCCGCCGCACCACCACCGGTTGCCCGAGGCCGAGGGCTTCGACCGCCCACACCGGCGCATCCGCCGGTAACTGCTCCGGGGTCATCCCCCACAGCAGGTCGTGGGCCAGGAAGCTGCTCACCACTGCGCGCTCAGCAACTGGCGAACATGGCTGGATGCGGCCCGATGGGGCGCGCCCAGGCGGCTGCTCAGGTTTCGAGGCGCACCGGCCACAGCGTTGATCGCCTGTTGCAGGCAATCGCTGACCCGGGACAGATCGGCTGCTGACGGCTGTTCGATCTGCTCCACCGACAAGCTTTCCCACAACAGTCCCAGGCTGGCATAACTGTCGATGTCATAGGCCATCGGCGGCACGCTGGCGGCCAGGGCTTCGAGCTCTTCGACGCTGCGCAGGGTCACCCGTGCCGCCGAGGCCTTGCCCATGGCGTGGACCATCACCCCCGGATCGCGCAGCGCAATCAGCCGGTTGGCCTGGTAGCCGTGGGCCAGGAACGCCCCGGACATCGCCTTGCCCACCAGCAGCCCGATCACCGGATGGCCGGCCAATCGCGCACGGGCGTAACTGTCGGCCGCGCCGGCCAGCGCCTGATGGATGCCCAGGGCCTCTTCCCGACGACCATAAGCCTGGCTGGGCACATCGACAATGGCGATCAGCGCACGCTTGCTGGACGCCTCGCGGTCCGCAGCGATGGCCTCGTCCACAGCCTTGGCCAGGCCCCAGCCTTCCAGCAAGCCGACTTCGCCATTGCGAGCGCGGGGGAAGCGGTTCTCGGGATCGGCCACCACCGCCAGCAGGCGCACGGTCTGCCCGCCCAAGCTGGCGTCGGCGACTTTCACCGAAGCGGGCAATCCTGCCAGCGGCCTGGCGCCGCCGCTCAAGGCTTCGAACCAACGCAAGCCTCTCAATGAATACGAAGTCATGGGCGTTCTCCCTGATACAGCTGGCGAACCGCTGCCGGTTCGATCTGCACGTCAGTGTCCAATCGGGCCAGGTGTTGCAGGAACAGCTCGGCCTGACCGCTGCGGTGTTCGGCGGGCACGCCCAGGTGCAACAACTGGCTGACCTGTTGGCGGATCTGCTGCACATCGTCGGCCGCGTAGCGATCCACCAATCCCGTGGCGAAACGCTGCTCACCGCCGGTCAGGCTCCAGATGAACGGGCGATCCCGGGAGTCGTATTCCTCGATTCCGGCCTCCTGCTCGATCACTTGCGGGCCGTTCAGGCCCAACCGCGCCTCCTGGGTCACCAGCAGATAGCTGCACAGCCCAGCGGCGATGGACATGCCGCCAAAGCAGCCGACACTGCCGACCACCACACCGACCACCGGCTGATACTGGCGCAGGTCGACAATGGCCGAATGAATCTCGGCGATGGCCGCCAACCCCAGATTGGCTTCCTGCAAACGCACACCGCCGGTTTCCAGCAGCAGCACCGCACGGGTCGGGATGCCTTTGCGGTTGTCCTCGGCGGCCAGCTCCAGGGCGCCGGCGATCTTCGCCCCACCCACTTCGCCGAGACTGCCGCCCTGGAACGCCCCCTCGATGGCGGCGATCACCACCGGCAGGCCGTCGATGCCGCCTTTGGCGATCACTACGCCGTCGTCGCTTTGCGGCACCACGCCTTGACGCAGCAGCCACGGCGACATGACGCGCTGGAACGGGTCGAGCAGTTCGCGAAACGTACCGTCATCGAGCAAGGCTTTCGCCCGCTGCCGGGCACCGAGTTCGACGAAGCTGTGCTTGTTGAGCAACGCTGCGCTGTCAGTCATGGCCGATCTCCTCGAAGCCTTGCTCCAGGCGCAGACGCACCACGCCGGGGGTGGCGCCGAAATCGTGAATGTCGATGGACAGCGCCGGCGGGGTCTGGCCGTCGAACATCCGGGCGAACAGATGCTGCCAGCGTTGCTCGCTGCCATTGACCGAGGTCTGCACCTGAATGGTCAATTTGCCCGCCAGCCCCGGCTCGATCAGCACCTCCAGGTCGCCCGAGCCGACACAGCCCACCAGCGCCCGCCCCCGTGGCGGCTGCCCGGCGGGGAATTCAAAGGATAAGGTTTCCATCAGCAAACTCCCTGGATGACGCTGTCACCCGACTCGATGCGGTCGATGAACAGGCAAGCCGCGAGCAGATCGGCGGCGCCTCCGGGTGAGGCGTTCAATGCAATCAGTTGTTGGTCCAGCGCGTGCAATCGGCGGCGGCCGTCGAGACTCGCGCTGCCACCGGCATCCAGTACCGCTTGGGCACCGGCCTGCATGGCCTGCAAGCCGGGCTCGCCGGCGCGATAGAGCACGCAGGTGTCCGCCAGTTGGGTCATGATCGCCAGCAAGGCGTCGAGCCGGGCGTTCTGCTCACCATGCCCTTGGGTGCGACTGCGCTTGAGTTGTGGCAATCCACGCTGCACCACCGCCGGGAAGCCAAGTTGCGCTTCTTCCTTTGCGCCGCGTGCGCCGTAGCGTTGGGCCACTTGGGCGCCATGGCTGAAGGGGCTTGGCGCGTAGCGATCTTCAAGCAGCGCCAGGCGTGCGGCGCGCAAAGTGACGGCGCTGGCCGTGCTGGATTCAGGTTCCAGCGCTGCGGCGGCCACCAGCAGGCCCAAGGCCCAGATCGCCCCTCGATGGGTATTCACGCCGCCCGTCGTGGCGAGCATCGCCGCTTCACCTTCACGGCCGATCCGCCCGAGGGCCTCGCGCAACGACAGGCCCACTTCGCCGGACTCGATGGCCGCTTCAGCCATTTCCTTGAAGGCCGGCCATAAGGACAGCGCCGATGCATGCATCAGCCCAAGGTGCAGGTCGGTGTGGGCGCCATTGCCACGGCGGTCCACCAGCGCCGGTTTGGGCGACAGGTCCGCTTCGTCGATCAGTGCGTCCACCGCCAGGTCCGCCAGCCGTTCGGCCAGGCTCAGGGTGTTCGGTTGCAGGTTGAGTGCGTGCATTACCAGCTCCTGAACTTGGCGGGCGGGTTGTAGAGGCCACCGGACCACTCCACCAGGTCGGCCACGCTCTTGGCGGCGAGCAACTCACGGGTGGCGTCGGTGCGGCGGATGCCGAGGTCTTCGGGCAAGGCGATCAGCCCTTCGCGGCGCATGCGGGCGGTATCTTTCGGGTTGTGGCGCAGGCCGATGGCAGTGACCCCGGCAACCGCTGCGATCATCGCCTGGCGCTCTTCCAGGGAGCGGGCCTTGTACAGATAGGCGATGCCCTCTTCGGTCAACAGATGGGTGACGTCGTCGCCGTAGATCATGATCGGCGCCAGGGGCATGCCGGCTTTCTTCGCCACGTCCACCGCATCGAGGGTGTCGACGAACGTCGGTTTGCCGCCCTCCTGGAAGGTCTCGACCATCTGCACCACCAGCTTCTTGCCGCGCTCGAGCAGAGGGGCCTCGCCGTCGCCATGGCGCATGTCGAGCCAGGCCGGGGTGCCGTGGCGGCGACCGCGCGGATCATGGCCCATGTTCGGCGCACCACCGAAACCGGCCAGTCGGCCTCGGGTGACCGTGGAGGAATGACCGTCGCCGTCCACTTGCAAGGTGGCACCGATGAACAGGTCCACCGCGTACTGGCCGGCCAGTTGGCAGACCATGCGGTTGGAGCGCAGTGAGCCATCGCGGCCAGTGAAGAACACGTCCGGCCGGGCGGCGATGTAATGCTCCATGCCCAGTTCGGTGCCGAAGCAATGCACGCTCTCGACCCAGCCGCTTTCGATGGCCGGGATCAACGTCGGGTGCGGATTGAGGGTCCAGTTGCGGCAGATCTTGCCCTTCAGACCGAGGGATTCACCGTAGGTCGGCAGGATCAGCTCGATGGCGGCGGTGTTGAAACCGATGCCGTGGTTGAGGGACTGGACGTTGTGCTTTTCGTAGATCCCACGGATCGCCATCATTGCCATCAGCACGTGCACAGGCTTGATGTGGCGTGGGTCGCGGGTGAACAGCGGCTCGATGTAGAACGGCTTGTCGGCCACCACCACGAAATCCACCCAGGACGCCGGGATGTCCACGCGCGGTAGGTCGCTGACGTCATCCACCAACTGATTGACCTGGACGATGACGATGCCGTCGCTGAAGGCCGCCGGCTCGATCAACGCTGGAGTGTCCTCGGTGCTCGGACCGGTGTAGATGTTGCCGGCGCGGTCAGCCATGAAACCGGCCGAGAGCACCACATTGGGAATCAGGTCCACCACCAGTCGGGCATAGAGTTCGATGTAGGTGTGGATCGCGCCGATTTCCAGCAAGCCGTCTTCCAGCAACTGGCTGATGCGCAGGCTCTGGGTACCGGCGAAGGAAAAATCGAGTTTGCGGGCGATGCCGCGCTCGAACAGGTCCAGGTGCTCGGAGCGGCCGACGCTGGGCATGATCATGTGCAGGTCGTGCAGCTTCGAAGAATCGGCTTTGGCCAGGGAACGCGAGAGAAAATCCGCCTGCTTCTGGTTGTTGCCTTCCAGCACCACACGGTCGCCGGGCTCGATCAGAAGCTGCAACGCCTCGACGATCCGGTCGGTGGGCAACACCACACCATCGACCATGCCCTTCACCTGTTCGAGCCGCCGCTGCTTCTCGCCGCGCCGCCGCGTCCAGCGCGAGTCGGGGGATATTGTTGTTGTCATGACCACTCCACGGGTTCGCTGTCGTGGGGGTTACCTTAGGAGTGATGAGGCGAGGACATCAATCAAGCTGGACGGCGGATCGTTACGCTTGGAGTAATGGTTGAAAATGAATCTGTGTGGGAGCTGGTGTACGCGGTATTCCTGCATGGCGCGAGCCCCTGTGGGAGTGAGCCTGCTCGCGATGGCGGTGCGTCAGCTTGTATCTGTTCTGAATGGGCCGCAGCTATCGCGAGAAGGCTCGCTCCCACCGGGTTTGTAGTTGAGTTCAGATTTTGCGGCTTACGCCAGGATCAGCAAGCGTCCATAAGTCGCCGGACCCGCTCGAGCAGTTCCGCAGCACTCTCGATCAGTTGAATAAGAAGCGCATGATCTTCATCCATATAGCCCTCGTACTCGGCAAGATTGCGCCGCTCATGACAAAGCGCAAATATGCGGACCTGAAGCTTGCTGGCGTCTGCCGTATGAATCAGGCATTGAAAAACCAGATAACGCTTGTCCGAACGATAGCCACTCAAACGCAGTGCCGTAAGCGCCAGAGCATGAGCCGCGTTGTACGCCAGGTCAAAGCGGCTGGCGAATGAAAGAGACAGCGTTTGTGCATCGTTCAGGCGAGCCACTGCCGAGCGCATCAAGCCCTCGCATTCCTGGCGATTAGGCGGTTCGGCCTTGAGGCCGCCACTACGTAACAGATTCTCCAGGTTTTCCTGGTAACCCATCCTTGGACTCCAAAGGGTCTTCACCCAGCAGGTTGATCTTGTCCTGTTGCGCCACTCGCGTCACGAAGCTGTGGCCCGCTGCAAATTTTGCGACCCAGTCCTGAGGCGTGTAGAGCGTAGGGTTGAGAGGACGGCCCAGTTGCTCTTCCAGGGGCATGAGCCGCTCCATCACCTCACTGTAGTGCAGACCCTCGCCGATCAGCATGAGATCTATGTCACTGAATGCGTTTGCCTGGTCTTTGGCGATAGAGCCGTAAACGAACGCCCACCTTAGCTGCCTGGAAAAAGGCTCCAATGCCTGGCGAATCGGCTCGGCCATACCAATGGTTTTTCGAACGATGCCCAACAGTTCAGGGTAAATCGGACAGCGTGCATTGGCCTGGTAATGGGTTTGATTACCCTGACGAGTCATCATCAGAACGCCAGAGCCATGCAAACGCTCTAGCTCACGCATCAGACTGCCCTTGCCCACTTGAGCCCAGCGAGCAATCTCATTGGTGTAGAAACTCTGATCCGGTTTCCCAAACAAAAGACCCAGGATCCGCTGCTGAGTAGCCGTGAAGAGCGCATCACTGAGAGAGAGATAATTCATTAGGAGCAACCACAAGTCCCAAAAAGGGAACGATAAGTCCCTTTTTGGGACTTATCAAGCCTTATTAAGGCATCACAGGGGCTGCGTCTGATTTAGGCTTTTACCAGCCCGGCGGCGATCACCAGTTCTTCCAACGCCAACAGATCCGGCACCTTTGCCACATGCTCGCCCACCTGCACAGCCGCCTGCTCCAGCCCGCACAGCGGCACGTCGACGTAGCTCAACTGGCTATCGAGCTTGTAGGAGCGCGGGATGCCTTGCACCAGCAGGGCGATGAACTTCAGTTGCGCACGGCCGCCCAGGGCGTTGAGTACGACGATACGGGCGCGTTCGCCGATCACGGTTTTCTGGTCGCAGGCCGACTCGAAGCTCAACAACGGGATCTGCCGTTCACGCCAGGTGACCCAACCCAGGAACCACGGCGGGGTGTCCATATCGAAGGTGCCGCTCTGGTAGTCGATCAGCTCGGCCACCGCCACGTTGGGCAGCACCAGGTAGCGGTCGGCCAGGGGCAACAGCAGCCCGGTCAGGTAGCGGGTGCGGTGGTCATGCATGGGTCTTGCTCCAGTGGGCAATGCTCTCGAGCAGCACCGACTCCTGATAGGGTTTGCCCAGGTAGTCGTTGACGCCGATGGCCATGGCCCGGTCGCGGTGTTTCTGGCCGGTGCGGGAGGTGATCATGATGATCGGCAGGTGCGCCAGGCGCGGATCGTTGCGTACTTGCGAAGCGACCTCGAAGCCGTCCATGCGTGGCATCTCGATGTCCAGCAGCATCAGGTCCGGGGTGTGTTCGGCCAGCACGGCCATGGCGTCCACGCCGTCCTTGGCGGTCAGCACGTGCATGCCATGCCGTTCGAGCAAGCGGCTGGTGACCTTGCGCACCGTCACCGAGTCGTCCACCACCAGCACCAGCAACGGCCGCAGATGCTCGCCCTCGCCGTCGGTCAGTACCGGGCCGCGCGGGGCCTGGCTGGGCATGGCGCGGATCGGCGCCAACAGGTCGAGAATCAGCACCACCCGGCCGTCGCCGAGGATGGTCGCGCCGGACAAGCCCTGGACCGCCGAGAATTGCGGGCCGAGGCTCTTGACCACGATCTCCCGGGTTCCGACCGTAGCATCCACCTGCACCGCGATATGCCGTTCGTTGCACTGCATCAGCAACAGCGGCAAGGACTGGTTCTGGCCCAGCAGTTTCGGGCGGGGAGCGGTTTTCAGCAACTCGCCCAGATAGCACAATTCATAGCGCTGCCCGGCGTAGGTGTAGGTCGGTGGATCGAGTTGGTAATAAGCCTCCAGCTCGGCGGGCAGCACCCGCACGATGCTTTCGATGGTGTTCAGCGGGATCGCGTACTGGTCCTCGTGAGACTGCACCATCAGGGCTCGGTTGACCGACACGGTGAAGGGCAAGCGGATACGGAAGTGCACGCCCTGCCCCGGTGTCGAGTCGATGATCATGCTGCCACCCAGTTGCCGGACTTCTTCGTGGACCACGTCCATGCCGACACCGCGCCCGGAGATCTGGGTGATTTTTTCGGCGGTGGAGAACCCCGGTTGCAGGATGAACTGCAGCACGTCGCGGTCGCTGATGTCACTGTCCGGCGCCAGCAGCCCGCGCTTGATCGCCTTGCGCCGCACCGCGTCCAGCGGCACACCAGCACCGTCGTCGCGGATGTCGAAGACGATGTCGCCGCCTTCCCGGGACAAGTCGAGGCTGATCCGTCCACGGGCCGGCTTGCCCGCGGCGATGCGCACGTCGGCCGGCTCCAGGCCATGATCGACGGCGTTGCGCAGCATGTGTTCCAGCGGCGCGGCCATGCGCTCCAGCACGTTGCGATCCATCTCGCCTTCGGCATTATCGACGACGAACTCCACATCCTTGCCCAGCTCCTGCGCCACCTGCCGGACGATGCGCTGGAGCCGCGGCACCATGCGCTCGAACGGCACCATGCGCGTGCGCATCAGGCCTTCTTGGAGCCGGGTGTTGATGCGCCGCTGCTGTTGCAGCAGGTTCTCGGCGTCATGGTTGCTGCGATCCAGGGTTTCCTTGAGATCGAGCAAGTCCGAGGCGGATTCGAACAGCGCCCGGGACAACTGTTGCAGCTGGGAATGACGGTCCATCTCCAGCGGGTCGAACTCTTCGTAGCCCAGGCGCTCGGCCTCCACTTGCTGGCGACTGAGGATCCGCCCCTGGGTTTCGGTGTCCAGGCGTCGCAACTGGTCGCGCATGCGCTCGATGGTGGTTTCCATCTCGCTCAGGGCCACGTGTGCGTCGTTGACCTGCTGTTCGATACGGCCACGGAAGATCGACGTTTCACCGGCGAGGTTCACCAGCTCGTCCAGCAGTTCGGCGGACACCTTGACCATGTCCGCGCCGTCGCTCGATGCGCCTGGCTCGGGCTTGACGGGCGCGGGCGTCGGAGCCGCACTCACGGGCAGCGCCGGGATCACGGTGGGCTCCGGAGCCGTGATGGTTTCGGGCGTTTCGCTGTCCTGCGGGTGATTGACCGCCTGGATCTGCGCAATCAGCCGGTCCGCCGGCGGGCAGGCCAGGCCGGCCCGTACCGCGTCGAGCATGTGGGCCAGGCGGTCATGGCTGCTCTGCAGCAGGACGAACAGCGCCGGAGTCGGTTGCAGCAGGCCTGCGGACAAGCCTTCATAGAGGTTTTCCAGCTCATGGGCCAGGTCGCCAATGGGCCCGATTTCCACCATCCGTGCACCGCCCTTGAGGGTGTGCAGGTCCCGCAGCAGGGTTTCCACTGCCTGGCGATTCGACGGTTCGGCCTGCCAGCGCAGCAAGGCCGCGCCGGAGCTTTCGAGGATGTCGAAGCCTTCTTCGAGGAAGATTTCCAACAGTTCTGGATCATGACCGGCGGCGTCGCCCGGGGTCGAGCCAGAGCCCTCGATAGCGTTCGGCTTGTCCTGACGGAACCGGCGAATGGCGTCGATCAGCGAAACCGGATCGCCCAGCGTCTGGCCCTGCTGCAATTGCCCGAGCAGCAGGTCGAGGCGTTCGTGACTGCCGTTGAGCAGGTGCGCCAGTTCATCGCTGTAGCTGTAGCGGCGATCCACCAGGCCTTCGTAGAGATTTTCCAGTTCCTGGGCCAGATCGCCGATTGGCCGGATATCGGCCATACGTGCGCCACCCTTGAGGGTGTGCAGGTCCCGCTGCAACGAGGACAGCGGCGCCCCGTTGTCCGGGTCGTCCAGCCAGCGGTGCAGGGCCTGGGCCGCGCTTTCCAGGATGTCCTGGGCCTCTTCGAGGAAGATCGAAGTAATGTCGTCGTCCATCGAGGTGTCAGCGGGAACGTCGCGTTCAAGCTCGGCGGTGGCGTGACCCAGCTCGCGGATGCTTAAGGTGCGGCTGCCGTCGCTGCGGATCAGGCCCGTGGCCGACGGGTCGAGACCGGCCTCGAGCAAGGCGTGCAGGGCCTGGATCCGCTCGGGCTGGGGATGCACATGTTGCCCGGCCGCCAACTCGTCGAGCATGTCGATCAGCGCTTCATGGGCACGTTGCGCCTGCTGGAAAAATTCGTCGCTGACCGCCAGGCTGCTTTCTTCCACCGCGCCATAGAGATCGAGCAAGGCTTCACAGAGTTCGTCCACCGGGTGCAGGTCAGCCAGGTGTGCCCCTTCGCCGAGGGTGGTCAATTCATCCAGCAGCGCGCTCAGCTCCTGGCCCTCGCCAGGGTGCTGCTGCCAGCGTTGCAGCAGGCTTTCGGCGTCCAGCAGGATGTCCATGCCCTGGGCCAGGAAATCGTTGATCAGTTGCGGGTCGCGCTTGTTCCGCGAGCCGTTGTCCGAGGTGTCGTTGGCCGCCTGCAGACGCTCGGTCAACAGGGCCTGGGCTCGCTGGATCAAGTCCGCGGCCCCGGGAATCGGCGCCAACGGGTCGCCGTGCAACTGACGCAGGCCCAGGCGCAGCAGGCCCTCGGCTTCCAGCAGGCATTCGACTTCATCCAGGTCGAGGGCAATCAGGTGCACCCGGTATTCCCGGGCCAACTGGTCCATCGCCCCGGCCAGCTCGGCAATCGGCAGCACGCCAGCCATCGATGCGCTGCCCTTGAGGGTGTGCAGGGCACGCTGCAATTCGTCGCTGGCCTGCAAGGGCAGGTGTTCGGCGGCCTGGTCGAGAAAACGGTTGAGGCTGGCGAGATGACCCTGGGCTTCATTGTCGAAGATCTTCAACAACAGCGGGTCGAGGGCAGCCACGTCCCGTTCGTCTTCATCGAGTTCATCATTGCCCTTGGCGAGGGCGTGCGCGCGTGCGGCCAACCGGTCGACATCGTCACGCTGGCGCTGGTGATGGGCAGCAAAATCGGCGACCAGCGCGGGCAGCAGCCGCACCGTGTCGTCCACCAGTTGCAGGACCGCAGTACCCGGCTCGACGCTGCGCTCCAGTACCCGATTGAGCAGGTTCTCCACCGCCCAGGCCAGCTCACCCAGCACCAGTGCCCGGACCATGCGGCCGCTGCCCTTGAGGGTGTGGAAAGCCCGGCGCACTTCGCCCAGGGCGACCTGGTCAGCGGGGTGAGCAGCCCAGCGCGGCAGGTACTCGTGCAGCACCTCCAGCACCTCGCCGGTTTCCTCAAGGAAGACTTCGCGCAACTCGTCGTCGACCGGATGCTCATCCTGCGGGGGCGGCAGCAGGCTGCCCGGCGTGCTCCTGGCCGGCGGGTTGACCGCCGAGACCGGGCTGGCCAGCATGTCGGCGAGGGACTGCACGGTCTGCGGATCATCCAGCTCCTGCAAGTCCTGCATGACCTGGGCTTCGTTGGGGCTGAGCACATCATCGAGCAGCGGCACCCGGGCTTCATCGGGGAAGTAGCCGAGCGCGGCCAGGCTCCGCTCAACCACGTCCAACAACGGTTCACCGGGGGTCTCCGGGTCTTCGCTCAGACGCTCCAGGTAGTATTCGAGACCGGTGATCACGTCAGCCAGATGGTCGAGCTCTTCCCAATCCGGCCGGGCCTGATCCAGCAGCAGGTGGTCGCGGATGAAGCCGTTGCAGGCTTCCACCAGGCCGGCGGCGCGGCTCAAGGGGATCATCGCCAGCGCGCCGCGGACCTGGGTCAGCAAGGTGGGCAGGGTCTGTAATTGCTCGCTGTTCCAGTCGGCGTCGATGTAGTCGACGATCATGTCCTTGGCCTGTTGCAGGCAGGTGTGGGCTTCCTTGATGACGATCTGGTGGATCTGGGTCAGGTCGGTGGTGGGCAGCGGGCTGTCTTCGCGACTTTCAGGTTCGACGGTGCCGATCATGCCGGCCAGGTTGGCCTCGACATAGAGCAAGGCACCGGCGACGTCCATGAGGGTCGCGTCATCAGGCTCGCGCTGGCCCTGGGCGAGGCTCAGCACCACCGCCGACTGATCGATGATGACCTTGCGTGGCTGGCCGAAACCGAGCACCGCCAGGGTATCGGCGATCTGCCGCAGGGGCGCCAGCAGGCTGTCCAGCTCCGAGGCGTGCTGGCGGTCGCTGCGCACGAACAGGTCCAGCCGCTCCTTGACCCGCACCAGCTCCTCGCAGAGCGCGGTGAGCACCGAGCGCATGGCATCGCGGTCAGGCCCGGCCAGACGCGCACGTTCTTCGTCGAGCATGGCGCTGTCGGGCAGCGCGTCGTCCAGTGAGTAGCGTTCTTTCATGATCTGCATTTGCCCGCTGGGGTGTTCGGCCTTGGCAATATAGAACAACAAGCTCTTGAGCAGGTGCGGCGGTGCCGGTTCATTGATACCCGGCATGCCGTGCTCCAACAGGCGCTTGAGCTCCTTGTCGGCTTCCTTGAACAGGCTGCGCAACGCCGGGCTGTTGGCGATGCGTCCGTCGCGCATGCCCTCGACCAGCGCCGAGGCCACCTGCCACAAGGCACTGAGCGGCGCGTCGGCGCAGAGCCCTTCCAGGCGATGGAAGACCTTGGCCAGGTAACCGAGGTGGGTGGCGTCATCCTGCTCGCGCAGCAGACCCACCAGGGCCATTTGCAAGGTCTGGCGCAATTTGCGCAAGGTGCCGGGCAGGTCCGCCGGCTCGAGCCGCTTCAGCACCACGTCGCCGAGGGGCGCGATATCCGGCAGTTCGGGGCTGAACAGACTGGTTTCCGACAACAGGCTCTCGCCCCGGGCACTGCGCAGGTCGTTGATCAAAGGCAAGACCACCAACGGCAGGTCGCGGCGGGCGCTCTGGATGCGGTCCAGGTACATCGGCAACTGGCCCAAGGCCTGGCTCAACAGGCTGATGGCTTCGTCGCGATGGGCGATGCGGTTGTCCTGCAGCGCGCTGCACAGTTGCTCCATTTCTTCGGCCAGCAAGGCCGCGCCATAGAACTCGACCATCTGCAGGCCGCCATGCACCTGATGAATGCAGGCCAGGCATTGCTCAAGGGCATCCACCGCCTGCGGATCATCCACCAGCCGGTTGAGGGCCAGATGGGCCTGCTTCAGCGTTTCGGCAATCTCGCCCTTGACCCATTCCAGGGCCACATAGTCGTGCCGATCACCCATAACCGCTCCAAATCAGCCCCTTGTAGGAGCTGCCGAGTGCAACGAGGCTGCGATCTTTCCCCTGACAATTGAGTCTCAAGCGAAAGATCAAAAGATCACAGCCTTCGGCAGCGCCTACACCACCGTTCACGCCGAATCCTCATTTTTAACCGCCGGCAAGGTAAAACCCGACACCGAACGACGCAATTGGCTGGCCATTTTCGCCAGGTTGCCAATGCTCTCGGCAGTGGCGGTGGAGCCGGACGAGGTCTGTGTGGTGATCTGCTGGATCACGTTCATCGTCAGGGAAATCTGCCCCGCCGAGGTGGTCTGCTGCTGCGCTGCGTTGGAAATGCTCTGGATCAGCGCCGCCAGGGTCTTGGACACGCCCTCGATCTCTTCCAGGGCCACGCCGGCATCCTGGGCCAGCCGGGCGCCGCGCACCACTTCGCTGGTGGTCTGTTCCATGGAGATCACCGCTTCGTTGGTATCGGCCTGGATCGCCCGCACCAGCGTCTCGATCTGCCGGGTCGCCGCCGAAGAGCGCTCCGCCAGCCGCTGCACTTCATCGGCCACCACCGCGAACCCGCGCCCGGCATCACCGGCCATGGACGCCTGGATCGCGGCGTTGAGGGCCAGGATGTTGGTCTGGTCGGCAATGTCGTCGATCAGGCTGACGATGTCGCCGATTTCCTGGGACGACTCGCCCAGGCGCTTGATGCGCTTGGCGGTGTCCTGGATCTGCTCACGAATGTTGTCCATGCCATGAATGGTGTTGTGCACCACCTCGTTGCCCTTGTTGGCGATCTCCACGGAACGCTCGGCCACCGCCGACGACTCGGCGGCATTGGCCGATACCTGATCGATGGACTGGGCCATTTCATTGATTGAAGTCGAAGCTTCGCTGATTTGCTGGGCCTGGTGCTCGGAAGCCTGGGCCAGATGCATGGCAGTGGCCTGGGTTTCCTGCACCGCGGCGGCGACCTGGCCGGCGGTGAGGTTGATGGTGGCGACCAGGTCACGCAACTGGTCCACCGAATAATTGATCGAGTCGGCGATGGTGCCGGTGAAGTCCTCGGTGACCGAAGCGGTGACGGTCAGGTCGCCGTCGGCCAGATCGGCGATTTCGTCCAGCAGCCGCATGATCGCGTTCTGGTTGCGCTCGTTCTTCTCCGCGGTTTCATGCAACTGGCGGTTGGTTTCACGCACCATCACCAGGCCGATCAGGATGATCGACATCAGCGCCAGCAGCCCCAGCACGTAACCGCCAATGGCGTGGACGGAGCGGCCGCCGGCCAGGTTCTCCAGTGCCGTGGTCAGGTGCGAGGCTTCGTCCAACAGGGTCTGCGACAGGTTGAAAATGTTGCCCGCCGACTCGCGGACCTTGAACAGCTCCGGCGAGGTTTCGAGGATTTCGTCCACCGAGCCCGAGACGAACTCGAACAGTTCGCTGATTTCGCTCAGGCGCGCCCGGGCATCGCGATCCTGGACCTGGGAGATCTTCAAGGCCGGGTCGCCTTGCAACATCCCGTTGAGCACCTGGCCGAAACGCGCGGCATCGCGGCCAAAGGTATCGGCGGCCTGGCTGGCGTTTTCATCCCCCGCGAGCACGGTATTCACCGCGCCGAGTATGCGCTCGGCCAACAGCGACTGGCGCTGGGCCATGGCCACCTGGGCCGCGGGCGCGCCCCGTTGCAGCAGGATCTCGACGACTTTTTCGTACTCGACCTGCAATTGCGGCACCGTTTCGGCCAGGGTCGCCGCCACCTGATGCAGCGACAACACGGTCTGCTCGCTGGACAGGATGGCGTCGGTGTTCTTGAGCAGGCGTTCCCAGTCCAGTTGCACGGCGCGCATCTGCGGTCGCAGGGTCGAGGGCGCCGGCGGCAGGCCGGTCACCGGGTCACCTTGCTTGAGGTAGCCCCAGCGCTGGGCAAAATCGTTGCGAGCATCGCTCAGCAACTTGAACGCCGCAGCCTTGCCGGCGGCCGCCTCGGTGGCGTTCTTGGCAATGCGCTGGGACAGCACCCGCAACTCACCAGCGTGACCGATGTACTGTTTATCGTAAGTGGATTGGGTGTTGAGGTACGCGAAATTGGCGAACAGCAGCATGATGAAGACGATCAGCGCGACGAACAGCACGATGATCTGCGAACGACTGCGCGACGCTTCCAATGGCTTGCCTGTGTTTGCTTTGATCATCGGTTCTCCAACTCGCCACTGCTTTTTTGTGGGAGCGAGCCTGCTCGCGATAGCGGTATATCAGTCAACATCCATGTGTCCGATACATCGCTTTCGCGAGCAGGCTCGCTCCCACAGGAGGCTGCGCTGTGTCTGTTAAATCGCCACATCCATGAACCCCGTCGACTGCGTCAACGCAACCGGGCTGAACACCTGCCACTGCCGCTCGCCACGGAAGCGGCCCTTGACGAAGGCCGCTTCCGGGCAGTCCAGGTCGCCTTTGTGCATCGGCTCCAGGCTGTCCTGGGCGAAATGCTGCAGCCCGAGGACCTCATCCACCAGCAACCCGGCGAACACCTCGCCATGATCCACCACCAGTACCCGCCGCTGCTTGCGCACCGTCGACAGTTCATGACCGAAAAAACCGCCCAGGTCCATCAACGGCAACAAGCGTCCGCGCAGGTTGGCCACGCCCCGAACCCACGGCTTGACCCCGGGCAAATGCGTATGGCGTGGCTCGTGCAGCACTTCGCTGACTTCTTCCATGGGCGCTACGTACCAGCGTTCGCCCAGGCGAAAGCCGATACCGCTCCAGGCATGACGGTGGGTCGGTTGGGACGGCAGGTCCGCTGCCAGCGACCGGCAGCGTCGATCGATCTGCAGCAGCAGCTCGAACGCGGTCAGGGATGGGCTCATGGCCGCGCCGTCAACCCGCCAGGACGTTGTTCAGGGTCTTGATCAGGGTTTCTTCGTCGACCGGCTTGGTCAGGTAGTCCTTGGCGCCCTGGCGCGTGCCCCAGACCTTGTCGGTTTCCTGGTCCTTGGTGGTGATGATGATCACCGGGATGTGGCCGGTTTCCGGATCCTTGGTCAACTGGCGCGTGGCCTGGAAACCGTTGAGGCCGGGCATGACGATGTCCATCAATACCGCGTCGGGCTTTTCCTGGCGGGCCAGGGCCACGCCGTCGGCGCCGTTCTCGGCCTTGAGGACCTGGTGACCGTGCTTTTCCAGCATGCCGGTCAGCTTGTACATTTCAGTCGGCGAATCATCGACGATCAGAATTCGTGCCATGGTGTTCCCCATTCTTGTCGACCCCCAGGCTCTGCGGCCGGGCGTCATTTAATGTGCCTGGTGCGGCTGGACGGCGGCAAAGCCCGGAACATGAGCTTGTATCGCGCCCAGCAGTTCTTCCTTGCTGAAAGGCTTGGTCAAAAACTGATCGGAACCGACGATGCGCCCCTTGGCCTTGTCGAACAGTCCGTCCCGGGACGACAGCAGGATCACCGGCGTGGCCTTGAAGGCGCTGTTGTTCTTGATCAGGGCGCAGGTCTGGTAACCGTCCAGACGCGGCATCATGATGTCGACAAAGATGATGCCCGGATGATGATCGGTAATCTTGGCCAGGGCATCGAAGCCGTCGACCGCCGTGATCACCTCGCAACCGACGTTGCGCAGCAAGGTTTCGGCGGTACGGCGAATGGTCTTCGAGTCGTCGATGACCATGACCTTCAAGGCGCTGGGTTGCTGCTGCGTAAGATGCTCTGCCATTGCCACTGCGAACCGGTTTAAACGCGTAAATGCGACCGACGGCGCAAGCCCTTGATGTTCAAGGCCCGCGCGCCACATGGCAGCCTTTTTAGCACAGTCTCCAGCGCCGGGCTATCGGCCGGGCGGCATGGTGGTTTTTCCTTGACCGCGAATCCGCCGGGCGCCACTCTGACGCCACTTTTTCACGCCATTTGTGCCCATCAGATTTCGAGGAACCAAGCCATGAGCGTACGCGTCGGCATTGTCATGGACCCTATCGCCAGCATTTCCTACAAGAAGGATAGCTCGCTGGCCATGCTGCTGGCCGCTCAAAAGCGCGGCTGGGAACTGTTCTACATGGAACAGCGCGACCTCTACCAGGCCGAAGGCCAGGCCCGGGCGCGCATGAAACCACTGAAAGTCTTCGCCAACCCGGAAAAATGGTTTGAACTGGGTGACGAGAACGACGCGCTGCTGAGCGACCTGGACGTGATCCTGATGCGCAAGGATCCGCCGTTCGACATGGAGTTCGTGTATTCCACCTACCTGCTGGAACAAGCCGAAACCGCCGGCGTGCTGGTGGTCAACAAGCCCCAGAGCCTGCGCGACTGCAACGAGAAACTGTTCGCCACGCTGTTCCCGCAGTGCACGCCACCAACCATCGTCAGCCGCCGCCCGGATGTACTGCGCGAGTTCGCCGATCATCACGGCGACGTGATCCTCAAGCCCCTGGACGGCATGGGCGGTTCTTCGATCTTCCGCCACACTGCCGGCCACCCTAACCTCTCCGTGATCCTGGAAACCCTGACCCTGCACGGCAAGCAGCAGATCATGATCCAGGGTTACCTGCCGGCCATCGTCGATGGTGACAAACGCATCCTGATGATCGACGGCGAGCCGGTGGACTATTGCCTGGCGCGCATCCCGGCAGCGGGCGAAACCCGCGGCAACCTGGCCGCCGGCGGCCGTGGCGAAGCCCGCCCGCTGACCGAGAAGGACCGCTGGATCGCCGCCCAGGTCGGCCCGACCCTGCGGGAAAAAGGCCTGCTGTTCGTAGGCCTGGACGTAATCGGCGAGCACCTGACGGAAATCAACGTCACCAGCCCGACCTGCATCCGCGAGATCGACAACGCCTTCGGCACCGACATCGGCGGGATGCTGATGGATGCCATCGATCAGAAGCTCAAGGCTCGTTGATCCAGATCTGATGAAGGGAACCCACATTGCGTTATCATGCCCGGCCTGAAAAAAACGCGATGTTGGTTTCCTTGTCATGACCCTCCCGTCCGATCTGCCCCTAGAGCTCGCCCATCGTGGCGTGCGCCCGGCCGATCGCCTCGGTTTTACCCTGTTCCTGGCGGCGCTGATCCACCTGGCCCTGCTGCTGGGCGTCGGATTTGCCACGGTCGAGCCCAGGCAGATCAGCCAGACCCTGGAAATCACCCTGGCCACCTTCAAGAGCGAAGCCAAGCCGAAACAGGCAGACTTCCTGGCCCAGGACAACCAGCAAGGCAGCGGCACCCTGGACAAGAAGGCGGTTCCCAAGACCACCGAGATCGCTCCATTCCAGGACAACCAGGTTCAGAAAGCCACCCCGCCCCCGGCCGCCAAGCCCGAGGTGCAGGAAACCGCCCCCAAGGCCGCCGTGACCACGGTGGCGCCGAAGCCGAAAAAAGCCCCGGTCAAGGAAGAGGTCAAGCCCGATCCCAAACCCAAGGCCCCGGCACCGACTTTCGACAGCTCCCAATTATCCAGCGACATCGCCAGCCTGGAAGCCGAACTGGCCCAGGAACAGCAGCTCTATGCCAAGCGCCCGCGTATCCACCGTCTGAGCGCCGCCTCGACCATGCGCGACAAGGGCGCCTGGTACAAGGACGAGTGGCGCAAGAAGGTCGAGCGCATCGGCAACCTCAATTACCCCGACGAAGCCCGGCGCAAGCAGATCTACGGCAACCTGCGGCTGATGGTCTCGATCAACCGCGACGGCTCCCTGTATGAAGTACTGGTGCTGGAGTCCTCCGGCCAGCCGCTGCTGGACCAGGCCGCCCAGCGCATCGTGCGCCTGGCCGCGCCGTTCGCGCCGTTTACCGGGGACCTGTCGGACATCGACCGGCTGGAGATCATCCGCACCTGGAAATTCTCCCGGGGCGATCGTCTCTCAAGCAACTGACACACCACCAATCCCTGTGGGAGCGAGCCTGCTCGCGATAGCTATTGATCATCCAACATAAATGTCGACTGACAGACCGCTATCGCGAGCAGGCTCGCTCCCACAGGGGTTCTGCACCCATCTCAGGCATTTCCTGCACATCCCCAGCTTGTCAGTTCGCCCCTGCGCCGCCACACTATCGCCTATGAAAAACGTCAGCCCCACCTACCTCAAGCATCATTTCCTGATCGCCATGCCGCACATGGCCGATCCGAACTTCGCCCATACCTTGACCTACATCGTCGAGCACACGGCCAATGGCGCCATGGGGCTGGTGATCAATCGCCCGCAGGAGCTGAACCTGGCGGACATTCTCGAGCAGTTGCGCCCGGAGGTAGAGCCGCCAGTCCTGTGCCAGCACGTGCCGATTTTCATCGGCGGACCGGTGCAGACCGACCGCGGTTTCGTACTCCACCCATCAGGGCCGAGCTACCAGGCCACCGTGGACCTCAACGGTGTGTCCCTGTCGACCTCCCAGGACGTGTTATTCGCCATCGCCGACGGCGTCGGCCCGGAGAAAAGCCTGATCGCCCTCGGCTACGCCGGTTGGGAAGCCGGGCAACTGGAGGCCGAACTGGCCGACAACGCCTGGCTGACCTGCCCGTTCGACGCCGACATCCTGTTCAACACCAGCAGCGAACTGCGCCTGGAAGCGGCGGCCAACCGCCTGGGGATCAACCTCAGCCTGCTTACCAGCCAGGCAGGACACGCCTGATGGCCCTGCGCTTGCTGCTGGGCTTCGATTACGGCACCAAACAGATCGGCGTCGCGGTCGGCCAGGTCGTTACCGGCCAGGCCCGCGAGCTGTGCACGCTCAAAGCGCAGAATGGCGTTCCGGACTGGAACCAGGTCGAAGCGCTGATCAAGGAATGGAAACCCGACGCCGTGGTGGTCGGCCTGCCGCTGAACATGGACGGCACACCCAGCGACATGTGCCTGCGCGCGGAAAAATTCGCCCGCCGGCTCAATGGCCGCTACAACCTGCCCTTCTACACCCACGACGAGCGCCTGACCACGTTCGAAGCCAAGGGTGAACGCCTGGAGCGTGGCGGGCAGAAAGGCAGTTACCGCGACAACCCGGTGGATGCCATCGCCGCCGCCCTGCTGCTGCAGGGCTGGCTAGATGCCAATACCGCCCTGTTCGACACCTGATTTTGAAAGCGCCGCCAAGGCGCTTTCTTTTAGCGATAGACCGGGCCTTCCACCACCGGCCCGGGAACCTGAAGGAGCCAGCATGAGCCTGCCCAATCCTGCCGAACTGATCAGCCAGATGGCGATCCGTCTCACGGCACACCTGGAACAACGCGGCATCAGCGAACCGCGCTACATCGGCATTCGCACCGGCGGCGTCTGGATCGCCCAGGCCTTGCTCGAGGAACTCGGCAGCCAAGCACCGCTGGGCACCCTGGACGTGTCTTTCTATCGCGACGACTTCAGCCAGAACGGCCTGCACCCGCAGGTACGTCCTTCGGCGCTGCCGTTCGAGATCGAGGGCCAGCACCTGGTCCTGATCGACGACGTGCTGATGAGTGGGCGGACCATCCGCGCCGCCATGAACGAGCTGTTCGACTACGGCCGCCCGGCCAGCGTGACCCTGGTGTGCCTGCTGGACCTGGACGCCGCCGAGTTGCCGATCCGCCCGGACGTGGTCGGCGCGACGCTGGCACTGGCCGCGCATCAGCGGGTCAAGCTCTCCGGCCCCGCGCCGCTGCAACTCGAACTGCAAGACCTTGCCCTTTAACTGCCCTTGTAAGAGTCCATCGCGATGACGCCTCTCGAAACCAAGCGCCCGCTGCAGCTCAACGATCAGGGCCAGCTGCGGCACTTCCTGTCCCTCGACGGCCTGCGCCGCGAACTGCTGACGGAAATCCTCGACACTGCCGACTCGTTCCTCGAAGTCGGCGCCCGGGCGGTGAAGAAAGTCCCGTTGTTGCGCGGCAAGACCGTGTGCAACGTGTTCTTCGAAAACTCCACCCGCACCCGCACCACCTTCGAACTGGCGGCCCAGCGGCTTTCGGCGGACGTGATCACCCTCAACGTATCGACGTCCTCGGCGAGCAAGGGCGAAACCCTGCTCGACACCCTGCGCAACCTCGAAGCCATGGCCGCGGATATGTTTGTCGTGCGTCATGGTGACTCCGGCGCCGCACACTTCATTGCCGAGCACGTCTGCCCGCAGGTGGCGATCATCAACGGCGGCGACGGCCGTCACGCCCACCCGACCCAGGGCATGCTCGACATGCTGACCATCCGCCGGCACAAGGGCAGCTTCGAAAACCTCTCGGTGGCCATCGTCGGCGACATCCTGCACTCGCGGGTGGCTCGCTCGAACATGCTCGCCCTCAAGACCCTCGGTTGCCCGGACATCCGCGTGATCGCACCGAAGACCCTGCTGCCCATCGGCGTCGAGCAGTACGGCGTGAAGGTCTACACCGACATGACCGAAGGCCTCAAGGATGTCGACGTGGTGATCATGCTGCGCCTGCAGCGTGAGCGGATGACCGGTGGCCTGCTGCCCAGCGAAGGCGAGTTCTACCGCCTGTTCGGCCTCACCACCGCCCGCCTGGCCGGGGCCAAGCCGGATGCCATCGTCATGCACCCGGGGCCGATCAACCGCGGCGTGGAGATCGAGTCGGCGGTGGCCGACGGGCCGCATTCGGTGATCCTCAACCAGGTGACCTACGGCATCGCCATCCGCATGGCCGTGCTGTCCATGGCCATGAGCGGGCAAACGGCCCAGCGCCAATTCGACCAGGAGAACGCCCAGTGAAGCTCAGCATTCTCGGCGCACGCGTGATCGATCCGGCCAGCGGCCTGGATCAAGTGACTGACATTCATATCGATGCCTGCAAGATCGTCGCCCTGGGCGTCGCACCCGCCGGCTTCGTGGCGGTCGAAACCCTCGACGCCCAAGGCCTGGTGGCCGCCCCCGGCCTGGTCGACCTGAACGTCGCCCTGCGCGAACCCGGCTACAGCCGCAAGGGCAGCATCGTCAGCGAAACCCGGGCAGCGGCCGCCGGTGGCGTGACCAGCCTGTGCTGCCCGCCGCAGACCAAACCGGTGCTGGACACCTCGGCCGTGGCCGAACTGATCCTCGACCGCGCCCGCGAGGCCGGCAACACCAAGGTTTTCCCGATCGGCGCGTTGAGCAAAGGCCTCGACGGCGAGCAACTGGCAGAGCTGATAGCGTTGCGTGACGCCGGTTGCGTGGCATTCGGCAACGGCCTGAACAGCTTCCGCAACACCCGTACCCTGTGCCGCGCCCTGGAATACGCAGCGACCTTCGGCCTGACGGTGATCTTCAACTCCCAGGACCACGACTTGGCCGAAGGTGGCCTGGCCCACGAAGGCCCGACCGCCAGCTTCCTCGGCCTGCCGGGCATTCCGGAAACCGCCGAGACCGTGGCCCTGGCCCGTGACCTGCTGCTGGTGGAACAAAGCGGCGTGCGTGCGCACTTCAGCCAGTTGACCAGTGCCCGCGGCGCAGCGTTGATTGCCCAGGCCCAGGCCCGCGGCCTGCCGGTCACCGCCGATGTGGCGCTGTACCAACTGATTCTGACCGACGAAGCGCTGATCGATTTCAACAGCGTCTACCACGTCCAGCCACCGCTGCGCACCCGTGCCGACCGGGATGGCTTGCGCGAGGCGGTGAAATCCGGGGTGATCTCAGCCATCTCCAGCCATCACCAACCCCACGAGCGCGATGCCAAGCTGGCCCCCTTCGGCGCGACCGAACCGGGCATCAGCAGCGTCGAACTGCTGCTGCCGCTGGCGATGACACTGGTGGAAGACGGCCTGCTCGACCTGCCGACCCTGCTGGCGCGCCTGAGCGCCGGCCCGGCCAATGCGCTGCAATTGCCTGCTGGGAAGCTGGCGGTGGGTGCGGCAGCGGACCTGGTGCTGTTTGATCCAGCGGCCTCCACCGTGGCCGGCGAGGCCTGGCGCTCCAAGGGCGACAACTGCCCGTTCCTGGGCCACAGCCTGCCGGGTGTGGTGCGTTATACCCTGATGGATGGGCGGGTTACTCACCAGGCCTGACACCCTGTCGCGTCTATCGCGAGCAGGCTCGCTCCCACATTGGATTTGAGGTGCTCACACGATACTGTGGGCACTGGAGATCCCTGTGGGAGCGAGCCTGCTCGCGATGGGCGCAACCCGGCCTTACTGAAAAGCCCCCCGCTTCTGCGCATTGCGAATCGAAACCTGGTCGTTCAGCGTCCAGAAGTCATACAGCACCCCCAGGAAAAACACCCCGCCGGTCAGCAGGTAAATGATCCCGCTGAGCCATTTGCCCTGATACATGCGATGCACGCCGAACACCCCGAGAAACGTCAACAGGATCCACGCCACCGTGTATTCGATGGGGCCCGGGATAAAGCGCAGGTCCGCTTCGCGGTCCATGGCTGGAATCAGGAACAGGTCGATCAGCCAGCCGATGCCCAGCAGGCCGAAGGTGAAGAACCAGATCGTGCCGGTGACGGGCTTGCCGTAGTAGAAACGATGGGCCCCGGTGAAACCGAAAATCCAGAGCAGATACCCGATGATTTTGCTGTGGGTATCGCGGGTGGCATCCAGCTGATAGCTGTTCATGAATGGCCTCTTTTGCCTCGATAGATAAATTTGTTCAGTTTATTTGTGACTTTTGTGTGTCTGGCCGACAAGCGGTCCTGGGCGACTTGAGCGTGGCGAAGCCCCGTATTCCGGGGCCTGTGTCGGACAGTCGGGTCAAAGTGGCGCAACTTCAGGGGTTGTACCCAGGGTTTCGAATCGACCAACGGCCTCGGAATCGCAAAAAAAGCTGTTATAAAGTTGCGCGCTAACCTTTAAGAGCCCTGCCTAATGCGTCCATTTTTCAAGACATGGCTAACCATCTGCCTATTATTGCCCCTGGCCGCCCACGCCACCAATCGTGAGCAACGTCTTCCCAACGTCAACGGCTACACCCCCAAATCCCATGTTTCTGCTTCTTCGAGCAAGAACAAGCCAAGCGTCCAGTATACGAACACTGGCAACAGCAAGCTGGTTCCGCCCATGGCGACCAAGGCGAGCAGCAACGTATTGAGCCGTGCCGTGAATGTACTCGGCACACCTTATCGTTGGGGCGGCAGCAGCCCAAGTAAAGGCTTCGATTGCAGCGGCCTGGTGAAATACGCCTTCAACGACGCCACTTTCGACCTGCCACGCACCTCGAATGCCATGGCAGCCGGTCACGGTGAGAAAGTCGAGCGCAAGGACCTCAAGCCCGGCGACCTGATTTTCTTCAAGCTCAAGAGCCGCCGGGTCAACCACGTGGCCATCTACCTGGGCAACGACCGCTTCATCCACGCACCGCGTCGTGGCAAGTCGGTGACCATCGACACCCTGAACAAACCGTACTGGGACACCCACTACGTGGTTGCCAAGCGGGTGTTGCCGAAAGAGCCGGGCGGGATGCGGGTCGTCCAGCGCTGATGATCGTTCCCACGCGGAAGCGTCACTAGTGTCCGGTAAAAACTGAAGGGGGAGCTTGCTCCCCCTTGCTGTACCTGCCTTTGAGCGATACTCGGCTTTTTCAGACTCGATTCCGGCTATGTTCAGCAGCACTCGCTTTTCACAAATGCTCCAAGCACTCCCTCATCAGTTGTTCAAAAATGCAGTCAAACGCTGTGGCGCTGATCGTTATGCCAAGCAATTCAGCTCTTGGGATCTGCTCGTCACGCTGATCTTTGGTCAGATAACACAAGCCAGCAGCCTGCGCGCCTTGGCGACAGCATCGCAATCGCTGGAACCTCACCATTATCATCTCAACGCTCGCAGCATGGTTCGCTCAACGCTTTGTGATGCCTTGAGCAAACGCAGTTCAGAGCCTTTTCGGCTGGCCTGCGAGCACTTGCTGCAGGGCGTTGGCCGCAAGCAGCGCAAGTCCCTGGAAGCGATGGTCACGCTGATCGACTCGACCTCAATCACCTTGCGCGGTCCCGGCTTCGACGACTGGACCGCTGCGACGAAAACCCGCATAACACAAGGCCTGAAGGTGCATGTGGCAATTGATCCACGACAAACAGCACCCACTTACGTGAACATCACTGCCGCCAACGTCAATGACCTGAGTGACGCCCTGACCATGCCGCTTGAAGCAGGCATCACGTACGTTTTCGACAAGGGATACTGCGATTACAACTGGTGGCACCAGATTGATCAGGTGGGGGCGTTCTTCGTCACACGACTCAAAAAAATGCCAATGTGAATCACGTAGAGGATCTGAACAGAGGGGAAAATGCCGACTTCATAGAGTCGGACGAAGCCGTGCGATTTGGCAAAAAACACCTGAATACACGACGGTTAAATCACTATCACGACCAAACCGTACGTCGGGTCCAGGTTCGTCGAGATGATCACGAAACGCCGCTGATCCTGGTGACTAATGATTTTTCACGCTCAGCTGAAGAAATTGCCGACCTGTACAAGCAGCGCTGGCAGATCGAGTTGTTCTTCAAGTGGATCAAGCAAAAACTCAAGCTCAAACGGTACTTCGGATTCTCTGAAAACGCGGTGCGTCTACAAATCTACAGCGCGCTGATCACATACCTTTTGCTGCTCCTGTATCAACAACGCTCGGCCTGCTCAGACTCACTTTCAAACTTCACTATCCGGCTGGCTCATAGCTTGTTTGAGCGCCCGCTCAGCGACACACACCGCGGATATCGAAGGCAAGAACGAACAGAGCTGAAGGCTGCCCAGGGTAGCCTTCAGCTATGAAAAGGTTTTACCGGACACTAGTGACGCTCTGCGTGGGAATGCCTCTGCGGACGCTCTGCGTTCGGCTCTCAGGGGACGCGGAGCGTCCCGGGCTGCGTTCCCACGCAGAGCGTGGGAACGATCGGACAAGGGTCCGCGCCAGCATTTTCAGAAACTATCCGGCGTACGCGCCCGCTCCCGCGCATGTTCACGGCTGATCAAGCCCTTGGTCACCAGATCCTTCAGGCACATGTCCAGTGTCTGCATCCCCAGGGAGCCGCCGGTCTGGATCGCCGAGTACATCTGCGCCACCTTGTCCTCGCGAATCAGGTTACGAATCGCCGACGTGCCCAGCATGATTTCGTGAGCCGCAACCCGGCCGCCGCCGATCTTCTTGATCAGCGTCTGGGAAATCACCGCCTGCAATGATTCCGACAACATCGAGCGCACCATGGACTTCTCGTCCCCCGGGAACACGTCCACCACCCGGTCGATGGTCTTGGCCGCCGAAGTGGTGTGCAACGTGCCGAAGACCAGGTGCCCGGTTTCGGCGGCGGTCAGCGCCAGGCGGATGGTTTCCAGGTCACGCATCTCCCCCACCAGGATCACGTCTGGGTCTTCGCGCAGGGCCGAGCGCAGGGCCGTGGAAAAACCCTGGGTGTCGCGGTGCACTTCGCGCTGGTTGATCAGGCATTTGCGCGGTTCGTGGACAAACTCGATGGGGTCCTCGATGGTAAGGATGTGGTGGTGCTTATGGGTGTTGAGGTAATCGATCATCGCCGCCAGGGTGGTGGACTTGCCGGAACCGGTCGGCCCGGTCACCAGCACCAGCCCGCGAGGGGCCTCGGTCACTTTGCGAAACACCTCGCCCATGCCCAGGTCTTCCATGGTCAGGACTTTCGACGGAATGGTCCGGAACACCGCCCCCGCGCCACGATTCTGGTTGAACGCATTGACCCGGAACCGTGCCACGCCCGGTACGTCGAAGGAAAAGTCGGTTTCCAGAAACTTTTCGTAATCTACCCGTTGCCGGTCGTTCATGATGTCGTAGATCAGTTCATGAACCTGTTTGTGGTCCAGTGCCGGCAGGTTGATCCGCCGCACATCGCCATCCACGCGGATCATCGGCGGCAGCCCGGCCGACAGGTGCAGGTCCGATGCCCCCTGTTTGGCGCTGAACGCCAACAGTTCAGTGATATCCATAGCGCTCCCCAATTCCAGTAGAATGCCGCGAACCTCAGACCGCCGGCGCTTCTTTAATGTCCACGATAGCAGACAACATCGCTCAGGTTAGATCGCGCATCCGCGCTGCGGAGCAGGCCGCCCACCGCGCCGCAGACAGTGTCCAACTGCTGGCCGTGAGCAAGACCAAGCCCGCCCAGGCCCTGCGCGAAGCCTTCGCCGCCGGCCTGCGGGACTTCGGCGAGAACTACCTGCAGGAAGCGCTGGGCAAGCAGGTCGCACTGACCGACCTGCCCTTGATCTGGCACTTCATCGGCCCCATTCAATCGAACAAGACGCGCGCTATCGCCGAACATTTCGACTGGGTGCATTCCGTGGATCGCTTGAAAATTGCCCAACGCCTGTCCGAGCAGCGTCCGGCCGGGTTGCCGCCGCTGAACATCTGCATTCAGGTCAACGTCAGCGGTGAAGCCAGCAAATCCGGTTGCACGCCGGAGGATCTGCCGGCCCTGGTCGATGCCATCAGCGCATTGCCACGCCTGACGCTACGCGGACTGATGGCCATCCCCGAGCCGACCGAGGAACGCGCCGCCCAGGACGCCGCCTTCGCCGCCGTCCAGCGCCTGCAAGCCAGCCTGGCCCTGCCGCTGGACACGCTGTCCATGGGCATGAGCCACGATCTCGAATCCGCCATTGCCCAAGGCGCTACCTGGGTCAGGATCGGTACCGCCCTGTTTGGTGCTCGCGACTACAGCGCTAACCCGTCGTAAGCCATGCCGACTCAACTCTTTAATCAAGGACCTGTCATGAGCAACACGCGTATTGCCTTTATCGGTGCCGGCAACATGGCCGCCAGCCTGATCGGTGGCCTGCGGGCCAAGGGCCTGGAGGCTGCGCAGATCCGCGCCAGCGATCCGGGTGTCGATACCCGGACCCGGGTGAGCAGTGAGCACGGCATCGAAACCTTTGCCGACAATGCCCAGGCCATCGATGGCGCGGACGTCGTCGTGCTGGCGGTCAAGCCGCAAGCGATGAAAGCCGTGTGCGAAGCCCTTCGCCCAAGCCTCAAACCTCATCAACTGGTGGTGTCGATCGCCGCCGGCATCACCTGCGCCAGCATGAACAAGTGGCTCGGCGAGCAGCCCATCGTGCGCTGCATGCCCAACACCCCGGCGCTGTTGCGTCAGGGCGTCAGCGGCCTGTTCGCCACCCCACAGGTCAGCACCGGACAACGCCAGCAGGCCGAAGAGCTGCTGTCGGCCGTGGGCCTGGCGCTGTGGCTGGAGACCGAGCAGCAACTGGACGCGGTCACTGCCGTTTCCGGTTCAGGCCCGGCGTACTTCTTCCTGCTGATCGAAGCCATGACCGCCGCCGGCGAAAAACTGGGACTGCCCCGTGAGATTGCCGCGCAGCTAACCTTGCAGACGGCCCTCGGTGCAGCCCACATGGCGACCTCCAGCGACGTCGATGCGGCTGAGCTGCGCCGCCGTGTGACTTCGCCGGCCGGTACCACCGAAGCCGCCATCAAATCGTTCCAGGCCGGGGGTTTCGAAGCCCTGGTAGAAAAAGCACTCGGCGCCGCCGCGCACCGCTCGGCCGAAATGGCCGAACAACTGGGCCAATAAGGAGCCATTCATGATTGGATTGAACACCGCAGCGGTCTACGTGCTGCAAACCCTTGGCAGCCTGTACCTGCTGATCGTGCTGATGCGTTTCGTGCTGCAACTGGTCCGCGCCAACTTCTACAATCCGCTGTGCCAGTTCGTGGTCAAGGCCACCCAGCCGTTGCTCAAGCCCCTGCGCCGGATCATCCCGAGCCTGTTCGGCCTGGACATGTCGTCGCTGGTCCTGGCAATCCTCGTGCAAATGGCGCTGATGGCCCTGACCCTGCTGTTGACCTACGGCACCACCGGCAACCCGCTGCAACTGCTGATCTGGTCGATCATCGGCGTGACCGCGCTGTTCCTGAAAATTTTCTTCTTCGCCCTGATCATCAGCGTGATCCTGTCCTGGGTCGCCCCGGGCAGCCACAACCCGGGCGCCGAGCTGGTGAACCAGGTCTGCGAACCGGCCCTGGCGCCGTTCCGCCGTATCGTGCCGAACCTCGGCGGCCTGGATATCTCGCCGATCCTGGCGTTCATGGTGCTCAAGCTGCTCGACATGCTGGTGATCAACAACCTCGCGGCGATGACCATGATGCCGGATATCCTGCGCGTCCTGATCTGACCTGACCCTGTGGCCTGATCCGTTCCCACGCTCTGCGTCACTAGTGTCCGGTAAAACCTTTTCATAGCTGAAGGCTACCCTGGGCAGCCTTCAGCTCTGTTCGTTCTTGCCTTCGATATCCGCGGTGTGTGTCGCTGAGCGGGCGCTCAAACAAGCTATGAGCCAGCCGGATAGTGAAGTTTGAAAGTGAGTCTGAGCAGGCCGAGCGTTGTTGATACAGGAGCAGCAAAAGGTATGTGATCAGCGCGCTGTAGATTTGTAGACGCACCGCGTTTTCAGAGAATCCGAAGTACCGTTTGAGCTTGAGTTTTTGCTTGATCCACTTGAAGAACAACTCGATCTGCCAGCGCTGCTTGTACAGGTCGGCAATTTCTTCAGCTGAGCGTGAAAAATCATTAGTCACCAGGATCAGCGGCGTTTCGTGATCATCTCGACGAACCTGGACCCGACGTACGGTTTGGTCGTGATAGTGATTTAACCGTCGTGTATTCAGGTGTTTTTTGCCAAATCGCACGGCTTCGTCCGACTCTATGAAGTCGGCATTTTCCCCTCTGTTCAGATCCTCTACGTGATTCACATTGGCATTTTTTTTGAGTCGTGTGACGAAGAACGCCCCCACCTGATCAATCTGGTGCCACCAGTTGTAATCGCAGTATCCCTTGTCGAAAACGTACGTGATGCCTGCTTCAAGCGGCATGGTCAGGGCGTCACTCAGGTCATTGACGTTGGCGGCAGTGATGTTCACGTAAGTGGGTGCTGTTTGTCGTGGATCAATTGCCACATGCACCTTCAGGCCTTGTGTTATGCGGGTTTTCGTCGCAGCGGTCCAGTCGTCGAAGCCGGGACCGCGCAAGGTGATTGAGGTCGAGTCGATCAGCGTGACCATCGCTTCCAGGGACTTGCGCTGCTTGCGGCCAACGCCCTGCAGCAAGTGCTCGCAGGCCAGCCGAAAAGGCTCTGAACTGCGTTTGCTCAAGGCATCACAAAGCGTTGAGCGAACCATGCTGCGAGCGTTGAGATGATAATGGTGAGGTTCCAGCGATTGCGATGCTGTCGCCAAGGCGCGCAGGCTGCTGGCTTGTGTTATCTGACCAAAGATCAGCGTGACGAGCAGATCCCAAGAGCTGAATTGCTTGGCATAACGATCAGCGCCACAGCGTTTGACTGCATTTTTGAACAACTGATGAGGGAGTGCTTGGAGCATTTGTGAAAAGCGAGTGCTGCTGAACATAGCCGGAATCGAGTCTGAAAAAGCCGAGTATCGCTCAAAGGCAGGTACAGCAAGGGGGAGCAAGCTCCCCCTTCAGTTTTTACCGGACACTAGTGACGCTCTGCGTGGGAATGCTGCCAAGGACGCTCCGCGTTCTGCCTTGGGGTGACGCAGAGCGTCAGGGGATGCATTCCCACGCAGAGCGTGGGAACGATCGGCGTCAGTCGGCGATTTCCTTGGTTGCCGCTAACCCCAGCGGTCTTTAGACTTACGCCTCATTTCAACGAGAGCAGGGTCGATGCCAGCTGCCTTTCCCGCCGATTCCGTTGGTCTGGTGACGCCGCAAATGGCGCATTTCAGCGAGCCCCTGGCCCTGGCCTGCGGTCGTTCGTTGCCAGCCTATGACCTGATCTACGAAACCTACGGCACGCTGAACGCCACGGCGAGCAATGCCGTGCTGATCTGCCACGCCTTGTCGGGGCATCACCATGCCGCCGGTTACCACAGCGTCGACGACCGCAAGCCCGGCTGGTGGGACAGTTGCATCGGCCCCGGCAAGCCGATCGACACCAACCGGTTTTTCGTGGTCAGCCTGAATAACCTCGGCGGTTGCAACGGTTCCACCGGCCCCAGCAGCCTCAACCCGGACACGGGCAAGCCGTTCGGCGCCGATTTTCCGGTGCTGACCGTGGAAGACTGGGTCCACAGCCAGGCGCGCCTGGCCGACCGCCTCGGCATCGGCCAGTGGGCGGCGGTGATCGGCGGCAGCCTGGGCGGCATGCAGGCCCTGCAATGGACCATCACCTACCCGGACCGCGTGCGCCATTGCCTGGCAATCGCCTCGGCCCCCAAGTTGTCGGCACAGAACATCGCCTTCAACGAAGTGGCGCGCCAGGCGATCCTCACCGACCCGGAGTTCCACGGCGGCTCGTTCCAGGAACACGGCGTGATCCCCAAGCGCGGGCTGATGCTGGCGCGGATGGTCGGGCACATCACCTACCTGTCCGACGACTCCATGGGCGAGAAATTCGGCCGTGGCCTCAAGAGCGAAAAGCTCAACTACGACTTCCACAGCGTCGAGTTCCAGGTGGAAAGCTACCTGCGTTACCAGGGTGAGGAATTCTCCGGGCGCTTCGACGCCAACACCTACCTGCTGATGACCAAGGCCCTGGATTACTTCGATCCGGCGGCGAACTTCGACGATGACCTGGCGAAAACCTTCGCCAATGCCACGGCCAGGTTCTGCGTAATGTCGTTCACCACCGACTGGCGCTTCTCCCCGGCGCGCTCGCGGGAACTGGTGGACGCGCTGATGGCCGCGCGCAAGGACGTCTGCTACCTGGAAATCGACGCGCCCCAGGGCCACGACGCCTTTCTGATTCCGATCCCGCGCTACCTGCAGGCGTTCGGCAACTATATGAACCGTATTACGCTGTGAGGACGCCATGAGAGCCGATCTGGACATCATCCAGGAATGGATCCCCGCCGGCAGCCGCGTGCTCGACCTGGGCTGCGGCAACGGCGAGCTGCTGACCTGGCTGCGGGACAACAAGCAGGTCACCGGCTACGGCCTGGAAAACGACCCGGACAACATCGCCGAGTGCGTTGCCAAGGGCATCAACGTCATCGAGCAGGACCTGGACAAGGGCCTGGGCAACTTCGCCAGCAACAGCTTCGACATCGTGGTCATGACCCAGGCCCTGCAAGCGGTGCACTACCCGGACAGGATCCTCGACGAAATGCTCCGGGTCGGGCGCCAGTGCATCATCACCTTCCCCAACTTCGGGCACTGGCGCTGCCGCTGGTATCTGGCGAGCAAAGGGCGCATGCCGGTCTCGGAGTTCCTGCCCTACACCTGGTACAACACGCCGAACATCCACTTCTGCACCTTCGCGGATTTCGAAGCGCTGTGCCGCGAGCGCCAGGCCAAGGTCATCGATCGCCTGGCGGTGGATCAGCAGCACCGCCACGGGTGGGCCAGCAAGCTATGGCCTAATCTGTTAGGTGAAATAGGCATCTATCGGGTCAGCAGCCCAGGCCTTGCCGATCATCAGGTCGCCGTGTGAACCGCGACCCTATCAGGAGTCACACCATGAAACGTCTCGCGTTGTTTCTCATCACCGCCTGCCTGAGCGTCGCAGCCATGGCAGCGAATGTCATCAAGGCCGAGCGCAAGGAAGTGTTCGGAGACGTCACCGTGCACTACAACACCTTCAATTCCACCTTCCTGACGCCGGACATCGCCAAGGCCGCCGAACTGGTCCGCAGCAAGAACCAGGGCGTGATCAATGTGTCGGTGATCAAGGATGGCAAGCCATTGGCGGCCGAGGTCAGCGGCACGATCAAGGACCTGACCAGCAAGACGGACCCGCTGACGTTCCGCCAGATCAACGAACAAGGCGCGATCTACTACATTGCCCAGTATCCGGTGAACCAGCAGGAAACCCGCACCTTCGAGATCAAGGTGAAGACGGGTGACAAGGTCAACACCCTCAACTTCAACCAGGAACTGTTCCCCGGCGAATGATGAACCTCACCCAACTCGTACTCGCCAGCCACAACGCCGGCAAACTCAAGGAACTCCAGGCCATGCTCGGCGGGTCGGTGCAGTTGCGCTCGATTGGTGAGTTCAGCCAGGTGGAGCCGGAAGAAACCGGCCTGTCGTTCGTCGAGAACGCCATTCTCAAGGCTCGCAACGCCGCGCGCATCTCCGGCCTGCCGGCCCTGGCGGACGATTCCGGGTTGGCGGTGGACTTCCTCGGCGGCGCGCCGGGCATCTATTCGGCCCGCTACGCCGACGGCAAGGGTGACGCAGCGAACAACGCCAAGCTGCTCGACGCCCTCAGGGACGTGCCTGAAGCCGAGCGTGGCGCACAGTTCGTTTGCGTCCTGGCCTTGGTGCGGCATGCCGACGATCCATTGCCGATCCTCTGCGAAGGCCTGTGGCACGGGCGCATCCTCACTGAGGCCAGCGGCGAGCACGGTTTCGGTTACGACCCGCTGTTCTGGGTGCCGGAGCGCAACTGCTCCAGCGCCGAGCTGGGCCCGGTGGAAAAGAATCAACTGAGCCACCGCGCCCGCGCCATGGCCCTGCTGCGTCAACGCCTGGACCTTCCATGAGCAATGACGTGCCCGCGCCGCTGATTCATGGCGGCGCACACACGCCTCGGGCGCCGCTGCCGGTATTGCCGCCCTTGGCGTTGTACATCCACATCCCGTGGTGCGTGCGCAAATGCCCGTATTGCGACTTCAACTCCCACACCGCCAGCCCGCAGCTGCCGGAAGAGGAATACGTCGACGCCTTGCTGGCCGATCTTGATCAAGACCTGCATGGGGTGTATGGCCGGGAACTGAGTTCGATCTTCTTTGGCGGCGGCACCCCCAGTCTGTTCAGCGCCCAGGCCCTGGGCCGGTTGCTCCAGGGGGTCGAAGCACGCATACCGTTCGCCCACGACATTGAAATCACCCTGGAAGCCAACCCCGGCACCTTCGAGCAAGAGAAGTTCGTCGCTTACCGGGCATTGGGCATCAATCGCCTGTCCATCGGCATCCAGAGTTTCCAGCAGGCCAAGCTCGAAGCCTTGGGACGGATTCACAACGGTGACGAAGCGGTACGCGCCGCCGGCATGGCCCGCCAGGCCGGGTTCGATAACTTCAACCTGGACCTGATGCATGGCCTGCCCGACCAGTCCCTCGACGACGCCTTGAGCGACCTGCGCCAGGCCATCGCGCTGAAGCCGACCCATCTCTCCTGGTATCAGCTGACGCTGGAGCCGAACACGGTGTTCTGGAACCAGCCGCCAACGTTGCCGGAAGACGACACGTTGTGGGATATCCAGGAAGCTGGACAAGCGCTGCTGGCCGAGCACGGCTATGCCCAATACGAAGTGTCGGCCTACGCCCAAGCGGGTCGGGCGGCACGGCATAACCTCAACTACTGGAGCTTCGGCGACTTCATCGGCATCGGTGCCGGCGCCCATGGCAAGCTCAGCCATCCGGACGGGCGCATCGTGCGCACCTGGAAAACTCGCCTGCCCAAGGACTACCTCAACCCGGCCAAACGCTTCCTGGCCGGTGAGAAAACCCTGGCTAACGAAGAGCTGCCCTTCGAGTTCCTGATGAACGCCCTGCGCCTGACCCAAGGCGTGGAAGCGCGACTGTACCCGGAGCGCACCGGCCTGCCCCTGCAAAGCCTGGCCGAGGGCCGCCGCGAGGCCGAACAAAGCGGGCTGTTGCAGGTCGAACCGTCACGTCTGGCGGCCACCGAGCGCGGACAGCTGTTTCTCAATGACTTGCTGCAGAAATTTCTGAGCTGATCAATACAAGGAAATCGAATGGATCTGGTACTCGACCTGCTCGCCACCGTGTCCCGCTGGAGCCGCAGCAACCTGTCGGAAATCTCCCTGGCACTGGTGGGCTGCCTGCTGGTGCTGTTCGGCGCGGACATCAAGGCCTGGGTCGAACAACGCCTGGGCAGCATCGCCGGCGCGTTGCGCGTCCCATTGATCGCCCTGCTGTGCATGATCGGCAGCGGCGCGGCGCTGATTTATGCCACGCCGTGGGTGGTTCGGGGGTTGAGCCAGTTCAACAACTACAGCCTGGCGCCGGTTTTGTTGGTGGTGCTGGTGTTGATCGGGGTGGTGGCGGATCGTCGCTGATCCCTGCCACACCCCAAAACAACTGTGGGAGCGAGCCTGCTCGCGATGAGGCCTTAACATCCAACATCAATGTTGACTGTCAGGCCGCTATCGCGAGCAGGCTCGCTCCCACATTGAATTGCTTTATGGCTCAGGACTGCTTCTCGAACTTCAGATCCCAAACCCCATGCCCAAGCCGCTCACCCCGGCGCTCGAACTTGGTAATCGGCCGTTCGGCCGGGCGCGGTACGCACTTGCCGTCTTCGGCGAGGTTGCGATAACCCGGCGCGACGTTCATCACTTCCAGCATGTATTCGGCGTAGGGCTCCCAGTCGGTGGCCATGTGCAGCACACCGCCGACCTTCAACTTGCTGCGCACCAGCTCGGCGAACGAAGCCTGGACGATGCGGCGCTTGTGGTGACGGCTCTTGTGCCAAGGGTCCGGGAAAAACAGCATCAGCCGGTCCAGGCTGTTGTCGGCCACGCAACGGTTGAGCACTTCGATGGCGTCGCAATCGTAGACCCGCAGGTTGGTCAGCCCCTGGGTAAGCACGCCGTTGAGCAGCGCGCCGACGCCAGGGCGATGCACTTCCACGCCGATGAAATCCTGTTCCGGCGCTGCGGCGGCCATTTCCAGCAGCGAGTGGCCCATGCCAAAGCCGATTTCCAGGGAGCGCGGGGCCGAGCGGCCGAACACCTGGTCGAAGTCCACCGGCGCATCGGCCAAGGGCAGGACAAACAGAGGCGTGCCCTGCTCCAGGCCGCGTTGCTGGCCTTCGGTCATGCGCCCGGCGCGCATCACGAAACTCTTGATGCGGCGGTGTTGGCGCTCTTCGCCTTCGTCCGGCTGGACAGGCGTGTCGTTCGATTCAGTCATCAATGGCTCTTACTTGATCAGACCATCCAGCGGCGAGGAGGCGCTGGCGTAAAGTTTTTTCGGCATGCGGCCGGCGAGGTACGCCAGGCGCCCGGCGACAATGGCGTGCTTCATCGCTTCGGCCATCAGGATCGGTTGCTGGGCGTGGGCGATGGCCGAGTTCATCAGCACCGCCTCGCAGCCCAGCTCCATGGCGATGGTGGCGTCGGACGCGGTACCGACACCGGCATCCACCAGCACCGGGATCTTGGCTTCTTCGAGGATGATCTGCAGGTTGTATGGGTTGCAGATCCCCAGGCCCGTGCCGATCAGGCCGGCCAGCGGCATGACCGCGATGCAGCCGATTTCCGCCAGTTGCCGGGCGATGATCGGGTCATCACTGGTGTACACCATCACGTCGAAACCTTCCTTGACCAGGGTTTCGGCGGCCTTGAGGGTTTCGATCACATTGGGGAACAGAGTCTTCTGGTCCGCCAGCACTTCCAGCTTCACCAGATTGTGGCCGTCGAGCAGCTCACGGGCCAGGCGGCAGGTGCGCACGGCTTCGATGGCGTCGAAGCAGCCGGCGGTGTTCGGCAGGATGGTGTAGCGATCCGGCGGCAGGATATCCAGCAGGTTCGGTTCGCCCGGGTTCTGGCCGATGTTGGTCCGGCGCACCGCGACGGTGACGATCTCGGCGCCCGAAGCCTCGATGGCCAGGCGGGTTTCTTCCATGTCGCGATATTTGCCGGTGCCTACCAGCAAGCGCGACTGGTAGGTACGACCGGCCAGGACGAAGGGCTTGTCGCTACGAACGATGCTCATGGGAAATCCTCTGTTGGGGTGAGGTTCTTGCGAAATACTGCGAAACCGGCTCTAGCCGCCGCCGATGGCGTGGACCACTTCGACGCTGTCGCCATCGTTCAGGGTGGTGTCGGCATGCTGGCTGCGCGGGACGATATCCAGGTTGAGCTCCACCGCGACACGGCGTCCGGCGAGGTCCAGACGGGTCAGCAGGGCCGCAACGGTTTCACCGTCGGGCAATTCAAGGGGTTCGCCATTCAACTGAATGCGCATGCCGGATGCCGCCATCATTTTTAGGGGCTGGCATTCTAGCCCGATCAGTCTGGGGGACCCAAGCCATTCGTCATGAAATGGACCGGCCGGTCAACCCAGCCGCCAGGCGGCGATACCCAGGCACAGCCAGCCGATCAGGAATGCCAGGCCGCCGAACGGGGTGATGATGCCAAGCTTGCTGATGCCGGTGAGGGTCAGCAGGTAGAGGCTGCCGGAGAACAACAGGATGCCGAGCACAAACGAAATCCCGGCCCAGGTGACGATGCGACCGGGAATGTGCGTGGCCAGCAGCGCTACGCCCAGCAACGCCAGGGTGTGCACCAGTTGATAGGTCACGCCCGTATGGAAAATCGCCAGGTAGTCGGCGCTCAGGCGGTTCTTCAAGCCATGGGCAGCGAAAGCCCCCAGCGCCACGCCGGTGAAGCCGAAAAAGGCAGCCAGCATCAGAAAACTACGCAGCATGAGAACTCCAGTCAGACTCGGTGGACAGGGTCTGTATAATGGCCCGCTCGACCGGTTCGGCCAAGCCATCTCTATGCTGCGTTCATTGTTTCGACGATTCCTCAAAGCCCTGCTCTGGTTCGCCGTTGGCAGCGTTGTCCTGGTGCTGCTGTTTCGCGTGGTGCCGCCGCCGTTCACGGCGCTGATGATCGAGCGCAAGGTTGAGTCCTGGGTCGACGGCGAACCGATTGACCTGCAACGCACCTGGCAACCCTGGGACCAGATCTCCGACAGCCTCAAGGTCGCGGTGATTGCCGGCGAAGACCAGAAATTCCCTGAACATTGGGGCTTCGACCTCGGCGCGATCCAGGCCGCATTCGCCCATAACGGCCGCGGCGGTTCGATTCGAGGCGCCAGCACCCTCAGCCAGCAAGTCGCCAAGAACCTGTTCCTGTGGTCGGGCCGCAGCTGGCTGCGCAAGGGCTTCGAAGCCTGGTTCACCGCGCTGATCGAAGTGTTCTGGCCAAAGCAGCGGATTCTTGAGGTGTACCTCAACAGCGTCGAGTGGGATGACGGCGTGTTCGGTGCCGAAGCTGCGGCGCGACATCATTTCCGCGTTGGCGCGGCTGCCCTGTCCCGGCAGCAGGCAAGCCTGCTGGCGGCGGTGTTGCCCAACCCTCGCAAATGGAGCGCCAGCCGGCCAAGTCCGTATGTACTGCGACGGGCAAGCTGGATCCGTCAGCAGATGAGCCAACTGGGGGGCGACAGTTACCTGCTGGGGCTCAACGATTCGCGACGGGCGCCTTGGGCTCAATAGCCGCCACACCACAGTTCCCTTGTGGGAGCGAGCCTGCTCGCGATAGCGGTGTGTCAGTCAGCAGTCATGTATCAGGTATACCGCTATCGCGAGCAGGCTCGCTCCCACAAGGTTCTGCCCCAGATCTGAAATGAAAACGCCCCGACCATCACTGATCGGGGCGTTTTTTATTGCTATTGCGCCTGATTAAGCCGCAATCGACAGCTTGAGCTTGTTCATCGCGCTTTTCTCAAGCTGGCGAATTCGCTCCGCCGACACGTTGTACTTCTGCGCCAGGTCATGCAGCGTGGCCTTTTCCTCGGCCAGCCAGCGCTGGTAGAGAATGTCACGACTGCGCTCGTCCAGCACTTCCAGGGCTTCGTGCAGGTTGGTGTTGGAGTTGTCGCTCCAATCGGCGTCTTCCAGCTGACGCGCCGGGTCATACCGGTGGTCTTCCAGGTAGTTGGCCGGCGACTGGAAGGCGCTGTCGTCGTCCGCTTCGGCGGCCGGGTCGAAGGCCATGTCCTGACCGGTCAGGCGACTTTCCATTTCGCGGACTTCGCGAGGCTCCACACCGAGGCTCTCGGCTACCCGATGGACTTCTTCGTTGTTCAGCCAGGCCAGGCGCTTCTTCTGGCTGCGCAGGTTGAAGAACAGCTTGCGCTGGGCCTTGGTGGTCGCGACCTTCACGATGCGCCAGTTGCGCAGGATGAACTCGTGGATTTCCGCCTTGATCCAGTGCACCGCGAACGATACCAGGCGCACACCCATTTCCGGGTTGAAGCGCTTGACCGCTTTCATCAGGCCAACGTTGCCTTCCTGGATCAGGTCGGCCTGGGCCAGCCCGTAGCCGGAATAGCTGCGGGCGATATGTACGACAAAACGCAGGTGGGCGAGCACCATTTGCCGAGCCGCCTCAAGATCCTGCTCATAATAGAGACTCTCGGCCAGTTCACGCTCCTGCTCGGGTGTCAGCAAGGGAATGCTGTTCACCGTGTGCACATAGGCCTCCAGGTTCGCACCCGGGACCAGAGCATACGCAGGTTGCAAAGAAGTGGTCATACGAAAAAACCTCCGACTCACATAACTCGTGCAGTTCAGCACTGCGAAAATTGACCGGGAACCAAAAGACAAGTTCCCATAAAAACTGAAAGGTCAATACGCGCAAAAAGACTCTATTTTGGCGCAAGCTCACGCAAGTGGCGTGCGACCGCAATCCATGCACCGATATAACCCAACAGCACCGCGCCAAGCAAGAGCGACAGACCGTCGGCGACTGGCACGCCGGCCAGCGCGAAATCACTGCCGTACAAACCGGCCAGCCCCACCACCGCATCGTTCAGCCAGTCCAGGCCGAACGCTAATACACCCCAGGACAGGATCCCGGCACCGAAGCCATACAGCGCGCCCATATAAAGGAAGGGCCTGCGCACATAGCTGTCCGTGCCGCCGACGAGTTTAATCACTTCTATCTCGGTGCGGCGGTTTTCAATATGAAGACGAATGGTATTGCCTATCACCAAAAGTAATGCAGACACCAGGAGCACCGTCAGACCGAAGACAAACCGGTCGCCAAGCTTGAGGATCGCCGCCAGACGCTCGACCCAGACTAGATCAAGTTGCGCCTGTTGTACCTTCGGTAATTCGGAAAGTCTTTGTCTTAATGCTTCAAGGGTCGGTTTGTCGACCTCTTTCGGCGTCACCAGCACCACCCCCGGCAGCGGGTTCTCCGGCAGTTCCTTGAGCGCCTCGCCCAGGCCGGACTGCTGCTGGAACTCCTCGAGCGCCTGGTCGCGACCGATATATTCGGCATCGGCCACGCCCGGCATGGCCTGGATCTGCTCGCGCAACGCCTGGCCTTCGCCCGGCGTCGCCTCCAGTTGCAAGTACAGGGAAATCTGCGCCGCGCGCTGCCAGGAGCCTCCCAGGCGCTCCACATTATTCAGCAGTAATGACAGGCCCATCGGCAAGCTCAGGGCGACCGCCATGACCATGCAGGTGAAGAAACTGCCGATCGGCTGCTTACCCAGGCGCCGCAGGCTGTCGAGCAGACTGGCGCGATGGCTTTCGATCCAGGCGTGCAGCAGCGTGGCGAAGTCCGGGCCATCGTCATCGTCGCGTTTTTTCTTTTGCGGCTGCGGATCGGAGGCTTTCGGGGCCACACGCTCGGCCACTTTCGGGCTGCGGGTTGCGCTCATACGCCAGCCTCCCCGTCACCGATCAGACGACCGCGCTGCAAGGTGAGCATGCGGTGGCGCATGCGGGCGATCAGGGCCAGGTCGTGACTGGCGATCAGCACACTGGTGCCCAAACGGTTGATGTCTTCGAATACGCCCATGATTTCCGCCGCCAGACGCGGGTCGAGGTTACCGGTGGGTTCATCCGCCAGCAGCAAGGCCGGGCGGTGAACGATGGCGCGGGCGATGCCGACGCGCTGTTGCTGGCCGGTGGACAGGTCGCCTGGGTACAGGTCGGTCTTGTCCGACAGGGCCACCCGCTCCAGGGCCGAATCCACCCGCTTGTTGATCTCGGCCTTGGACAGGCCGAGGATCTGCAAGGGCAACGCCACGTTGTTGAACACGGTGCGATCGAACAGCAACTGGTGATTCTGGAACACCACGCCGATCTGCCGCCGCAGGTAGGGAATCTGGGCATTGCTGATGGTGCTCAGGTCCTGGCCGGCCAACAGCAACTTGCCGGTGGTGGGCCGTTCCATTGCCAGCAACAGGCGCAGCAATGTGCTCTTACCGGCGCCGGAATGCCCGGTGACAAACAGAAACTCGCCCCGACGTACCCGAAAGCTCAGCTCATGCAGGCCGACGTGACCGTTCGGATAGCGTTTACCGACCTGTTCGAAACGAATCATGAATGCTCCCGCTCGGCAAACAGCGCCTGGACAAAAGGCTCGGCTTCAAAGGTACGCAGGTCGTCGATGCCTTCGCCCACGCCAATGTAGCGGATGGGCAGGCCGAACTGCTTGGCCAGGGCGAAGATCACCCCACCCTTGGCGGTGCCGTCGAGCTTGGTCAGCGCCAGCCCGGTCAGTTCGACGGTCTGGTTGAACTGCTTGGCCTGGTTGATGGCGTTCTGGCCGGTGCCGGCGTCCAGCACCAGCAGCACCTCATGGGGCGCGTCGGCATCGAGCTTGCCGATGACCCGGCGAACCTTCTTCAACTCTTCCATCAGGTTGTCTTTGGTGTGCAGGCGACCGGCCGTGTCGGCGATCAGCACATCAATGCCACGGGCCTTGGCGGCCTGCACGGCGTCGAAGATCACCGAAGCGGAATCGGCGCCGGTGTGCTGGGCGATCACCGGGATCTTGTTGCGCTCGCCCCACACTTGCAGTTGCTCGACCGCGGCGGCGCGGAAGGTGTCGCCGGCGGCGAGCATGACTTTCTTGCCTTCGAGTTGCAGCTTCTTCGCCAGCTTGCCGATGGTGGTGGTCTTGCCGGCGCCATTGACACCGACCACCAGGATCACGAACGGCTTGTTCTGCGAAGCGATCACCAGCGGCTGCTCCACAGGCTTGAGCAGGTTGCCCAGCTCGCCCTGCAGGGATTTGTACAACGCGTCGGCATCGGTCAACTGCTTGCGTGCGACCTTCTGGGTCAGGCTCTGGATGATCACCGACGTCGCCTCGACGCCGACATCGGCGGTCAGCAGGCGGGTTTCGATGTCATCCAGCAATTCGTCGTCGATGACTTTCTTGCCCAGGAACAGGCTGGCCATGCCTTCGCCGATGCTGGCGCTGGTCTTGGACAGGCCTTGCTTGAGGCGGGCGAAGAAACCGACCTTGCCTGGTTCGGAAGAAAGGGCAGGCTCGGCGACGGCCGGTGCCTCAACCACGATCGTTTCTGCCTGGGGAGAGATAGGCGCAACCACGACTGGCGGCGTCGCGACGACCGGCTCCACGACAGGTTGCGTCGGGGCTGGAATCGGCGGTGTGACATGGAGGGCCTGTGCATCCTCGACCAGTGCCACCGGCTCTTCCGCCACCGGCAGGGTCAGCCAGGGGCTTTGCCCGACGGGCGGCGTCAGCGGCTGCTCGGTCACCGGCTCGACAACGGGCTCAGACTCGGCCGGTTGCAGCACCGGCTCGGCCAGCGGCAGAACGATCGGCGCAGCGTCTTCGGCTACGGCCTCAGCGGCAGGCTCGGGCAGCGGTTGCGGCTGCTCGACGACGGTTTCCTGCGGCTTCTTGCGCAGCCATCCGAACAGGCCTTTTTTCTCGCCAGCCTCAGCTGGGGTCTTCTTGTCGTCGTTGGAACCAAACATGGAGGACGGCTATCTCACGGTAGCGACGCGCCACGAGGGCGCCTCGGTGATGAATATTCGATGCTGAACAGACTGCGTTTCATCCAGCTTGTTCACGCGCAACAGATTGTCGAAATGTCCCAGTGACACCTCATCGTCGATTTTTTTCGAAGGACTGGCAAGGCATCGTCGGCGAAAACGCAGGGATCCACGGGAAAACCCTACGGTTGCGCGCAAAACCCAGGCAACCCTGGGCCGATAAAAGGCCCGATAGGCGTGGCCGCCAGTAAAACGGATCAGTATCCTAGCACCCTCTCGCCCGCCGACGCTAAGACCTAGCGGGCAGCCCAACAGGTTTAAACACGAATGAATGCTCTTGCCCGCCGCGTTGCAGGCCTGCTGTTCAGCACAGTTTGTCTGCCCCTTTCAGCCTTGGCTGCCGATCCACAACCCACCCATGAATTCACCCTCGATAACGGCCTGAAGGTCGTCGTGCGCGAAGATCATCGGGCGCCGGTGGTGGTTTCCCAGGTCTGGTACAAGGTCGGCTCCAGTTATGAAACACCGGGCCAGACCGGTTTGTCCCACGCCCTGGAACACATGATGTTCAAGGGCAGCGAAAAAGTCGGCCCCGGCGAAGCGTCGCTGATCCTGCGTGACTTGGGAGCCGAGGAAAACGCCTTCACCAGCGATGACTTCACGGCTTATTACCAGGTGCTGGCCCGGGATCGCCTGGGCGTGGCCTTCGAGCTGGAAGCCGACCGCATGGCCAGCCTGCGCCTACCCCCTGAAGAGTTCAGCCGGGAGATCGAAGTCATCAAGGAAGAGCGCCGCATGCGCACCGACGACAAGCCGATGTCCAAGGCTTTCGAGCGCTTCAAGGCCATGGCTTATCCGGCCAGCGGCTACCACACGCCCACCATCGGCTGGATGGCCGACCTGGACCGCATGACCGTCCAGGAACTGCGCCACTGGTACGAATCCTGGTACGCGCCGAACAATGCCACCCTGGTGGTGGTCGGCGACGTGACACCGGACGAGGTCAAGGCCCTGGCCCAGCGTTATTTCGGCCCGATTGCCCGACGTGAGGTGCCGACGGCGAAGATTCCCCTGGAGCTGGCCGAACCCGGCGAGCGGCAGATCACCCTGCATGTGCAGACCCAACTGCCCAGCCTGATGCTGGCCTTCAACGTGCCGAGCATCGCCACCGCGACGGATAAGCGTTCGGTCAATGCGCTGCGGCTGATCTCGGCCTTGCTGGATGGCGGCTACAGCGGCCGAATCCCGACCCAGCTGGAGCGCGGCGAAGAGCTGGTGTCCGGCGGTTCGTCGAGCTACGACGCCTACACCCGTGGCGATACCCTGTTCACCTTGTCGGCGGCGCCCAACACCCAGAAGAACAAGACCATGGCCCAGGCCGAAGCCGGCCTGTGGCGCTTGCTGGAGCAACTGAAAACCACCGCCCCGACCGCCGAAGAGCTGGAACGCGTCCGCGCCCAGGTAATCGCCGGCCTGGTGTACGAGCGCGATTCGATCACCAGCCAGGCCACCGCCATCGGCCAGCTGGAAACCGTCGGCTTGTCGTGGAAGCTGATGGACACCGAGCTCGCCGAATTGCAAAGCGTGACCCCGCAAGACATCCAGAAGGCAGCCCAGCTGTATTTCACCCGCTCGCGCCTGAGCGTCGCGCACGTCCTGCCCGAGGAGAAAGCTCATGAGTGAGCGCAAATCATCACGCCTGCTACTGATCGGCCTGGTGTTCATCGCCCTGGTCGCTGCCCTGGCCGTCTATCTATCCCCCGCCACTGACGTCACCGCCAGCCAGGCCCTGGATAACGCCAAGTCCGGCAACAAGCTGCAATCGCTGGCGGAACTGGACGGCAAGGCACCCGGCCACCGCCAGCTCGATGTGCAAACCTGGAAAACCGCTGACGGCGCCAAGGTGCTGTTCGTCGAGGCCCGTGAACTGCCGATGTTCGACCTGCGCCTGACCTTCGCCGCCGGTAGCAGCCAGGACGGCAACGCCCCCGGCCTGGCGCTGCTGACCAACGCCATGCTCAACGAAGGCGTGGCCGGCAAGGATGTCAGCGCCATTGCCGAAGGGTTCGAAAGCCTCGGCGCGGACTTCGGCAACGGCGCCTATCGGGACATGGCCATTGCGTCCCTGCGCAGCCTCAGCGCAGTGGCCAAGCGTGAGCCGGCACTGAAGCTGTTCGCCGAAGTGGTCGGCAAGCCGACCTTCCCCGCCGACTCCTTCGCCCGCATCAAGAACCAGATGCTCGCCGGCTTCGAATACCAGAAACAGAACCCGGGCAAACTGGCGGGCCTGGAACTGATGAAGCGCCTGTACGGTGACCATCCTTACGCCCACTCCAGCGATGGCACCGCAGAAAGCATTCCACCGATCACCCTGGCCCAGGCCCGGGCCTTTCACGCCAAGGCCTACGCTGCCGGTAACGCAGTGATTGCGCTGGTAGGCGACTTGTCCCGCGTCGAGGCCGAGGCGATTGCCAATCAGGTGTCCGCCGCACTGCCCAAAGGGCCGGCCCTGGTGAAAACCCCATCGCCAACGGAGCCGAAGGCGAGCGTCAACCACATTGAATACCCGTCCAAACAGACCAACCTGATGCTCGCGCAATTGGGTATCGACCGGGATGACCCGGACTATGCGGCCGTGTCCCTGGGCAACCAGATCCTCGGCGGCGGCGGTTTCGGCACGCGCCTGATGACTGAAGTACGGGAAAAACGTGGCCTGACCTACGGCGTGTATTCCGGTTTCACGCCGATGCAAGCCCGCGGCCCGTTCATGATCAACCTGCAGACCCGCGCCGAAATGAGCGAAGGCACACTCAAGCTGGTGCAAGATGTGTTCGCCGACTACCTGAAGAACGGTCCGACCCAGAAGGAACTCGATGACGCCAAGCGTGAACTGGCCGGCAGTTTCCCGCTGTCCACCGCCAGCAACGCCGACATTGTCGGCCAACTCGGGGCCATGGGCTTCTATGACCTGCCGCTGAGCTACCTGGAAGATTTCATGCGCCAGTCCCAGGCACTGACGGTCGAACAGGTCAAGACCGCGTTGAACAAGCACCTGAGCACCGACAGGATGGTCATCGTCACCGCTGGTCCGACTGTGCCGCAAAAGCCGTTGCCGGCCCCCACTGACAAACCTGCCGAGCAACCGCTCGGGGTTCCGGAGCACTAATGGCCCGTCCATCGAATTCCAGCAAGAAACCCGCCCACAACGGCATCAACCAGTTGCGCATCATCGGCGGCGAATGGCGCAGCCGGCGCCTGAGCTTCCCCGACGCCCCGGGCTTGCGCCCGACGCCGGACCGGGTGCGTGAAACCCTGTTCAACTGGCTCGCGCCCTACGTGGCAGGCGCCCGGGTGCTCGACCCGTTTGCCGGCAGTGGCGCGCTGTTTCTCGAAGCCCTGTCCCGTGGTGCAGCCATGGGCCAGGCACTGGACGCCAGCAGCCTGGCGGTCTCCAGCCTGAAAGAACACCTGGGCACCCTGCGCTGCACCGTCGGTCAGGTGCAGACGGCCGATGCCTTACGCTACCTGGACAGCCAGCCGGCCAGCCCCTTCGACCTGGTATTCCTCGACCCGCCGTTCAACCAGAACCTCCTGCCGTCGGTTTGCGCCTTGCTCGAGGAACGCCAGTGGCTGGCCGTGGATGCCTGGGTCTACACTGAAAGCGAGACCGCTCCGTCCACTCTCGGTTTGCCGGGTAATTGGCGTTTGCATCGCGAACAGAAATCCGGACGGGTGTATTACGCGTTGTGGCAACGTATGGCCGAAACCGTCGGCTGAACGGCTGGCCGGTGTATCGAGAACAATAATAATGTCCGCCGCATCTGAACGATTCGTCCCGGCCCGGGGCCTTGGCAACCCGCACTTGCAGACCTTGTGGGGGCCGCTATGGCGCAAGACCACGCACATCGTGCGTGAACGCGAGCGGCTATGGCTGGCTGACGGCGATTTTCTCGATCTCGACTGGCATGGCCCCCATAGCGCCAAGGCGCCACTGGTGCTGGTGCTTCACGGGCTGACCGGCTCCTCCAACTCGCCTTACGTGGCCGGGTTGCAACAAGCCCTCGGCCATCAGGGCTGGGCCAGTGTCGCACTGAACTGGCGCGGCTGTTCGGGTGAGCCGAACCTGCTGCCCCGCAGCTACCACTCCGGCGTCAGCGAAGACCTGGCTGCCGCCATTACCCACCTGCGGGCACGACGCCCCCTGGCGCCCCTGTTTGCAGTGGGTTATTCGCTGGGCGGTAACGTGCTGCTCAAGCATCTGGGAGAAACCGGCAGCAACAGCCAACTGCTCGGAGCGGTGGCGGTTTCGGTGCCGTTTCGTCTCGACCAGTGCGCCGACCGCATCGGACAAGGATTTTCCAGGTTCTATCAGGCGCATTTCATGCGTGCGCTGGTGGCCTACGTGCGCAACAAGCAACACCGCTTCGAGCACGACGGGCGTCATGAAGACCTGGCCACCCTGACGGCGCTGGGTCCGTTGGAAAACATGCGCACCTTCTGGGATTTCGACGGCCGGGTGACGGCGCCGCTGCACGGTTTTTCCGATGCCTCGGACTATTACCGCCGCGCCTCCAGCCGCTATTTCATGAGCGAAATCAGCACGCCGACCCTGGTCATCCAGGCCGCCGATGATCCTTTCGTGTTTCCCCACAGCCTGCCCGAGCCCAACGAACTGTCCGCCACCACCCGGCTTGAGCTGCATGCAAAGGGCGGCCATGTGGGATTTGTCGAAGGCACCATGCGCTCGCCCGGATACTACCTGGAGCGGCGCATTCCCCGCTGGCTGGCGAGCCTGAGACCCGGATGAACTACAGCCAACACAAGCCCCTGTGGGAGCGAGCCTGCTCGCGATAGCGTCAGGTCAGACTACATTTGCAGTGACTGACATTCCGCTATCGCGAGCAGGCTCGCTCCCACAAGGGGACTGAGGTATAGCCGGAAGGAACAGGTCGGCTGTAAGGCCGCCTCGCGAGCAAGCTTTGCCCTCACACCCATTCAGCGTTATTCACCCGTTGCCACCCCACGCTGCGGATCATTGATCCACTCACTCCACGAACCCGCGTAAAGCCTCCCTAACGGATACCCCGCCAGACACAAGGCAAACAGGTTATGGCACGCCGTGACGCCGGAGCCGCAATAGGCCACCAGCTCAGTCGGCGAACGCTCACCCAATTTCCCGGCAAAACGCTGCTTGAGCCGATCTGCCGGCAAAAAACAGCCATCAGCGCCAAGGTTGTCGGTAAATGCCGCACATTGTGCGCCCGGAATGTGTCCGGCCACCGGGTCGATCGGCTCGACTTCGCCCTTGAAACGCGGCAACGCGCGAGCATCCAGAAGCGTCATGTCCGGCTGGCCGAGGCGTTGTTGCAACGCCTGGGCGTCGAGCAACAGGGCCTCATCCGGCGAACCGCTGAACGTCCCGCGAGTGCCCAGCGGCGGATCGAGGCTCAAGGGCAAACCACTGGCATGCCAGGCCTTGAGACCGCCGTCGAGAAGGTACACAGCCTCGCGCTTGCCCAGCCAGGCCAGCAACCACCAGGCCCGGGCCGCATAGGCACCGGGACCATCGTCGTACAGCACGATGTCGCTGTCGTTGCTGATTCCCCAAGCCCGCAGGCGTTCGATCAGCGCTTCGGGCGCCGGCAGCGGATGGCGCCCGGTCACACCCTTGGTCACCGGGCCACTCAGGTCGCGCTCAAGGTCCGCGAACGATGCACCGGCAATATGCCCCTCGGCGTAGCTGCGCTGGCCGTAATCCGGGTCATCCAGAGCAAAACGGCAATCGAGGATCACCAGCCCGGGCTGTGTCCTCCTCTGCTCGAGGGCTTGAGGGCTGATGAGTTGCGCAATGGGCATGGCGAGCTCCTGTGGCGGAATGAGTGGCCTATATGGCTCAGATCCGAATCCTACTGCCCTTCCTCCAGGGTCTGGGGCAGAGGGACGTAATACTCTTTGAACAGTGCGTCCACCGCTTCGCGGGCCTGATCGGTCACGAAACCGGCCTCCAGCACCAACACCTGGTACACCCCGCGCTTGATGGCCTGCTCACTCAAATGATTGAAGTTTTCCCGCGTGGTGCACAGGAACCGCACCCAAGACGTCAGGATGATCCAGGCATTGAGGGTCAGGGACTCGATCTGCACCCGGTCCATCTTCAGGATGCCGGCCGCGACGAAGCCCTCGTAGATGGCGGTCCCGTGGATCAGGCAGCGCTGGGAAAACCGCCGATAGCGAGCCGCGAGGTCCGGATCGCTGTCGAGCAGGTGTTCCAGGTCCCGGTGCAGGAAGCGATAACTCCACATCGCCGACAGCAGCTCCTGCAGGTAAAAGCGCTTGTCCTCCACCGTGGCCGCCCGGCCCTGGGGCGGGCGCAGGAAACTGTCCACCAGGTTTTCGTATTCACTGAACAGCACGGCGATGATCGCCTGCTTGTTAGGGAAGTGGTAGTAGAGGTTGCCCGGTGACATGTCCATGTGGGCGGCAATGTGGTTGGTGCTGACACTGCGCTCGCCCTGCTGGTTGAACAGCTCGAGGCTGTTTTGCACGATGCGCTCGCTGGTTTTCATTCGTGTGACCATGGCTTGGGCTTTAATTCGAGGAAAGCATTCCGGCATCTTACGACCTATCGCCCGGAGGACAACCCCAAAGCCATCAAGGATGTCATTTGACTTTTTAGAGTATAAGCTCTAAAAACACTCACTCTAATAAGAACTGGTGCCTGACGATGCCTGCCGACATAGCTTATCTGCGCGATTCCCAACAGCAACTGGATGAGCTGCAGTCACTCTTCGAGGCGCAGCGCCAGGCCTACGCCGCTCATCCGATGCCGGCGGCCGAGCAGCGCCAACAATGGCTCAAGTCCCTTCGGGAGCTGCTGAGCAGCGAACGACAGGCCCTGATCGACGCCATCAGCGAGGATTTCAGCCACCGCAGCGCCGACGAAACGCTGTTGGCCGAATTGATGCCGAGCCTGCACGGCATCCATTACGCCAGCCGACACCTCAAGGGCTGGATGAAACCATCCCGACGCAAGGTAGGCATGGCCTTCCAGCCGGCTTCGGCCAAAGTGATCTACCAGCCGCTGGGCGTGGTCGGGGTCATCGTGCCCTGGAACTACCCCTTGTTCCTGGCCATCGGGCCGTTGGTCGGAGCGTTGTCGGCGGGCAACCGGGTAATGCTCAAGCTCAGCGAAGCCACACCCGCCACCGGACTGCTGCTCAAGCAACTGCTGGCGCGGGTCTTCCCCCAGGACCTGGTGTGCGTGGTGCTTGGCGAGGCGGATGTCGGCGTGGCTTTTTCCAGGTTGCCGTTCGATCACCTGTTGTTTACCGGCGCCACCAGCATCGGCAGGCACGTCATGCGAGCCGCCGCCGAGAACCTGACCCCCGTCACCCTGGAACTGGGTGGCAAGTCGCCCGCTATCGTGTCCACCGATGTGCCCCTGAAGGATGCCGCCGAGCGCATCGCCTTCGGCAAGATGCTGAATGCCGGGCAAACCTGTGTCGCGCCCGACTATGTGTTGGTGCCGCAGAACCGCGTCGGCGAATTCGTCGATACCTATCGCGAGGCGGTTCGCAGGCTTTATCCGACGCTGGCTGACAACCCGGACTACACCGCGATCATCAACGAACGACAACTGGCACGGCTCAACGGCTACATCAGCGACGCCACCAGCAAGGGCGGGTTGTTGATCGAGCTGTTCGAGCTGGGCCAGGGACGACGCATGCCCCACAGCTTGCTGCTCAACGTCAACGACGACATGACCGTCATGCAGGACGAGATCTTCGGCCCGCTGCTGCCTATCGTGCCCTATGACGACCTGGACCAGGCTTTTGCCTACATCAATCAGCGGCCTCGTCCGTTGGCGCTCTACTATTTTGGCTACAACAAGGTCGAGCAGAATCGCGTCCTCCACGAGACCCATTCCGGCGGCGTCTGCCTGAACGACACCTTGCTGCACGTTGCCCAGGATGACCTGCCATTCGGTGGCATTGGTCCGTCGGGGATGGGGCATTACCACGGGCACGAAGGTTTCCTGACCTTCAGCAAAGCCAAGGGCGTGCTGAGCAAGCAACGCTTCAACGCCGCCAAACTGATTTATCCGCCCTATGGCAAACCGCTCCAGAAGTTGATCCAGAAGCTATTTGTCCGTTAACAGTACCTGATCGGGTAATAACAATAGTGAACCCAAGCCTGACCGATACGCCCGCGCTGTCACGGCGCGGCCTGCTGAAATTCAGCCTCGGCGCCAGCATATTCCTCGGCACCGTCGGGCTGGGGGCCAGCCTGAGCGGCTGTTCGCCAAGTCAACCGGCCAAGGGGCTTGCGGCCCTGCGGGACAGTGATCTACCGTTTTTACGCGCCGTCATCCCGGTGATGCTGGAGGGCGCCGTGACGGTCGAACAACTTCCAGCCGCTGCTGACGCCACCCTGGGCAACCTGGATAGCGGGCTGGCCCACTTTTCCCCGCCGATGCTCAAACTCACCCGCCAACTGTTCGACGTGCTGACCCTGGGCATTACCCGCGGACCGCTGACCGGCGTCTGGGGCTCGTGGGAAAACGCCAGCGCCGATGACCTCCGCCAGTTTCTCGATCGCTGGGAAAACAGCTCGCTGGACCTGCTGCGCCAAGGCCACAGCTCGTTGCTGCAAATGGTGATGATAGCGTGGTACAGCCGGGCCGAGGCCTGGGCGCATTGCGGGTATCCGGGACCGCCCACGGTTTGAGACCCAACCGAAATCCCTGTGGGAGCGAGCCTGCTCGCGATGGCGGTAGATCGGCAACATTGCTGTTGATTGACACACCGCTTTCGCGAGCAAGCTCGCTCCCACAGGGGGCCATCGCCAATCCATAACAACAAGAGAACCTGAACATGCCCGTACCCGATCTCTTCCGCGAGGGTCTTGCCCGCGGCTGGACCACCTGCAACGGCGCTCAACTGACCCAGGACCTGACCCTGGAAGCAGACGTGGCAATCATCGGCAGCGGCGCGGGTGGCGGGACCACGGCGGAAATCCTCAGCGCTGCCGGCTACAACGTGTTGCTGATCGAGGAAGGCCCGCTCAAGACCAGCAGCGACTTCAAGCTGCTCGAGGACCAGGCCTATACCAGTCTCTACCAGGAAGGCCTGGGCCGCATGAGCAAGGACGGCGCCATCACCATCCTCCAGGGTCGGGCCGTGGGTGGCACGACCCTGATCAACTGGACCTCGAGCTTCCGCACACCGGACCAGACCCTGGATCACTGGGCGGCCGAGCACAACGTCAAGGGGCACAGCCCCGCCGAAATGGCGCCCTGGTTCGAACGGATGGAACAACGCCTGGGCGTGGCTCCGTGGCTGATTCCGCCGAATGCCAACAACGACGTCATCCGCAAAGGCTGTGAACGACTGGGTTATAGCTGGCACGTCATCCCACGCAACGTGCGCGGCTGCTGGAACCTGGGTTATTGCGGCATGGGCTGCCCGACCAACGCCAAACAATCGATGCTGGTCACCACCATCCCGGCCATGCTCGACAAGGGCGGCACACTGCTTTACCTGGCGCGGGCCGAGCGCCTGACCCTCAAGAACGATACCGTCGTCGACCTGCAATGCCTGGCCATGGACGAGCGCTGTGTGACGCCGACCGGACGGCGCATTACCGTCAAGGCGCGACACTACGTACTGGCCGGCGGCGGCATCAACAGCCCGGCCTTGTTGCTGCGCTCCAATGCGCCAGACCCCAACCAACGCCTGGGCAAGCGGACATTCCTGCATCTGGCGAACATGTCGGCCGGGCAGTTCGATGAAGTCATCAACCCCTTCTACGGCGCGCCACAGTCGATCTATTCGGATCACTTCCAATGGCAGGACGGCGCTACCGGCAAGATGTCCTACAAACTCGAGGTACCACCGCTGCATCCCGCCCTTGCCGCCACGCTGCTGGGCGGTTTCGGCACACAGAACGCCGATCGCATGGCGCAACTGCCCCATACCCACGCCATGCTGGCCTTGCTGCGCGACGGTTTTCACCCGGACAGCCCTGGCGGCAGCGTCGAGTTGCGCAGCGATGGCACGCCGGTGCTCGACTACAGCGTGTCAGCCTACGCCTGGGACGGCTTGCGCCGTGCGTTCCACAGCATGGCCGAAATTCAGTTCGCCGGCAGTGCCAGGGCCGTCATGCCGTTGCACAGCGATGCCCGCTACGTGAAAACCCTGGCCGAAGCCCGAACCCTGATCGACGGGCTGGACCTCGCCTTGTATCGCACGCGCCTGGGCAGCGCCCACGTGATGGGCGGCTGTGCGATGGGCGAAGCGCCGCAGAACGCTGTCGCTGACAGCCTTGGCCGTCATCATCAGCTCAGCAACCTGTCGATCCACGACGGCTCGCTGTTCCCCACCAGCATCGGCGCCAACCCGCAATTGTCGGTGTATGGGCTGACGGCAAAACTGGCGACATCCCTGGCCGAACGCCTGGGAAAACCATGAATATGCGGATTATTCGCAGCGTCTATAGTGCTTTCTTATCCCACAGCCGACTTGGCCGACCGAGAAGGCTGCGATACCATCCGACTCCCCAACGGACTCCCGCCAGGACGACGCGATGAACCGAGTGTTGTACCCAGGTACCTTCGACCCTATTACCAAGGGCCATGGCGATCTGGTCGAACGCGCCGCGCGCCTGTTCGATCATGTGATCATTGCCGTTGCCGCCAGCCCGAAGAAAAACCCGCTGTTCCCGCTGGAACAACGCGTGGAGCTGGCCCGTGAGGTCACCAAGCATCTGCCCAACGTGGAAGTGGTCGGCTTCTCGACGCTGCTGGCGCACTTTGCCAAAGAACAGAATGCCAACGTGTTCCTGCGCGGCCTGCGGGCGGTTTCGGACTTCGAATACGAGTTCCAGCTGGCCAACATGAACCGCCAGTTGGCCCCGGACGTCGAAAGTCTTTTCCTGACACCGTCGGAGCGCTACTCGTTCATCTCGTCGACCCTGGTGCGTGAAATTGCAGCCCTGGGCGGCGACATCACCAAGTTCGTCCATCCGGCCGTGGCCGATGCGCTGACCCTGCGCTTCAAGAAGTAGTCCGCCGGCTGCGACCCACTTCGCGGCACAGCGAGCGCAGTCCATCGCCCCCGCGTGCACTGCGCTCGCCAATGCGGCACAATTGCGCCTATTCGTTTTCAGATGCCCGGGCCCAACGCCCCGGCAGGAGCCTGCATGTCCCTGATCATCACCGACGACTGCATCAATTGCGACGTCTGCGAACCCGAGTGCCCGAACGAGGCCATTTCCCAAGGCGAAGAGATCTACGTCATCGACCCGAACCTGTGCACCCAGTGCGTCGGTCATTACGACGAACCCCAGTGCCAGCAGGTTTGCCCGGTGGATTGCATTCCGCTGGACGAAGCCCATCCGGAAACCGAAGAACAGTTGATGGCGAAGTATCGCAAGATTACCGGCAAGGCTTGAGCCCGGAAGGCTTGTAGCACCTGTACCGCCCCCATCGCGAGCAGGCTCGCTCCCACAGTGGATTCGCTGTGCTCACAGCATTTGGGCCTGATGCAAATCCCTTGTGGGAGCGAGCCTGCTCGCGATGAGGCCATCAGCACCACCATCCACCTCACAGCCTCACTCCTGCTGCTCAAACCCCTCCCCAACACACCCCAGGCACCGCACAAAGGTGGCCTTGGCCGGGTCCACCACCAGCGCCTTCCCCGCATCACCCACCCCACCGCCGAGCGCGGTAAAGGGCAGCGACACCACAAACGCCCCCGCCCCGATCACGGTGGCGGCGAGCAGCAAGGGACGGGCAATCAGCAGGTCGCCGATCATGGCGTAGGCAGGCGGATTCTGGATGGTGTAGCGTGGGTCGCCGCTGCCGCTGTTCGCCAGGGCAGGCAAACCGACACTCAGCAGCAGAACAAGGACAACAGGTCGAAGCAGATTCATGGGGCGATCCTTCGGCTGATCAGTATGACTACTGACTATAGACCGTAGGACAAATCAGCTCTGACAGCGCGGGCACCAGACGCTGGCGCGCTGGCCCAGGCGGACTTCCCGCAGCCTCGTACCACAGACCTTGCACAGCTCCCCACCCCGGCCGTATACGAACAGTTCCTGCTGGAAATACCCGGGCTGGCCATCGCCACCAATGAAGTCCCGTAGCGTGGTACCGCCGCGCTCGATGGCATGGGCGAGAATGCGTTTGATCTCGATCGCCAGCTTCAGGTACCGCGCCCGGGAGATGCCTCCGGCCGCCCGACGCGGGTCGATACCGGCGGCGAACAGCGCTTCGGTCGCATAGATATTGCCCACGCCCACGACCACCGCGTTGTCCATGATGAACGGCTTGACCGCCATGGAACGCCCACGGGAGAGCTGGAACAGGCGTTCGCCATCGAACAGATCGGTCAACGGCTCCGGCCCGAGGCGCACCAGCAATTCATGGTTGAGCGGGTCGAGACTCCAGAGCATCGCGCCAAAGCGTCGCGGATCGGTGTAACGCAAGGCCAGGCCGGACTCCAGCTCGATGTCCACATGCTCGTGCCGGGCGGCAGGCAGGCCCACCTCCACCAACCGCAGGTTGCCGGACATGCCCAAGTGGCTGATCAAGGTGCCGACCTCGGCATTGATCAGCAGGTACTTGGCTCGCCGCTCCACCTGGACGATACGCTGGCCCGAGAGGCGCACATCGAGGTCTTCCGGGATCGGCCAGCGCAGGCGGCGGTCGCGCACGACCACGCGGCTGACCCGTTGCCCTTCAAGGTGTGGCGCGATTCCGCGGCGGGTGGTTTCGACTTCCGGCAGTTCTGGCATGAGGCTCTCGAGTCAGGCGAGCTGGGCACTCAACGAGTGGCGAGGTCGCGGATTTCCTGTTTCTGGGTCTGGAAGTCGTATTCCGACAAGCCGATATAGTCGAGCACCAAGGGGCCGACGCACTCCCATTCATGGTCTTCGGCCTGATTGCCCAGCACCCGGTGGGACGCACAGATATTCTCGGACATCTTCAGGAGCGCCAGCAGGTTCTTCAGCGGGCAATTGTTGCGTGAAGACTCGTCGCTGAAAATCGCCAGGGCATTGTGATGGTTGGCAATGGCCTGGCTGACATGATCCGGCAGGCGCCAGGATTTGGAGGTGTAGTAGCCGACTACGGCGTGGTTGGTGTTGAACACACGGTTCTCCGTGTCCACCACCCGACACTCGGCGCTCGCGCTGGCGTAAGCCTCCTCCAGCACGCCCATGTAGTTGGGAAACTGCTTGAGCATCAGCGGCACGCCACAATCGTGGAACAGCCCCAGGGCATAGGCTTCATCGCCATTCTCCACGCCAACCCGCTTGGCCAGGGTCAGGCAGGTCATCGCCACGTCCTGGGCCGTGTCCCAGAAGCGGTTCAGGGTGACGATGGCGTCGTCGTGCAGCGCCCCCTTGATCGACTGCGCATTGATCAGGTTGATGATCGAACGGCTGCCCAACAGGTTCACCGCACGCTGGATCGAGGTGATCTTGTTGCGCAGGCCGTAATACGGCGAGTTGACGATTTTCAGCAACGCCCCCGAAAGGCCCGGGTCCTGGGAGATCAGCTTGGCGATGGTCTCCAGGTCCGGATCGGGCATGTACTGCTCCATCTGCAGATCCACCATGATCTGCGGCTGGGGCGGCACGCTGATGCCTTGCAGGGACTGTTGGATCTGTTCGGCGGAAAGCTCGTTGGACATGGGCACACACTCTGGGACAGGCAGGGATTCTAACCCTGAAAGACGGGTCCGACACACCGCCTGGGCAGATCGGCGAAACTTTCATGACGACTCACGCTTGAGTCGGCAATCATCCCATTGAGCTTGAGCAGATTTTTCATCCCGGCGACCGGCTGCCACATATCGACCTCCAGGCCCGTCGATCACCTCAACACGGTATACTCCCGCTCTTTTTTTCGGAGCGACGTCATGTCCCTGCCCAGCCTGCGCCTCAAAGCCAACGCCGACCGTCGCCTGCGCGCCGGTCACCTGTGGGTCTACAGTAACGAAATCGACGTGGCCGCCACCCCGCTGCACGGTTTCAAGGCTGGCGACCAGGCGCTCCTCGAAGCCGCCGGCGGCAAGCCGCTGGGCATCGTCGCGATGAGCCCCAACAACCTGATCTGCGCCCGCCTGCTGTCCCGTGACGCGAAGCTGCCGCTGGACAAATCCTTGCTGGTGCATCGCCTCAACGTAGCGCTGTCCTTGCGCGAGCGGCTGTTCGACAAGCCGTTCTATCGGCTGGTCTACGGCGACTCCGACCTGTTGCCGGGCCTGGTGGTCGACCGTTTTGGCGACATCCTGGTGGTGCAGATCGCCTCCGCTACCATGGAAGCCCACAAGGACGACGTGATCGCCGCCCTGACCCAGGTGCTCAAGCCCAGCGGCATTCTGTTCAAGAACGACTCCGCCGCCCGCGACGCCGAAGGCCTGGAGCGCTACGTCGAAACCGTGTTCGGCCTGGTGCCGGAATGGGTTGCCCTGGAAGAGAACGGGGTGAAATTCGAAGCACCGGTCATGGAAGGCCAGAAGACCGGCTGGTTCTACGACCACCGCATGAACCGCGCACGCCTGGCTCCCTACGCCAAGGGCAAGCGCGTACTGGACCTGTTCAGCTACATCGGCGGCTGGGGCGTGCAAGCCGCGGCATTCGGCGCCAGCGAAGTCTTCTGCGTCGACGCCTCGGCCTTCGCCCTCGACGGCGTCGAACGCAACGCTGCGCTGAACGGCTTTGCCGATAAGCTGACCTGCATCGAAGGCGACGTGTTCGAAGCCCTGAAGGAACTCAAGGCCAGCGAAGAGCGTTTCGACGTGATCGTGGCTGACCCGCCTGCCTTCATCAAGCGCAAGAAAGACCTCAAGAATGGAGAAGGCGCCTATCGCCGCCTCAACGAACAGGCCATGCGCCTGCTCACCAAGGACGGCATCCTGGTCAGCGCTTCGTGCTCGATGCACCTGCCCGAAGACGACCTGCAGAACATCCTGCTGACCAGCGCCCGTCACCTGGACCGCAACATTCAATTGCTTGAACGCGGCGGCCAGGGGCCGGACCATCCGGTTCACCCGGCCATCCCCGAGACCCGCTACATCAAGAGCATCACCTGCCGGTTGCTGCCCAACAGCTAAACCTCGCGGCGGTATCCAGCCACACCCCAATCGCAGCTTCGGCTGCGATTTTTTTGCGTCTGAAAAGTTACCCTGCACTGAAGTTAATACCGACGCCCGCAATCTTTTGTAAGACCCCTCCCACATTATTACTGGAGCTTTCCTACTCAATCTCCTCTTGCCAAGCATTCATTAAAAACTATGATTGAACAGTCACTTCAGAAGTGACAGATATTAAAAACACAACACTTATTCAACGCAAAGGAGCTGCATCATGAAAGCAATCAATCTGGAAGCTGACAAAATCGCAAACCTGGCGGGCCTGATTGTTCCAAAGAGCCGCTAAGCCAGTAAACGCTTGAAGTAAACGATGGGCTGAGGAGTGCCGGCGCCTCAGCCCCATCCGAACGATTTTCCTCAGCGGAATCTTTCTGCATGCATATAAACCCGTGCCTTTTTATTCTTGCGCGCCCGCCGCACCAAGTTGTATGGAACTACGAGCGTCACACCCAATTCGAACTCGATCTTCATTACTCGACGCGATTGGCGCAACTTGTAGCCAACCCCTTGCAGTTCGATATTCACAACCCTATCGATGCCGATTTCTTGAACACAGAAATATTCACTGAAGAACCGAGAAAGCCCATCGAGTGGAACTGGGATGAGTTATCCAGGATATTTCATATCGGCACAAAGAACATTCCTTGTGCCGAGGTGCCCCGGAATGTAGATGAATGGGCGACCCTGTATCTGCAACATTGCAACGAAGTACTGTCGTCACCGGCACCTTCCCCCCAGACAAAAACGTATCCCGTCGGCCGGATCGTCCTGGCTCCCTGTACGCTGGCCGACATACGGGATGTTTCGCTGGCGCAGACACTGGTCGGTCGAAGCACCTCCCGCTCATTCGGCGAACACGCCGTCTCGATCGAACAGGTCGGCACGCTCCTGTACCTGACCCTGGGTTACCTGAACGAACGCCGGGGTGCCCGGGAGGCGTGCGGTCCCGATGCGCTGGACGCCAGGCGCAGCAGCCCCTCGGGCGGCGGCCTGAATGCCTGCGAGGGTTATCTGTACGTACGCCACGTGACCGGCCTGGCACCCGGCATCTACGCCTATCATCCGGACGCACATGCCTTGAGCCTGATCCGCCCCCTGCCCGATGAACCCCTGGGCCATCTATTGTGCGGTCAGCACTTCATCAATCCGCTGCCGTTCGGGCTGTTCCTCACCTCACGCTTCGACAAGCTGTGGTGGAAATACCAGCACTCTCGCGCCTACCGGATGGCTTTCGTCGAAACAGGCCATGTGTCCCAGGCCTTCCTGATGGTTGCTACTGCATTGGGCCTCGATACCTGGCTGACCGGAGCACTGGCCGACCGTGAAGTCGAACACCTGCTTGGCCTTGAAGGCACTTGCGAGCAACCGTTGTTTTTTGTCGGCTGCGGTCATGGTGACGGGCAGGTGCACTGCAAGGAACTGATGGCGTTGATCGACCGACAGGAGATCGCGTCATGACCCCTTCAACCGCCAACCAGACACCTCGCTACACGCTGGGCGACTGGGATAACAAGGCCGCCGTGCGCATTCGTAAAGACGACTATCGCCTGCCCGACGACCTGGAACGGCAGCTCTACAGTCGTGACTGGTTTCCGTCGGCTTTCATTCCCTATATCGAACATCCGTTGATCTGCGAGGCGGGCCGCTCCATTGCCCAGCGCCTGGCGGCCAACCACCTGGTGCATTTCCTCGACTACACCACGTTGCTCGAACACCGGATCGTCAATCGCGCCGTGGAAACCATCGTCCATGGCGAACTGGCCCTGCCGATCCCCCAGCCGATGAAAACCGCGGCCCTGCAGCTCTACACCGACGAGGGCTATCACGCTCTTTTTTCCAATGAAGTGGCCGAACAGGTCGCAGCTCTCTACGGGATCAGCGAAAGGCCAACACCCAGGCGCATCCAGCGGCTGCTGGGCATGATCGATACCGTCGCCCCCGCGGATCGGCCCCTGGCGTGGTTTCTGCTGGGGTTCGTCTCCGAGACGATCATCGCCAAGGAGTTGCTGGCGATTACCCGCGACACCCTGGTGTGCACCGTGTACCGGATGCTCAGGAGTCATCTCGAGGACGAGGCACGCCACAGCCGCTACTTCAGCGAAGTATTCCAGTACCTGTGGACCGCCCTGGACGTGACCCAACGCGACCAGGCCGCCAGGCTGCTACTGCAGATCATCGGCCTCTATTTCGAGCCGGATATGCCCTGGCTGATGCGTAGCCTCGCCAGCGTCGGCTTCAACGAACCCTCCGCTCTGCAGATCGTTGCCGATTTCCTGCAACCGGACGCCCATGGCCGACGAGTACGTTCAGGGGCGGTTTCGACCTTCGCGGCCATGCAGAAGGCGGGGTTCTTCGACAACGAACACAACCGACAGCTTTTCACCCAAGCAGGGTTTATCAATGGCTGATTTCAAAGGCCCTCCAGGCCCCCACAAACCCGCCGCCGTCGGCTTGTTGCTGACGTTGACCCTGCTCGGCGTGTTTCCGATCGACGTCGTACTGCCCTCGTTCCCGGCATTGTCCGAACACTTTGGGCGTCCATCGTCCGACATCGCCCTGTCGGTCAGTCTGTTCGCGATAGGCATCGCCCTTTCGCAACTGCTGGTCGGCCCACTCTCCGACACCATGGGGCGGAAAAACCTGCTGCTGATCGGGATCACCGTTTCAGCCATCGGCGCCACGGGTTGCATACTCGCCGACGACTATGGAGTCTTTCTGTTCTTCCGTGTCGTCCAGGCGCTGGGGTGCGGCTGTTTCGTGCTGTCCCAGGCATTGATCCAGGATCTGTTTACCGGCCTGGAGCAGCAGCGGCTGCGTATCTTCCTGGTCACCTGCGGCGGTATTTTCATTTCCGTTTCGCCCCTGGCCGGTACCGGACTGCAGCACTGGATGGGGTGGCGCGGCAGCTTCCTGGTGTTCATTGCCCTGGCAATCGGCGTATTCGCAAGCGCCTGGCTTTTATTAAGCCGCTCCATGGCGAGCAGCAACTCCAGGCGCCTGGACTTCATCGGCGCCTATCGAACGGTATGCAGCGACTTCAGCTTCATGGCCTACTGGCTGACCTCGGCATTGGCTTTTTCCTGCCACTTTTCATTCATCGTCATTTCGCCACTGGTGTTCATCGACCAGCTACAGCTCTCGCCCGAGGCTTTTTCCCTGGCGCTGCTGGGTTACGGGCTGGCCTACATCGGCGGCGGAGCGTTGGCAACGGTGCTGAGCAACCGGATCGACTCACAGACGCAGATCATCACCGGCCTGGGTCTGATCCTGCTGGCGGGCGTCCTGATGTTCGGGCTTTCCAGCCATCTCGGGTTGTCGGTCACCACCGTCCTGCTACCCATGATCGTCTGCACCGCCGGAACCACCATCGCCCGGGCGGCGGCCCACACCCGGGCCATGAATCTGTTTCCCGAGCAAGCCGGTACGTCCGCGTCGGCCGGCAGCGTGTTGATCTTCATTGTCGGCGGGCTGACCAGCGCCGCGATCAGCCTCACCCCGCTTGCCCTGCAAACCACCCTGGCGTTGTGCCTGGTACTGCTCAGCCTCACGGGGTTGGTGCTCAATGGCCTGATCCGGCATCGTCACCGAGGGCTATTGACCGGTTGAGCGCCGCCGGTCGTCATCCCGAGCACGACATTGGCCTCCGATCAGCGCTTTGCGTCATTTCATCCTGGCGCCAGCGGTGTAGAATCGCGACATTCATCGCCATTCATCCCCCGGCGGGTTTATGAGCTCATGCTGAGGCGCGCAGCGATCCTGCACCGTCATATCGGCCACTTCCGGACACACGGCCAAACCCGGTGTCCCAGAGGTCTACAGAAGCTCACTTTCCCCTTGATACCTGGTTAGTACCTGATTAGCCGCCCGGAGTGCTCCATGCCCGATTACCGTTCGAAAACATCCACCCACGGCCGCAACATGGCCGGTGCCCGTGCATTGTGGCGCGCCACGGGGATGAAGGATGACGACTTCAAGAAGCCGATCATCGCCATTGCCAACTCCTTTACTCAGTTCGTACCCGGCCACGTCCATCTCAAGGACCTGGGCCAACTGGTTGCCCGCGAGATCGAACGCGCCGGCGGTGTGGCCAAGGAATTCAACACCATCGCCGTGGACGACGGCATCGCCATGGGCCACGACGGCATGCTCTATTCGCTGCCGAGCCGGGAGATCATCGCCGACTCCGTCGAATACATGGTCAACGCCCACTGCGCCGACGCCATCGTGTGCATTTCCAACTGCGACAAGATCACCCCTGGCATGCTCATGGCGGCCCTGCGCCTGAACATCCCGGTGATCTTCGTGTCCGGCGGCCCGATGGAAGCCGGCAAGACCAAGCTCGCCAGCCACGGCCTGGACCTGGTGGATGCCATGGTCATCGCCGCCGACTCCAGCGCTTCCGATGAGAAGGTCGCCGAGTACGAGCGCAGCGCCTGCCCGACCTGCGGTTCGTGCTCCGGCATGTTCACCGCCAACTCGATGAACTGCCTGACCGAAGCCCTGGGCCTGGCCCTGCCGGGCAACGGTTCGACCCTGGCTACCCACAGTGACCGCGAACAGCTGTTTTTGCAGGCCGGCCGGACCATCGTCGAGCTGTGCAAGCGCTACTACGGCGAGAACGACGAGTCGGTGTTGCCGCGCAACATCGCCAACTTCAAGGCGTTCGAAAACGCCATGACCCTGGACATCGCCATGGGCGGTTCCACCAACACCATCCTGCACCTGCTGGCCGCCGCCCAGGAAGCCGAGATCGATTTCGACCTGCGCGACATCGACCGCCTGTCCCGTCACGTACCGCAGCTGTGCAAGGTCGCGCCGAACATCCAGAAGTACCACATGGAAGATGTGCACCGCGCCGGCGGCATCTTCAGCATCCTCGGCTCCCTGGCCCGGGGCGGTCTGCTGCACACCGACCTGCCGACCGTGCACAGCAAGACCATGGCCGACGCCATCGCCAAGTGGGACATCACCCAGACCACCGACGAGGCCGTGCACCACTTCTTCAAGGCCGGTCCGGCGGGCATTCCGACGCAAACCGCGTTCAGCCAGTCGACTCGCTGGGAAACCCTGGACGACGACCGTGAAAACGGCTGCATCCGCAGCGTCGAACACGCCTACTCCAAGGAAGGCGGCCTGGCCGTGTTGTACGGCAACATCGCCCTGGACGGCTGCGTGGTAAAAACCGCCGGCGTCGATGAATCGATCCATGTGTTCGAGGGCAACGCCAAGATCTTCGAAAGCCAGGACAGCGCCGTGCGCGGGATCCTCGCCGACGAAGTGAAGGCCGGCGATATCGTGATCATCCGCTACGAAGGCCCGAAAGGTGGCCCGGGCATGCAGGAAATGCTCTACCCGACCTCCTACCTGAAGTCCAAGGGCCTGGGCAAAGCCTGCGCCCTGCTGACCGACGGCCGTTTCTCCGGCGGCACCTCGGGCCTGTCCATCGGCCATGCTTCGCCTGAAGCCGCCGCTGGCGGCGCCATCGGCCTGGTGCGCGACGGTGACAAAGTGCTGATCGACATTCCGAACCGCTCGATCAACCTGTTGATCAGCGATGAAGAACTGGCCGCGCGCCGCGTCGAACAGGACAGGAAAGGCTGGAAACCAGTGGAAGTGCGTCCACGGAAAGTGACCACCGCACTCAAGGCCTACGCCCTGCTCGCCACCAGCGCCGACAAGGGCGCGGTGCGTAACAAGGCGATGCTGGACGGGCTGTAAGCCTTCAGCGCCGCAATAAAAATGCCCCGCCAAGTGCGGGGCATTTTTTTGCCTGATATCCCGTGATAAATGGTGATCAACTGTGGGAGCGAGCCTGCTCGCGATGGCGGTAAATGAGTTACATCAATGTACCTGACACACCGCTATCGCGAGCAGGCTCGCTCCCACAGGGATACTGTGGAGCTGCCAAAAACCCGGGTTACTGAATGTCCTCAGGCTTCACGATCACCCAGTTCTTGTCCGCCGTCACCGGCAGCCCTTCCTTGGCCTGGGCGGCAGCGTGCTTGGCCATCATGCCGTTGATCTGGGTCATGTACTTGTCCTTGCGGTTGACCCACAGGTGGATACCGCCCTTGGCCACATCCACATCGTGGAACAGCATGTAGCCGTCGCTGCTCGGTGTGTCGCCGCCCACCAGGACCGGTTTTTTCCACTCATCGATGTACGTCAGGATCGCCGCATGCTTGCCGGCCATCCAGGTCGCCGGGGTCCACAGGTAAGGCGTGTATTCCAGGTCCAGGTTGGCCTTCTCGTCATACTTGCCGGCGGTGATCTGCTTGCGAGCGGTGGTCAGCTCGCCCGTCTTGCGATCCTTGAGCAGCGTGGTCACACCGATGACGTTCTGCGGCTTGAGGTTGTAGCCGTATTTCGGATCGGCCGCGACCATGCGCACCAGCTCTTCCGACGCCGCAGTCATGACATAGACCTCGATGCCGTTTTCCATCAGCTTGTTGTACAGCTCGGCCTGGCCGGTGAAGACTTTCGGCGGGTTGACGTTGTAGTTGACCACCTTGTCGCCGTCGTAATACGTGGTCGGAACCGGCTTGCCGGACGCCATCAGCTCGTCGACGTAGCCCTTGAGTTCCTTGAGCGTGAAGCCGGAGAACACCTGGGCCACCCATGGGTAGCAGACCATGTCGTCGACTTCGCAGAGGCGATAGTAGTAACTGAACAGGCTTTCCTTGTGATCGGCCGTGTCCTTGAATGGAATCAGCTTCAGGGAGGGATCCAGGGATTCGCGGGTGATGAGGCCCTTGTTCTCCATGAACGGCAGCAACGACTCTTCAAGGTCATAGCGGTAACTGGTGTTGTCCATGTCGAACACCGCGAAGTTACCCTTGTTGGCATTGGCCGCGATCATCGCATCCAGCGCCTTGGCCTGTTCCGCCGGCCAGTGCTTGAGTTCGGTGGCAAGTGCCTGGCCGGCGAGACCAAGGCTCAAGGCGACAGCGAGAAAACGAGGTACGAGCTTCATCGGCATTTCTCCCAGGTTCAAAGAGTCCGACGCTAGCAAATGCTTGTGACAGTCCTCGCCTGTCCGCGACCGCTTGCGTCTTGATAACGCCAGCGACGTACCTGCAAACGCCAAGTCCTTATTCCATAAACGACATTCAACATACCTTTTTAGTATTAATTCATTAGTTATCAGACTGTTAGGCTTCCCTGCCCGCAGTCGCGGCTTCAAGCGACTGGCAAGTCTTAACGGAGCTCTTTTGATGAATCTGCCGCTGATCCTCAATCTGCTGGTGTTCTTCGCCTTGCTGTTCGGTCTGGCGCAAACCCGTCACCGCAACTGGAGCCTGGCGAAAAAAGTGCTGCTGGCGCTGATGCTGGGTGTGGGCTTCGGGATAGCCCTGCACACGATCCATGGCGCCGGCAGCCCGGTGCTCAAAGCCTCCATCGGCTGGTTCGACCTGGTGGGCAACGGTTACGTGCAGTTGCTGCAAATGATCGTGATCCCGCTGGTCTTCGCCTCGATTCTCAGCGCCGTGGCCCGTCTGCATAACGCCTCGTCCCTGGGCAAGATCAGTTTCCTGACCATCGGCACGCTGCTGTTCACCACTGCCATCGCGGCCCTGATCGGTATTGGCCTGACCAACCTGTTCGGCCTCACTGCCGAAGGCCTGGTGGCCGGCACCCAGGAACTGGCGCGCCTGCAAGTGATCCAGAGCGATTACGCCGGCAAGGTCGCCGACCTGAACATCCCGCAACTGCTGCTCTCGTTCATTCCGCAGAACCCCTTTGCCGACCTGGCCCGGGCCAAGCCGACCTCGATCATCAGCGTGGTGATTTTCGCGGCCTTCCTGGGTGTCGCGGCGCTGCAACTGCTCAAGGATGACGCCGAGAAAGGTCAGAAAGTGATCAACGCCATCGACACCCTGCAAAGCTGGGTCACCCGTCTGGTGCGCCTGGTGATGAAGCTGACCCCGTATGGTGTGCTGGCGTTGATGACCAAGGTGGTAGCCGGCTCCAACCTGCAGGACATCATCAAGCTGGGCAGTTTCGTGGTGGTGTCGTACCTGGGGCTGGGCCTGATGTTCGTGGTCCACGGCCTGCTGGTTTCCGCCGCCGGGATCAACCCATTGCGCTTCTTCCGCAAGATCTGGCCAGTGCTGACCTTTGCCTTCACCAGCCGCTCCAGCGCCGCAACCATTCCCCTGAGCATCGAAGCCCAGACCCGTCGCCTTGGTATTCCGCGCTCCATTGCCAGCTTCAGTGCCTCGTTCGGCGCGACCATCGGCCAGAACGGTTGTGCCGGCCTCTACCCCGCCATGCTGGCCGTGATGGTTGCGCCGACGGTGGGCATCAACCCGCTGGATCCGGTGTGGATCGCAACATTGGTTGCCATCGTGACCTTGAGCTCGGCCGGTGTGGCCGGCGTCGGTGGTGGCGCGACGTTCGCCGCGTTGATCGTGCTGCCGGCCATGGGCTTGCCGGTTTCGCTGGTGGCGCTGCTGATTTCCGTCGAGCCGCTGATCGACATGGGCCGCACGGCGTTGAACGTCAGCGGTTCGATCACCGCCGGGGCGGTGACCAGCCAGGTGATGCAGCAGACCGACAGGGCCTTGCTGGATGCCGAGGAGCATGGAGAGTTGGTGCACGCTTGACGGCGGCGCCTGGTAGATCGCTTCGCGAGCAGGCTCGCTCCCACATGGATCTGCGACTAACAAAGATCCCTTGTGGGAGCGAGCCTGCTCGCGATGCTTTTAAAGCTTTTCCCACACCTCAAAACTGTAAGCCGGCTTATCCCCCTCCGCCGGGTTTGGCTGGTTCGACACCAGTTCCCACCTGCTCGAATCAAACTCCGGAAACCACGCATCGCCATCCGGGCTCAGCGCCACACGGGTCAGGTACAAGCGATCCGCCTGATCCAGTGCCTGGGCATACAACTGGGCACCGCCGATCAACATCAGCTCATCGACACCCTGCGCCAACGCCCACGCCTCGGCCCGTTCCACCGCGGCCTCCAGCGAGGAAAACACTTCCGCGCCTTCGAGCACCAGGCCCGGCTGGCGGCTGACCACGATGTTCAGGCGCCCCGGCAGCGGCCGGCCGAGGGAATCCCAGGTCTTGCGACCCATGATGATCGGCTTGCCCAGGGTGGTGGCCTTGAAGTACTTGAAATCCCCCGGCAAGTGCCAGGGCATGCTGTTGTCGACGCCGATCACACGGTTTTCACCGAGGGCTGCGATCAGGCTTAAGGGGAGAGTTTTTTTCATGGCGCCGAGGATAGCAGAGGCTCAACGTACCCCGACAGGCGCCACAGCGGTTATCCTCAACCCTCATTTGCAACGGAAGCGCCCGTGACTGCTCCCCTGACTGAACTGCAGACCCTCTGGCTGACCGAGACGGTACGCCTGCGTGAAGAACACGCAGGCCCCCTCCAAGACCAGGAAGCCAATCGCCTGGCCCGTGCGGCGGGCGGCGATCTATCGACTCGCATCCAGCATCGTGCCTACCGGCTGGCCGAGCGCGACGGTCTTATCGAAGCCCTGCGCCACTGGCTGCAAGGGGCACGCCTGGCGCTGATCGTACTGGCTGTGTTCGCCATCGTCAGCGGCGCGGGCCTGGGGTTTGCCGCACTGGGTGACGGCCAGCCCCCCGTCAACGTGTTCTGGGCCCTGGGCAGTCTGTTGGGGCTGAACCTGATCCTGCTCATCGGTTGGGCGCTGGGACTGTTATTCGCCGGGGAACAAGGCGCGACACTGGGACGCCTGTGGCTGTGGCTCAGCGAAAAACTTGCTCGCGATGCCAAGGCCGCCCAACTGGCGCCGGCCCTGCTGCTGTTGCTGCAACGACACAAGCTCAATCGCTGGGCCCTCGGCATGCTGGTCAACGCTGTGTGGCTGTTGGCGATGCTCAGCGCGCTGGTCATCGTATTGCTGCTGATGGCGACCCGACGCTATGGCTTTGTCTGGGAAACCACCCTTCTCGGTGGCGAAACCTTTGTCACCCTGACCCGCGCCCTTGGCGCGCTGCCGGCGTTGTTGGGTTTCAGTGTCCCGACCGTCGAGATGATCCGTGCCAGCGGCGACGGCGCCCTGAACATCGAAAGCGCTCGCCAGGCCTGGGCCACGTGGCTGGTGGGCGTGGTACTGGTGTACGGCGTGCTGCCGCGCCTGGGCCTGGCTCTGCTGTGCCTGTGGCGTTGGCGGCGTGGCCGCGCGACCCTGCGCCTGGACTTGAACCTGCCGGGCTACGCGCAACTGCGCGAACGCCTGATGCCCAGCAGTGAGCGGCTGGGGGTCAACGACGCCGCGCCCGGGCAGTTGCATCAGATCGAGCGTTCTGTCGCGACGATGGACAGCGCGGGTGCGCTGCTGGTGGCGATCGAACTGGACGATCGCCCCTGGCCGCCGAAGCTACCGGACTCGGTGAAGAACGCCGGCATCCTCGACAGCCGCGAATCACGCCACAAACTGCTCGAGCAACTGTCGCGCTTTCCGCCGGAGCGCCTGGCGATTGCCTGCGACCCGCGGCGCTCACCGGACCGCGGCAGCCTGGCGTTGATCGCCGAACTGGCCCGCAGTGCCAGTGCTACCCGCGTCTGGCTGTTGCAGGCGCCCCCCGGCGAGGCCCTGGACGCCGAACGCCTGGGCGACTGGCACAACGCATTGCAACAGTTGCAGTTGCCCTTCGCCGACTGTGCGCCCTTGAACTGGCTGGAGACCGGCCATGACTGAGCCCATGAAGCCGCTGAAACTGGCCGTGGTCGGCCACACCAACGTCGGCAAGACTTCACTGCTGCGCACCCTGACCCGGGACGTCGGCTTTGGCGAAGTGTCCCATCGCCCGAGCACCACCCGACACGTCGAGGGGGCGCGCTTGTCGGTGGACGGCGAGGCGCTGCTGGAGCTGTACGACACGCCGGGCCTGGAGGACGCCATCGCGCTGCTCGATTACCTCGAACGCCTGGAACGTCCGGGTGAACGCCTGGACGGCCCGGCGCGCCTGGCCCGCTTCCTGGAGGGCAGCGAGGCGCGACAACGCTTCGAGCAGGAAGCCAAAGTGCTGCGGCAACTGCTTGCCAGCGATGCCGGGCTCTACGTGATTGATGCCCGGGAGCCGGTGCTGGCCAAGTACCGCGATGAACTGGAGGTCCTCGCCAGTTGCGGCAAACCGCTGCTACCGGTGCTGAATTTCGTCAGCAGTGCCCAGCACCGCGAAGCCGATTGGCGTGAAGCCCTGGCCCGCTTGGGGCTGCACGCCCTGGTGCGTTTCGACAGCGTCGCGCCGCCCGAGGATGGTGAGCGGCGCCTGTATGAAAGCCTTGCACTGTTGCTGGAAAACGCTCGTGGCCAACTGGAACGGTTGATCGCCGATCAACAGGCCCAGCGCCTGGCTCGCCAGCAGAGCGCAGCGCGCTTGATCGCCGAGTTGCTGATCGACTGCGCCGCCTGCCGACGCAGCGTGACCAGCGACGCCGAACTGGAGCGCCAGGCCATCAGCGAACTGCGCAACGCAGTACGCCAGCGGGAACAGCGCTGCGTCGAGGCCTTGCTCAAGCTCTATGCCTTCCGTCCACAGGACGCCGCGGCCAGTGATCTACCGCTGCTCGATGGACGCTGGGGCGATGACCTGTTCAATCCTGAAACCCTCAAGCAACTGGGCGTCCGGGTCGGCGGCGGCATCGCAGCCGGCGCGGCGGCCGGAGCCGGCGTGGATTTGCTGGTGGGCGGCCTGACCCTCGGCGCCGCGGCCCTGGCCGGCGCGATTGCCGGCGGCGCCCTGCAAACCGCCCGCAGCTATGGCAACCGGTTGATGGGCAAACTCAAGGGCCAGCGGGAACTGACGGTGGACGACAGCGTGCTGCGCCTGCTGGCCCTGCGCCAACGGCAGCTGCTGCAAGCCCTCAACCAGCGCGGCCATGCGGCGCTGGACAGCATCAGGATCGACACGCCCCAGGACAAGGGCTGGCGCGAGGGCAAACTGCCAGAAGCGTTGAACAAGGCCCGGGCGTATCCGCAGTGGTCCTCGCTCAATGCCCACCCGAGATTGAGCCAGGCCGAGCGGCAGGAGCAGATCGAGCAGTTGGCCGCACAGTTATAGGCGACACGATCCTGTGGCGAGGGGATTTATCCCCGTTGGGGGTGCGCAGCACCCCTAAAACCTGACACCGCGGTGTGTCAGGTAGACCGCGTCAATCCTTTTGGGGGCGCTGCGCACCCCAACGGGGATAAATCCCCTCGCCACAAAAGCGGTTGTGTCAGGCAGATCAACAGTTGATCAAAGCCTTGAGCGCCGCCGCAGCCTCAACCAACTCCAACTCACTGAATACCCGCACCCCATGGCGCTTGAGCAACGCCGCCGTCACGCCTTCGCCCTGGACCTTCACGCCGCCGAACGTCCCATCATAAGTCAGCAGATTGCCGCAGGACGGGCTGTTGGCCTTGAGCACGGCGATTCGGATGCCATGTTCACGCACCAGTTCCAGGGCCTGGTACGCGCCCGACAGGAACTGCGCACTCACGTCCTCGCCCTCGGTGGTCATCACTGCCGCCTGGCCATCGAGCACCTGTGCGCCCTGCCCACCGGGAATTTCCGCCGCCGCCCGAGGCGTGGGCAAGCCGCCGGCAACTTCCGGGCACAGCGGCACGACGCGGCCTTCGCCGACCCACTGCTGGAGTTGCTCGAACGGTCCGCTCGTCCCCGCGTCGTAACGCACGCGATGTCCAAGCAGGCAACGACTGACCAGGATCTTTTCCATGCTCAAAACAACTCGTTGCCACGGCGCCGGAACCAGCCGGTCAAGGACAGGCGATCCCGCGTGGCCGGCAGGACCTCATGGGGGATATTCCCCGACAGGAACACCACCAGGCAGCCGCCAGTGGGCACCACGTCATGTTCCACGCCGTCGTCCAGGTACATGCGCAACTGCCCGCCATGCTCCGGCAACCAGGCGTCATTGAGGTAGAGCACCGTCGACACCATGCGCCGGTCGTCATCGCGAAAGCGGTCGACATGCTTGAGGTAGAACGCGCCGGGCGGGTACAGGGCGAAGTGGCTTTCGAAATCCTCCAGGCCCAGGAAGAGCCCACGGTTCAGCGCCTCGCGCAGGCTGTCCATCAGCCCCAGGTAACGGTCGCAGGCTTCGGCCTGGCCGGGTTCGATCCATTGGATGCGATCACCCCGTATGCCTTCGCGGATCTCCGAAGACACGCCGCGCCCGACTGCGGCCGGGGCCAGTTCGCCTTCGGCGGCACGCTGGCGACACTCGGCCGCCAGGGCACGGGTCAGCGTATCCGGCAGGAAGATGTTCTGCTGCGACCAGCCGCGCTCGGCCAGGTCGTCGACGATACGTAACAGCAACGGGTGATCAGAAGGTATTTGCATGGCGCGCATAGTATTCCTGTGCCTGCAAAACCGACAGCGCCACGCAGCGGGTTGGCCGCGCCAAGTGGCACCGCCGTACGAACTTGATACGAATTCTCGACAAGTTCCCACACCCCACGGAGAATAGTCGGCTGCTGACAGGAGTCCCTATGCGCCGTTTGCTTTTCTCACTGTTGATGTTCTGCGTTTTGCCCGCCTGGGCAGACAGCTATGACCAGTTATACAAGGTCGCCGGCTGGCCGGAACAGCGCGCGCATTTCAACGATGCCTTGAGCTCCGCGCAGCAGCGTTACCAGAACAGCCTGCCACCGGCGGTGTTCCAGGCACTGGTGAACAACAGCAACCAGCGCTTCGCCCCCCAGGCCATGGACCAGCGGGCCGAGGCGCAGATGCGCCGCAATCTTCGTGATCCAAGCCCGGCCCTGGCGTTTTTCCAGTCGCCCCTGGGCCGCAAGGTCGTGGCCGCCGAGCTGTTGGCGACCCGTCGCGACCAATTGGCAAAGAACGCCAAGGGCCTGCCCAAGATGCCGGCCAGCGACAACCGCCTGCTGATCATCGGCCACCTGGCCCAGGCCCTGCCCGCCCGCGAGGCCGGCGCCGAAGTGAGCCTGGCCATCGCCGGCGTGGCGGCCGACAGCCTGAGTTCGATGATCCCCGGCCTGCTCGGCGGCGGCCAGGCCCAGGGCATGCTGAACGGCCAGCGCCAGCGGCTAATGGATCAGATCGGCGCTGACCTGAACAACACACTGCTGTACGTCTACCGTGACCTCACGGATGCCGAGCTGGAGGAGTTCTCCACCTTTGCCGAATCGGCCGAGGGCCGGGCCTATTACCAGGCGGCCCTGGCGGCGATCCGGGCGGGGTTGGCGGTGGGGCAGAGTCTCGGACAATAGAAACTTCAGCGTCTGAGATGCCGCCATCGCGAGCAGGCTCGCTCCCACATTGGACCTTCGGCGTTCGCGAAATCCAGGCTCACTCAACACCCTGTGGGAGCGAGCCTGCTCGCGATAGGGCCCTTGAAGTCACCGCCGGATCCGGCTCATCCGCTTGGTCAGAAACCCGAACATCTCCTCCCGCATCGCCAGCACTTCATTCGCCAGGTGATGGCGGCCCTCGGGCAGCATCAACACCTGGGGCCGGTCGAATTTGCCCTGCAACACTTGCAGGTTATGTTGCCAATCCACCGTCATGTCCGCCTGGCCCTGCACGATCAAGGGCCGGCGCGGGCTGTTCGGGGCGGCTTCGATACGCTTGATCCAACGCCCCAACGCGCCCACCCAGGCGGTAGGCAGGCGTAGCGGTTGCAGCGGGTCGGCTTGCAGGAACGGCAGGAACTGCGGGTCGGTGGAGTTTTCGCTGAAGCGCCGGGCGATACCGGTCACGAAAGGCTTGAGCAGGTAATAACTCAACCGTGACCAGCCCCAGGCCCGAGGGCGCACCAAGGGGGACAACAGGATGACCTGGCCCTGGGCCGGGCTGTTTGCCCCCTGGTTGAGCACATGATCGACCACGATTGCGCCACCGGTGCTTTGCCCGCAGAGATGCCAGGGCTGCGGCAGGTCCAGCTTCCCGGCCTCGGCCAACAGGCCCTGCAACGTGGCCTGATACTCGGCGAAATCGCCGATGCTGGCGCGCTCGCCGCTGGACAGTCCGTGGCCCGGCAGGTCGCAGGCAATCACCGCGAACTGCTGCTCGAGCCCCCATTCGATCAAGTGCCGGTAAAGCCCCATGTGGTCGTAATATCCATGGAACACGAATAACGTCGCCACGGCTTTTTCCGGCCACCAGACCTGGCCGACCACCTCATACCCGTCGATCTCGAAACGCCCAAGCCCCTTGCGCAAGGTCCGCTGGGGAAAATCCAACCCATAGAAGTGTTGGTAGGCCTGCGCCTGCGCCGATAGCGGTTGCCACTGGGCCAAGGGTTGCAGGCTGGCGCGCAGGTCATCGGGGTCGAAAGTGGCAGGCATCAATATTCCCAGGCAGATGCGCAAAAGCGCGAAACAGACTTTGTAGACCTGCGATATTCATCTGTCGCGACAGGCATGGCAAGCTACGCGGCTTCAGAGGATGAATCCATGCGCCCGTCCCACCGCCCTACTCTGCTTGCCAGTCTGCTTGCCCTTGGGTGCGCCGTCGTGTTGTGGGTCGCCTACGACTGGTTCCAGGGACGTTTCCTGCGAGCATTCAGCCAACACACGGCAGTGTTTTCCGGCGACCCTTTGCGCCTGCCGCCCGAGCTGGCCGGGCCGGGCCCGATCCGGCTGGTGCACTTCTGGGACCCTGCCTGTCCGTGCAACGTCGGCAATCAGCAGCACCTGTCCGAACTGGTCGATAAGTACGCTGCGCAAGGTGTCGAGTTTTATTCGGTACAGAAAAGCGGCACTCAAGGCCATCTACCGACCACGCTGAGCAGCCTCAAGCCACTTTCGGCGCTGCCCGGTTCGGAGCAGATTCCCGCCAGCCCCGCCGTGGCGATCTGGAATCGAACTGGCAAACTGGCTTACTTCGGTCCCTACAGCGAAGGCTTGACCTGTAATTCGAACAACAGCTTCATCGAGCCGATCCTCGAGGCCTTGAACGTTGGTCGCGCAGTCAATGCGACCCACACACTGGCGGTGGGCTGTTATTGTCCATGGAGCAAGGACGCACCATCCGAATAAGGGAGCACCATGAAACGCAGCCTCATTGCCTTTCTGTCATTGGTCGTCACCGCCCTCATCGTCACCGGCGGTTACCTCTACAGCAAGCAGCCCACCCGCCAGGGCACGGTGCAGTTGCAGGGGCTGCAAGGCTCGGTGACCGTGCGCTACGACGAACGCGGCGTGCCGCATATCCGTGCCGAGAACGAAACCGACCTGTACCGTGCGCTTGGTTACGTCCATGCCCAGGACCGGTTGTTCCAGATGGAGGTCATGCGCCGCCTCGCCCGTGGTGAGCTGGCCGAGGTGCTGGGGCCGAAACTGCTCGACACCGATAAGCTGATGCGCAGCCTGCGTATCCGCGAGCGCGCCGCCCGTTATGTGGCGGAACAGGACCCGCAGTCCCCGGCCTGGATCGCGATGCAGGCTTATCTCGACGGCATCAACCGCTACCAGGACAGCCACGCCCGGCCGCTGGAGTTCGATGTCCTGGGGATTCCCAAGCGCCCGTTCACCGTTGAAGACACGGTGAGCATTACCGGCTACATGGCCTACAGTTTCGCCGCCGCCTTTCGTACCGAACCGCTGCTGACCTATGTGCGCGATCAACTGGGCGCTGACTACCTGAATATTTTCGACCTCGACTGGCAACCCAAGGGCGTGCTGGGCGAGCACCGCAAATCCGCCCTGCCACTGGCCGACGCCGACTGGAAAGGCCTCGATGCCTTGGCCCGCTTGAGCGAACAGGCCCTGGTCGGAAGCGGCCTGCCGCAATTCGAAGGCAGCAATGCCTGGGCCGTTGCCGGCAGCCATACCCGCAGCGGCAAACCTTTGTTGGCGGGTGACCCGCACATCCGCTTCTCCACACCCTCGGTGTGGTATGAGGCACACCTTTCGGCGCCGGGCTTCGAACTCTACGGGCACTACCAGGCATTGTTGCCGTTTGCGACCCTGGGCATGAACAAGGATTTCGGCTGGAGCGTCACCATGTTCCAGAACGACGACCTGGACCTGATTGCCGAGAAGATCAACCCGGACAACCCCGAACAGGTCTGGTATCGCGACCAGTGGGTGGACATGACCCGTAGCGAACAACAGATCGCGGTGAAAGGCCAGGCCCCGGTGACGCTGGTGCTGCGCCAGTCGCCCCACGGCCCGATCGTCAATGATCTGCTCGGGGCCAATGCCGGCAACACGCCGATCGCCATGTGGTGGGGGTTCCTGGAAAGCCGCAATCCGATCCTCGAGGCCTTCTACCAGCTCAACCGTGCCGACACACTGGTCAAGGCGCGCGGAGCGTCAGCCAAGATCCATGCGCCGGGGCTGAATGTGGTCTGGGCCAATGCCAAGGGCGATATCGGCTGGTGGGCCGCCGCCCAACTGCCCAAGCGGCCGGCGGGAGTGAAACCCGGCTTCCTGCTCGATGGCAGCAGCCCGGAGGCGGAAAAGGAGGGCTTCTACCCCTTCAGCAACAATCCCCAGGAAGAGAACCCGGCCCGTGGCTATATCGTTTCGGCGAATTTCCAGCCGGTTTCCCCCAGCGGCATCGAGGTCCCGGGCTACTACAACCTCGCCGACCGCGGGCAGCAACTCAATCTGCAGCTCAGCGACAAACAGACGAAGTGGGACATCGAAGCCACCCGCCAGCTGCAACTGGGCACCACCACCGGCTATGGGCCGCGCTTGCTGGCGCCCTTGCTGCCGGTGTTGAGGGAAGTGGTCAGCGATCCGCAGGAACGCAAGTGGGTGGAACAACTGGCGCAATGGCCGGGCGATTACCCGCTGGATTCCATCAGCGCCACGCTGTTCAACCAGTTCCTGTTCAACCTGGCTGATGCCGCCCTGCACGATGAACTGGGAGACGGTTTTTTTGAAACCGCATTGTCGACCCGCGTGATCGACGCCGCGCTGCCGCGCCTGGCCGCCTCGGCGGACTCGCCATGGTGGGACGATCGCACGACCCTGGGCAAGGAGGCCCGTGCCGACATCGTGAAGGCGGCCTGGAGCAAAAGCCTGGCGCACCTGAAGGCCACCTTCGGTGACGACGCCACGCAATGGCAATGGGGCAACGCCCATACCCTCACCCACGGACATCCATTGGGCATGCAGAAGCCGTTGGACCGGATCTTCAACGTCGGCCCGTTCGCCGCGCCCGGTACCCATGAAGTGCCCAACAACCTCTCGGCCAGGATCGGCCCGGCGCCCTGGCCGGTCACCTACGGCCCGTCCACGCGACGCATCATCGATTTCGCCGACCCGACCCACAGCCTCACCATCAACCCCGTCGGCCAGAGCGGCGTACCGTTCGACAAGTATTACGCCGATCAGGCCGAAGCCTACATCGAGGGCCTGTATCACCAGGCGCACCTGGCCGAGGAAGAAGTGACCGCCAACACCCATGACACCCTGAAGCTGTTGCCGGCCAGGACAGCGCCCTGAGTCGGGCGAGGTAGGTTTTTTCCGTCACCGGCAGGCTTGATCGTCATTGTTGGTCAAGACTACAGGGGGTTCCCCGTCCACCCTCAATGGAGTCAATGCGATGTTCAACAACTGGTCCGAACTGCTGCCCACCATCAAGAGCGCCTTCGGTGCCCTGGGCAAGAGCAACCCGAAAATGGTCAAGGCCTACATGGCCCTGGATGAAGCCGCGGCCGAGAACAATGTGCTCGATGCCAAGACCCGGGAGCTGATCTCCATCGCTGTGGCGATCACCACCCGCTGCGACGGTTGCATCGGCGTGCACACCGACGCCGCCATCAAGGCCGGCGCCACCCGCGAAGAAATCGCCGCGACCCTGGCCACGGCTGTTTCATTGAATGCTGGCGCGGCGTACATCTACTCGCTGCGGGCATTGGAGGCGCATGACACGCTGAAGAAATGAGGGATGGCGTGGCATATTCTTCGACTGTCCCACCGCTATCGCGAGCAGGCTCGCTCCCACAGGGTTGTCTGTCGCTCATGGTCTATTGACCTGCCACAAATCCTCTGTAGGAGCGAGCCTGCTCGCGATAGCGGTTTCAGGTTCAACCAAAAAACCTGTGGCGAGGGAGCTTGCCTCCCTCGCCACACTGCCTCATTCAGGCCTGAGCAGTGGCGGCCGCCCGACGGACTTCCGGCTGCTTCCAGGAATCGGCAGCACTTTCCTCGATGGCTTGCTGGATCGCCCGCTTGCGGTTTTCTTCGGCGCGGCGGCTGAAGTACCAGACCAGGAAGGTGACCAGCGACACCGCCAGCAGGATCAGGCTCGCCACGGCGTTGATCTCCGGCTTCACGCCCAGGCGCACCGCCGAGAACACTTCCATCGGCAGGGTCGTCGAGCCCGGGCCCGAGACGAAGCTCGCCAGCACCAGGTCGTCCAAGGACAACGCGAACGACATCATGCCGCCCGCCGCCAGCGACGGCGCGATCATCGGGATGGTGATCAGGATGAACACCTTCCACGGCCGCGCACCGAGGTCCATGGCCGCCTCTTCGATGGACAGGTCCAACTCACGCAAGCGTGACGAAACCACCACCGCCACATAGGCCGCGCAGAACGTGGTGTGGGCGATCCAGATCGTGACGATGCCACGTTCCTGGGGCCAGCCGATCATCTGCGCCATGGCCACGAACAGCAGCAACAGCGACAGACCGGTGATCACTTCCGGCATCACCAGCGGCGCGGTGACCAGGCCGCCGAACAGCGTGCGTCCTTTGAAGCGGGTGATGCGGGTCAGCACGAAGGCCGCCAGCGTACCCAGGGCCACCGCGGCCACCGCCGTGTAGCAGGCGATTTCCAGCGAACGCAGCACCGAGCCCATCAGTTGGCTGTTGTCCAGCAGGCCGACGTACCACTTGACCGACCAACCGCCCCACACCGTCACCAGTTTCGAGGCGTTGAACGAGTAGATCACCAGGATCACCATTGGCGCGTAGATGAACAGCAATCCCAGCACCAGCATCAGGCTTGAAAAACTGAAGCGCTTCATTCCTTGCCCTCCATTTCTTTGGCCTGACTGCGGTTGAACAGGATGATCGGCACGATCAGGATCGCCAGCATCACCACCGCCAGGGCGGACGCCACCGGCCAGTCACGGTTATTGAAGAATTCCTGCCACAGCACTTTACCGATCATCAGGGTTTCCGGACCGCCGAGCAGTTCCGGGATCACGAACTCGCCCACCACCGGAATGAATACCAGCATGCAGCCGGCGATGATGCCGTTCTTGGACAGCGGCACGGTGATTTTCCAGAAGCTGTTGAACGTGCTCGAACCCAGGTCGGAGGCGGCCTCCAGCAGGCTGGCGTCATGTTTGACCAGGTTGGCGTACAGCGGCAGGATCATGAACGGCAGGTAGGAGTAGACCACGCCGATATAGACCGCCAGGTTGGTGTTGAGGATCTGCAGCGGTTCGCTGATCCAGCCCATGCTCATCAGGAAACCATTGAGCAGACCGTTGTTGCTGAGGATGCCCATCCACGCGTAGACGCGGATCAGGATCGCGGTCCAGGTCGGCATCATGATCAGCAGCACCAGCACCGTCTGCGTCTCTTTGCGGGCATTGGCAATGGCGTAGGCCATCGGGTAACCGATCAGCAGGCACAGCGCGGTGCTGATCAGGGCCATCTTTAACGAGCCCAGGTAAGCGGCGATGTACAGCTCATCCTCGCTGAGCATCGCGTAGTTGGCGAAGTTGAGCAGCACCTGCAGCTTCTGGTCGACGTAGCTGTAGATCTCGGTGTACGGCGGAATGGCCACGTCGGCTTCGGCGAAGCTGATCTTCAGGACGATGAAGAACGGCAGCATGAAGAACAGGAACAGCCAGATGAAGGGCACCCCGATGACCAGTTGACGGCCACCGGGCGTTATTCGATCGAGTCGGCGTTTGAATTTGCGCATGTTCATGAGCGAAGCACCACGCCGCTGTCGTCTTCCCACCAGACGAACACCTGGTCGCCCCAGGTCGGCCGCTGGCCACGGCGCTCGGCGTTGGCGACGAAGGACTGCACCAGCTTGCCGCTCGGCAGCTCGACGTAGAACACCGAATGCCCACCCAGGTAGGCAATGTCATGGACCTTGCCGCTGGACCAGTTGTGCTCACAGGTCGGCTGCTCGACGGTCACCAGCAGTTTTTCCGGGCGAATGGCGTAGGTCACCGACTTGTCCTGCACCGAGGTGCTGATGCCGTGGCCCACGTAGATGTTGCGGTCCAGGTCCTTGCAGGTCAGCACCGCGTGGCCTTCGGCGTCGTCCACCACTTCGGTCTCGAAGATGTTGACGTTGCCGATGAACTCGCAGACCAGTCGGCTGGTCGGGGTTTCGTAGATGTCGATCGGGCTGCCGATCTGGGCGATCCAGCCCAGGTGCATGATCGCGATGCGCTCGGCCATGGTCATGGCCTCTTCCTGGTCGTGGGTCACCATGACGCAGGTGACGCCGACCCGCTCGATGATCTCGACCAGCTCAAGCTGCATTTGCGAGCGCAGCTTCTTGTCCAGGGCACCCATCGGCTCGTCGAGCAGCAACAGCTTCGGACGCTTGGCCAGCGAACGGGCCAGGGCCACGCGCTGGCGCTGGCCGCCGGAGAGCTGGTGCGGTTTGCGCTTGGCGTACTGGCTCATCTGCACCAGCTTGAGCATCTCGGCCACGCGGGCGTCGATGTCGGCCTTGGGGATCTTGTCCTGCTGCAGGCCGAAGGCGATGTTCTGCGCCACGGTCATGTGCGGGAACAAGGCGTAGGACTGGAACATCATGTTGATCGGCCGCTCATAGGGCGGCATGTCGGTGATGTCCTCGCCGTCGAGGAAAATCCGCCCCTCCGTGGGCCGCTCAAAGCCGGCAAGCATGCGCAGCAACGTGGATTTGCCCGAACCCGAACCGCCGAGCAAGGCGAAGATCTCGCCTTTTTTGATCTCCAGGGACACATCGTCCACGGCAATCGTCTCGTCGAACTTCTTCGTGACCCGGTCGATTTTGACCAGCACCTGCTTGGGTGTCTGGTCGCCCTCGAGGGCTTTCTTATAGGCGCCGGAGGCAACAGCCATTTACGAAACTCCCACAGAATTTACAGTTCGCCCCATACGGGCGAACCTTGGTTAGAGCGGTTATTTACCCGACTTGACCTTGGTCCAGCTGCGGGTCATCAGTCGTTGGATCTTGGGCGGCAACTCAGAGTTGACGTAGAGCTTGTCGACGACCGCTTGCGGTGGATAAACCGCTTCGTCGGTGCGGACTTTCTGATCCATCAGCTCGCCAGCCTTTGGGTTCGGGTTGGCATAACCGACGGTGTCGCTGACCTGGGCGATCACCTCAGGCTTGAGCAGGTAGTTGATGAAGGCATGGGCTTGCTTGACGTTGGTGGCGTCACGCGGGATCGCCAGCATGTCGAACCAGAGGTTGCCGCCTTCCTTGGGGATCACGTAGGCGATCTCGACGCCCTTGCCGGCTTCGCTGGCACGTGACCGGGCCTGGAAGATATCGCCGGAGAAACCGGCGGCCACGCAGATCTCGCCATTGGCCAGGTCGGAGATGTACTTGGAGGAGTTGAAATAGGTCACATAAGGCCGAATCTTGAGGAGCTGGGCCTCGGCCTTCTTGTAGTCTTCGGGGTCTTCGCTGTTGGGGCTCAGGCCCAGGTAATTGAGCATCGCCGGGATCATCTCGTCACCCGAATCGAGGAACGAGACGCCGCAACTGGAGAGTTTTTTGATGTTCTCCGGCTCGAACAGCATGGCCCACGAATCGATCTTGTCGACCCCCAGGACGGCCTTGATCTTCTCGACGTTGTAGCCGATGCCGTTGGTGCCCCACAGGTATGGCACGGCGTACTGGTTGCCCGGGTCGTTACGCTCCAGGCGCTTGAGCAGCGCAGGGTCGAGGTTGGCGTAGTTGGGCAACTGTGCCTTGTCGAGCTTCTGGAAGGCCCCGGCCTTGATCTGCTTGCCCAGGAAGTGGTTGGACGGCACGACCACGTCGTAACCGGTACGACCGGCCAGCAACTTGCCCTCCAGGGTTTCGTTGGAATCGAACACGTCGTAGACCGGCTTGATCCCGGTGGCTTTTTCGAAATCCGCCAGGGTGGTCTCGCCGATGTAGTCCGACCAGTTATAAATATGCACGGTGGAAGCCGCCTGGACGCTGACTGCGAGCGTCAGGCCTGCACCGACCAGCAAGGCGTTGCGTAACAAAGAAAAGACTGGCACGTGGAGGTCCTCTTGAATAGTCGGGCCCAAGTTGCCCCCGTTGCCTGGCCGCAATGGACCCTGCAACAAAACCGGCGCGCAACTTACCCTCGATAAACCGATCCAGCAAAACTTTTAGTTATTTAGTTGCTCCTGTTGCCGCCGCCGTGATGACGGCGACAACAGGAAGATGCCTCAGGCCGGTTTATTTACCGGATTTGATCTTGGTCCAGCTGCGGGTCAGCAGCCGCTGGGTGGCCGGCGGCAGGTCGCTGATCGCGTAGAGCTTGGCTTTCACTGCGTCCGACGGATAGATGTTCGGATCACCGGAGATTTCCTTGTCCACCAACGCCGTAGCGGCCTTGTTGCCGTTCGGGAAGCGCACGTTGTCGGTGATCTCAGCCATGATTTCCGGCTTCATCAGGAAGTTCATGTACTTGTAGGCAGCGTCGACGTTCTCGGCATCCTTCGGAATGGCGACCATGTCGTAGAACGAGCCGGCGCCTTCTTTCGGAATAGCGTAGGCCACCTTGACCTTGCCGCCGGCTTCGGCCGCACGGGACTTGGACTGCTCGATATCACCCGAGTAACCCACGGCTACGCAGATGTTGCCGTTGGCCAGGTCGGAGATGTACTTGGACGAATGGAAGTAGCTGATCGAAGGACGGATCTTGAGGAACAGCGCCTCGGCGTCAGCCAGTTGTTTCTTGTCCTGGCTGTCGGTCGGGTAGCCCAGGTAGTGCAACGCCACCGGAATCATCTCGGTCGGCGAATCGAGGAAGCTCACGCCGCAGCCCTTGAGCTTGGCGATGTTTTCCGGCTTGAGCAGGACATCCCAGGAATCGATCTTGTCGACACCCAGTGCGGCCTTGACCTTCTCGGGGTTATAACCGATGCCGATGGTGCCCCACATATAAGGGAAGGCGTGCTGGTTGCCCTTGTCGCTGGCATCGCCCACGGCCTTGAGCAGGTCGGTGTCGAGGTTCTTCCAGTTCGGCAGCTTGGACTTGTCCAGTGGCTGGTAGACGCCGGCCTTGATCTGCTTGGCCAGGAAGTTGTTCGACGGCACCACGATGTCGTAACCCGATTTGCCGGCCAGCAACTTGGCCTCCAGGGTTTCGTTGCTGTCGAACACGTCGTAGACCACTTTGATCCCCGACTCTTTCTCGAACTTGGCGACCGTGTCCGGTGCGATGTAGTCGGACCAGTTATAGACATGCAGCACTTTATCGTCCGCCTGAACGGCACTCGCCATCACGCCCATCAGGGACATGGCGAGGAGGGTCTTGCCAGCTATCTTCATACCTATTGCCTTCATGGATGATGCTCCAGTTATTCTTTTTAGCCACAGTTCAGTAGCCGGCTCGCGGGCAACTTGAACAGCCGGTAGTCTGGCAAGTTCCAGGGCAGGCTTTCAACACAAGCCCAAACCTTTTGTTCAGACTGGGCGAGGCCCTTGAAAGCACCTCGCACAGAGCCTAGCACTTAGCCTTGCAACGCACTGAGGGTCAGGTCCAGGCACAGCCGCGCCTTGGTCACCAGCTCATCCACCTCGGCCTTGCTGATCACCAGCGGCGGCGCAATGATCATGGTGTCGCCCACGGCCCGCATGATCAGCCCGTTATCGAAGCAGAACTGCCGGCAGATCATGCCCACGCCCTTGCCTTCGTAGCGCTGGCGTGTGGCCTTGTCCCGGACCAGTTCGATCGCCCCCAGCAGGCCGACACCGCGCACTTCACCCACCAGCGGGTGGTCGTTCAGTTCCCTCAGGCGTTTCTGCAAATAGGGTGCCGTTTCGCTGTGGACCCGCTCGATGATTTTTTCTTCACGCAGGATGCGGATGTTTTCCAGCGCCACCGCGGCGGCCACCGGGTGACCGGAGTAAGTGAAACCGTGGTTGAAGTCGCCGCCTTCGTTGAGCACCTCGACCACATCGTCACGCACGATCAGGCCGCCCATGGGGATGTAGCCGGAGGTCAGGCCCTTGGCGATGGTCATCATGTGCGGCTTCAAACCGTAGAAGTCGGTACCGAACCACTCACCGGTGCGCCCGAAACCACAGATCACTTCGTCAGCCACGAACAGGATGTCGTACTTGGCGAGGATCTCCTTCATGCGCGGCCAGTAGCTGTCCGGCGGCACAATCACGCCGCCCGCGCCCTGGATCGGTTCGGCGATGAAGGCGCCGACGTTGTCCACGCCGATCTCCAGGATCTTCTCTTCCAGTTGATTGGCCGCCCACACGCCGAATTCCTCGGGGCTCATGTTGCCACCTTCGCCGAACCAGTACGGCTGGGCGATGTGGACGATGCCCGGGATCGGCAGGTCGCCCTGCTCATGCATATAGGTCATGCCGCCCAGGCTCGCGCCGGCCACGGTGGAACCGTGGTAACCGTTCTTGCGGCTGATGATGACTTTCTTGTTCGGCTGGCCCTTGATAGCCCAATAGTGGCGGACCATCCGCAGCATGGTGTCGTTGCCTTCGGAGCCGGAGCCGGTGAAGAACACGTGGTTCATGCCTTCAGGGGCGATATCGGCGATGGCTTTGGACAGTTCCAGCGCCGGCGGGTGGGCGGTCTGAAAGAACAGGTTGTAGTACGGCAACTCGCGCATCTGCTGGCTGGCGACGTCGGCCAGCTCATCGCGGCCGTAGCCGACGGCCACGCACCAGAGGCCGGCCATGCCGTCGAGAATCTTGTTGCCTTCACTGTCCCAGAGGTAGACGCCCTTGGCGTGGGTGATGATGCGCGGGCCTTTCTCTTTGAGCTGCTTGAAATCGCTGAACGGGGCCAGGTGATGATCGCTGCTCAGGGCCTGCCATTCACGGGTTTGCGGGTTGTTGCGAGTCATGCGAATTCTCCTTTATATCGGTGGGGGCGAAGCTGCCGGAGGCAACCCCGCCCGGCGCCTCAGACGGCAAAGAGCAGGAATTCCCGCTCCCACGAACTGATGACGCGCTTGAAGTTTTCATGCTCGGCCCGCTTGACGGCGACGTAGCCCGTGATGAATTTCTTGCCCAGGTATTTCTCGATGGTAGTGCTGTTTTCCATGCGCTCCAGGGCGTCTTCGATGGTCAGCGGCAGGCGCAGGTTGCGACGCTCGTAACCACGACCCACCACCGGCGCGCTCGGGTTGATGCCTTCGACCATGCCGATGAAGCCGCACAACAGGCTGGCGGCAATCGCCAGGTACGGGTTGGCGTCGGCCCCCGGCAAGCGGTTTTCCACCCGACGGTTCTGCGGCCCGGCATCCGGTACCCGCAGGCCCACGGTGCGGTTCTCTTCGCCCCACTCCACGTTCACCGGTGCCGAGGTGTCTGGCAGGAAGCGGCGGAACGAGTTGACGTTGGGGGCGAACAGCGGCAGCAACTCGGGAATGAATTTCTGCAGGCCACCGATGTGGTGCAGGAACAGCTCGCTCATGCTCCCGTCTTCGTTGGAGAAAACGTTCTTGCCGGTCTCCTTGTCGATGATGCTCTGGTGCAGGTGCATCGCACTGCCCGGCTCGCCGGTCATGGGCTTGGCCATGAAGGTAGCGGCTACGTTGTGCTTGAGCGCCGCCTCGCGCATGGTGCGCTTGAACACCAGGATCTGGTCGGCCAGGGACAAGGCATCGCCATGACGGAAGTTGATTTCCATCTGCGCCGTGCCGTCCTCGTGGATCAGGGTGTCGAGGTCCAGCTCCTGCAATTCGCACCAGTCGTAGACGTCTTCGAACAGCGGGTCGAATTCGTTGGCCGCTTCGATGGAGAAGGACTGGCGTCCAGTTTCCGGGCGGCCGGAACGGCCTACGGGCGGTTGCAGCGGGAAGTCCGGGTCGTCGCTGCGCTTGGTCAGGTAGAACTCCATTTCCGGCGCGACGATCGGCTGCCAGCCCTTGTCGGCATAGAGCTTGAGCACCTTCTTGAGCACGTTGCGCGGCGACAGCTCGATGGGGTTGCCCTGTTTGTCGTAGGAGTCGTGGATCACCTGGGCGGTAGGCTCGATGGCCCAGGGCACGAGGAATACTGCGTTTTCGTCCGGGCGGCACATCATGTCGATGTCGGCAGGGTCGAGCAGTTCGTAATAGATGTCGTCTTCGACATAGTCGCCCGTAACGGTCTGGAGCAGAACGCTCTCGGGCAGGCGCATGCCTTTTTCGGCAATGAACTTGTTGGTCGGCGAGATCTTGCCCCGGGTGATGCCGGTCAGGTCGCCAATCATGCATTCGACTTCTGTGATCTTATGGTTTTTCAACCAATCGGTGAGCTGGTCGAGGTTGTTACTCATAAATGCCTCTAGGCGTGAGTTTCCTGGCTGCGTTCAGTAGCCAGGCGTTGTTTGACGCATCGGCGTCGCGTTGTGTTGCCCTTGCCCGGCAATAGGCCGGAAAAAAGGTTCTAAAGTTGAAGGAGAGCCGCTAAAGAGAGATTCGTCCAGAGCGTCCAGAATATTGGACGATGATGACGACTGATCCGACGGGAGCGGCATCAGCATGGGCAAGCGCTTGGCGGCCATCGTCGTGGCCGGGGAACAGGGGTCGCCACTGATGCAATGAGCATTGCGACGAGCATGCCAACCGATCTGCTGGAACAGTTGGTGAGGCCGTTGGTACGGCAGGCGAGACATGAAGCACCCCGGTATTATTGCTGTTATGGGTTTGAATCGAGCTTAGCCTTGTTCATTTTTTTACACAACACCCCCGTAAAAAATACAACACGGCCCGCTCAAGCGTGCGGGCGCCAAGTCCTTTAAAGGGAAAAAAACGCCCCAAACTGCCTCAAAAAAGCCCCTCAGGTGCTTTTTTAGGGCAAAAAAGGCCCTGCTTGACTTCGGCATGCCGTTCGGGTTGACTGGCTTTCGAAGAGATCAATGATTGATATTTTTAACAACAAAGGTGTTGCATCATGTCGGTACCCCCGCGTGCCGTTCAGCTTAACGAAGCGAACGCGTTCCTTAAGGAACATCCTGAGGTTCTGTACGTTGACCTTCTGATTGCGGATATGAATGGTGTGGTGCGCGGCAAGCGCATCGAACGCACCAGCCTCCACAAGGTTTACGAGAAAGGCATCAACCTGCCGGCCTCCCTGTTTGCCCTGGATATCAATGGCTCGACGGTGGAAAGCACCGGCCTGGGCCTGGACATCGGCGATGCCGATCGGATCTGCTACCCCATCCCGGGCACCCTCTCCAACGAACCCTGGCAGAAGCGCCCTACAGCGCAACTGCTGATGACCATGCACGAACTTGAAGGCGAGCCTTTCTTCGCCGACCCTCGCGAAGTCCTGCGCCAGGTCGTGACCAAGTTCGACGAACTGGGCCTGACCATCTGCGCGGCATTCGAGCTGGAGTTCTACCTGATCGACCAGGAGAACGTGAATGGACGCCCACAACCGCCCCGCTCGCCGATCTCCGGTAAACGCCCGCACTCGACCCAGGTCTACCTGATCGACGACCTGGACGAATACGTCGACTGCCTCCAGGACATCCTGGAAGGTGCCAAGGAGCAAGGCATTCCCGCCGACGCCATCGTCAAGGAAAGTGCCCCGGCGCAGTTCGAAGTGAACCTGCACCACGTGGCCGACCCGATCAAGGCTTGCGACTACGCGGTACTGCTCAAGCGCCTGATCAAGAACATCGCCTACGACCATGAAATGGACACCACCTTCATGGCCAAGCCGTACCCGGGCCAGGCGGGCAATGGTCTGCACGTTCATATTTCGATTCTGGACAAGGATGGCAAGAATATCTTTGCCAGCGAGGATCCCGAGCAGAACGCCGCGCTGCGTCACGCGATCGGCGGTGTGCTCGAGACCCTGCCTGCGCAGATGGCGTTCCTCTGCCCGAACGTGAACTCCTACCGTCGTTTTGGCGCGCAGTTCTATGTGCCGAACTCGCCGTCCTGGGGCCTGGACAACCGCACCGTGGCCCTGCGCGTACCCACCGGCGCCGCCGATGCCGTACGCCTGGAGCACCGCGTGGCCGGCGCCGATGCCAACCCGTATCTGCTGATGGCCGCCGTGCTGGCGGGCGTCCACCATGGCCTGGTCAACAAGATCGAGCCGGGCGCACCGGTGGAAGGCAACAGCTACGAGCAGAACGAACAGAGCCTGCCGAACAACTTGCGTGATGCCTTGCGCGAGCTGGACGACAGCGAAGTCATGGCCAAGTACATCGATCCGAAGTACATCGATATCTTCGTGGCCTGCAAGGAAAGCGAGCTGGAGGAATTCGAACACTCCATCTCCGACCTTGAGTACAACTGGTACCTGCATACCGTTTAAGCGGTTGCAGTAAAGAGAAACGCCGCTGCCCTCAGGGCCGCGGCGTTTTTTTATGGCCGTTGTGGCGAGGGGATTTATCCCCGCTGGGCTGCGCAGCAGCCCCAAAAAAAGAAGGGCCGCTTCGCGCCCCAGCGGGGATAAATCCCCTCGCCACAAAAGCAGTATGGATCATCAGCTTGCTCTGCGTACAATGCGCGCTGCCCTGCAGGAGAGCCCCATGACACGCACCGCCACCCCGCGCAAACCCCGCGCACGCAGCCAGGCCCGGATCGACTCGATCCTCGATGCCGCTCGCACGCTGCTGGCGGCCGAAGGCGTGGCCAGCCTGTCGATTTATAGCGTGGCCGAGCGCGCCGACATCCCGCCCTCCTCCGTGTATCACTTTTTCGCCAGCGTTCCGGCCCTGCTCGAAGCGCTCACTGCCGACGTCCACGCCGCCTTCCGCGCCTGCCTCCAGGCACCCATCGATCATGGCGCGCTGCACCACTGGCACGACCTGTCGCGGTTGGTGGAGCAGCGCATGCTGACAATCTACGACCAGGACGCCGCTGCCCGCCAGTTGATCCTGGCCCAGCATGGCCTGACCGAAGTCACCCAGGCCGACCGCCAGCACGACCTTGAACTGGGCGACCTGATGCACAAAGTCTTCGCCCGGCATTTCGAACTGCCGACACTGCCCAATGACGTCGACGTCTTCGCCCTCGCCATGGAGCTGGGCGACCGGGTCTATGCACGCTCGGTGCAGCAACACGGCCAGATCACCCCGCGCATGGCTGAAGAAGGCATGCGGGTGTTCGATGCCTACCTGGGGTTGTACCTGCCGCCGTACCTGCCCAAGCGCGAGGCGCTCTGAACGGGCCCCAAAAGGCTCGCACCTTTCGGGGCCATGGGCTGAACATCACAACTTGGCGATGGACACCTCCGTGGATTTGACGAAGGCGATCACTTCGCTGCCGATTGCCAGCTCCAGCTCCTTGACCGAGCGGGTGGTGATGACCGAGGTGACGATGCCGGAGGCGGTCTGGACGTCGATTTCCGAGAGTACGTCGCCTTCGACGATTTCCTTGATGATGCCTTTGAACTGGTTACGCACGTTGATGGCTTTGATGGTCATAGTGTCGATTCCTGTGTGGATGGTGTTATTGCGCCCAGCGCAGTTGCGTGGGCAAGGGTGAAACGGGTTCGGGTTCCGGCGGTTGGCCGGGCAAGGACAGCACGCGGTTGAGGACTTCGGTTTCCAGGGTCGCCAGGCGATGGGAACCACGACTCCGTGGACGTGGCAGATCGACAGGCAGGTCGAGACCGATCCGGCCGTCTTCGATCAGGATCACCCGGTCGGCAATGGCCACCGCTTCGCTGACGTCGTGGGTCACCAGCAACACGGTAAAACCGTGTTGCTGCCACAGGCGTTCGATCAGTTGTTGCATTTCGATGCGGGTCAGGGCGTCGAGTGCTCCCAGGGGTTCGTCGAGCAGCAACAGGCGCGGCTGATGAATCAACGCGCGAGCCAGGGCCACCCGCTGCTTCTGCCCACCGGACAAAGCCGCCGGCCATTCATCGGCACGCTCAGCCAGGCCGACGGCGTCCAGCGCCTGCAACGCCTGGGCGCGCCAGTTGCCCTTGAGCCCGAGGCCGACGTTGTCGATGATTCTTTTCCAGGGCAACAGGCGCGCCTCCTGGAACATCAGGCGGGTGTCCTGTTGCGCGGCGCTCAACGGTGCCGAGCCGGCCAGCAATTCACCACCCGAGGGTTGATCGAGACCGGCCAGCAAGCGCAGCAAGGTGCTTTTGCCGCAGCCGCTGCGACCCACCACTGCCACGAACTGTCCGGTGGGGATGTGCAGGTCGATATCCCGCAGCACCTGGCGCGAGCCGAAGGTTTTCTGCAGCTGGCGCACCGCCAACGGAATGCCTCGCAACAGGCGCGGGGGTTGTTGAGCCGTCATGCTGCACCTCCCTTGCTCACCTGATACGCCGGATGCCAGCGCAACCAGACCCGCTCAAGCCCGCGAGCCGCGAGGTCGGCCAGCTTGCCGAGCACGGCGTACAACAGAATCGCCAGCACCACCACGTCGGTTTGCAGGAACTCCCGGGCATTCATCGCCAGGTAGCCGATGCCGGAGCTGGCGGAGATGGTTTCCGCAACGATGAGCGTCAGCCACATGAAACCCAACGCAAACCGCACCCCCACCAGGATCGAAGGCAACGCGCCTGGCAGGATCACCTGGCGAAACAGGCTGAAACCGGACAAACCGTAGCTGCGGGACATTTCCACCAATGCCGGATCAACATTGCGGATGCCGTGGTAGGTGTTGAGGTAGATCGGAAACAGCGTGCCCAGGGCGACCAGGAAAATCTTCGCCGACTCGTCGATGCCGAACCACAGGATCACCAGCGGAATCAGTGCCAGGTGCGGCACGTTTCGCACCATCTGTACCGAGCTGTCCAGCAGGCGCTCGCCCCATTTCGACAGACCAGTGATGAAGCCCAGCACCAGCCCGATGGTCCCGCCGAGCAGGAACCCGACCGCTGCCCGCCAACCGCTGATCGCCAGGTGCGTCCAGATCTCGCCACTGCGCACCAGGCTGATCCCGGCCTCGATCACCGCCACCGGGGCAGGCAGGATCCGCGTGGACAACCAGCCCGCCGACACCGACAGTTGCCACACCGCCAACAACAGCAGCGGCAGAGCCCAGGGCGTCAGGTTGTGGATAAGTTTCTTCATGGCCGCCTCAGCTCTGGGAAGCGGCTTTGGGGAGAATGTCATTGGCGACCATTTCCCCGAACGGGCTCACGTAGCCCTGGCTTTTCGGCTGCTCCGGGCGCTCCACGTCCAGGTGCGGAAACAACAGCTCCGCCACGCGATACGACTCTTCGAGGTGTGGATAACCCGAGAAGATGAAGGTGTCGATTCCCAGGTCGGCGTACTCCTTGACCCGCGCAGCCACGGTCGGGCCATCGCCCACCAGCGCCGTACCGGCACCGCCACGCACCAGGCCCACACCAGCCCAGAGGTTGGGGCTGACTTCCAGCTTGTCACGCCGCCCCCCATGCAGCGCGGCCATGCGCTGTTGCCCCACCGAGTCGAAGCGCGCCAGGGACGCCTGGGCGCGGGCGATGGTGTCGTCATCCAGATGGGAGATCAAGCGGTTGGCCGCCTGCCAGGCTTCGGCATGGGTTTCGCGCACGATCACGTGCAGGCGTATGCCGAAGCGCACGGTACGGCCAAGCTTCGCGGCCTTGGCCCGCACCTGTTGGATTTTCTCCGCGACGGCCGCCGGCGGTTCGCCCCAGGTCAGCACCATTTCCACCTGCTCGGCAGCAAGGTCCTGGGCCGCCTCCGACGAGCCACCGAAATACAGCGGCGGGCGCGGCTGCTGGATCGGCGGGTAAAGCAATTTGGCGCCCTTCACGCTGATGTGCTCGCCGTCGTAATCCACGGTTTCGCCTTCCAGCACTCGGCGCCAGATGCGGGTGAATTCCACCGACGCCTGGTAGCGCGCCTCGTGATCCAGAAACAGGCCATCGCCGGCCAGCTCTTCCGGGTCACCGCCGGTCACCAGGTTGAACAGCGCCCGTCCGCCGGACAACCGGTCCAGGGTCGCGGCCTGGCGCGCCGCTACCGTCGGGGAAATGATCCCGGGGCGCAGGGCCACGAGGAACTTCAAACGTTGGGTCACTGGAATCAACGACGCGGCCACCAGCCAGGAGTCTTCGCAGGAACGCCCGGTGGGGATCAACACACCGCCGAAACCCAGCCGATCCGCCGCCTGGGCGATCTGTTGCAGGTAACCGTGATCGACGGCGCGGGCGCCTTCGGCGGTGCCCAGGTAATGGCCGTCGCCATGAGTAGGCAGGAACCAGAAAATATTGAGGCTCATGGAGTGGTCTCCTAAGGGGGCAAATTACTGCGCGTTCGCAACGGCCGGCGGCGGCGTCCAGATCACATCCCGGATGCTCAGGGGCTTGGGAATCAGCTTGAGTTGATAGAAGGTGTCGGCAATTTTCTGCTGCGCCGCGACCACCTCTGGCGTGAGGAACAAGGCCCCGAAACCCTGGCGCTTTATCGACGTCAGGGTAATCGGCTCAGCCAGGCCGAGCAGTGGTGACACCTGTTTGGTCACCTCTTCAGGATTGGCCTTGGACCACTCCCCTACGGCGCGCACTTCTTCCACCAGGGCGCTGATGACCTGGGGATTCTTTTGCGCATAGGGTCGGGTAGCGAGGTAGAACTGATGGTTGTCGACGATGCCTTTGCCGTCGCGCAGGGTACGTGCCTGCAACTGTTGTTCGGCGGCAGCCTGGTACGGATCCCAGATCACCCAGGCGTCAACGCTGCCGCGTTCGAACGCTGCACGGGCGTCGGCCGGCGGCAGGAAAACGGTCTGGATGTCGGCGTATTTGAGCCCGACATCCTCCAGCGCACGCACCAGCAGGTAATGGACGTTCGAACCTTTGTTCAGTGCGACTTTCTTGCCCTTGAGGTCCTGCACCGATTGGATCGGTGAATCCTTGGGCACCAGGATGGCCTCGCTATCGGGGGCCGGCGGTTCATAGGCGACATAGAGCAGATCGGCGCCCGCCGCCTGGGCGAACACCGGCGGGGTCTCACCCGTAACACCAAAATCGATGGAGCCGACGTTCAGGCCTTCGAGCAATTGCGGGCCGCCGGGGAACTCGGTCCACTGCACGTCCACGCCAAGGGCTGCGAGGCGTTTTTCCAGCGTGCCCTTGGCCTTGAGCAGCACCAGGGTGCCGTATTTCTGATAACCGATCCGCAAGGTCTCGGCTTGAACCTGGGTAATGACGCCGAAGGACACAGCCGCAGCAAACAGAGCGACCAGCCCGCGACGCAAAATGACAGAGCGCATGGCGCTTCTCCTTTTTGCTGTGGGGTTTGGCTGCACCTGCTGGGCCGTTGGCGGCGGAGTAAGGTGAGTTGAATCAGAGGTATTGGGGTTCAGATGCTCCAGCGAGCACTCAATAGGCGTTCGTTCAACAGGCTGGGTTCCAGCGGCTTGGGCCGACGGGCCATGGCGCTGAAGAACTGCTCCAGTGCCTCATTCAACCGTTGCAGCAGCGCCGGTGCCAACTGTGCTTGGGCACTGCCTTCGCCGTAGGCGATCTGGCTGTCTTCGGCAAAGATGCCCTGAAGCATTTCCTGGGCCTTGAGCGCCGACAGCACCGGCTTGAGGGCGTAGTCCACCGCCAGCATGTGGGCGATACTGCCGCCAGTCGCCATGGGCAGCACCACCTTATGACTCAGGGCACGCTCAGGCAGGAGGTCCAGCACGGCCTTCAATGCACCGGAAAAAGATGCCTTGTAGACAGGGGTCGCGATCAGCAGGCCATCGGCATTTTCGATCTGCTGGAGCAGGTCAATGATCTTCGGGCTGTCGAAGCGGGCATGAAGCAGATCTTCGGCCGGAAAATCCCGCACCTGATAGCTCACCACTTCCACACCGTGTTGCTGCAACCAGCGTTGCGAGCGTTCCAGGAAGATTGCGGAGCGGGAGCGCTGGCTGGGACTGCCACCGAGTGAGACGACCAACATGCCTGCCATTCCTTTTACGTTCTGTGCGATTCGCGGTGGGCGATCTCGCTGGATGGGTCAAACCATAGCAGGGGCTTCATATATCCATAAATCATATTTATTCATTTAGTTATTCGATATTGAAATATGCGATCAACTTTTTCCAAGCCACAAAAAGGCCGTCGAAACGGCCAAAACCCTGGATGCACGCAGATCCCTGTGGGAGCGAGCCTGCTCGCGATAGCGGCGTGTCAGTCAGCATGGATATTGCTGAGCTACCGCTATCGCGAGCAGGCTCGCTCCCACAAGGGTTTTGCGTCAGCGATTGGGCTGCGGAGTAAGGCGCAAATATGGCTTCACGGCACGATAGCCTTTGGGAAAGCGCTGCTTGAGCTCTTCCTCATCCTTGAGCGACGGCACGATCACCACTTCATCACCGTCCTGCCAGTTGGCCGGGGTGGCGACCTTGTAGTTGTCGGTCAATTGCAAGGAATCGATCACCCGCAGGATTTCATTGAAATTGCGCCCGGTGCTGGCCGGGTAGGTAATGGTCAGGCGAATCTTCTTGTTCGGGTCGATCACGAACAGTGAACGCACGGTCAAGGTATCGCTGGCATTGGGGTGGATCAGGTCGTACAGGTCCGAGACCTTGCGATCGGCGTCGGCCAGGATCGGAAAGTTGACAACGGTGTTCTGGGTTTCGTTGATGTCCTCGATCCATTTATGGTGCGAGTCCACCGGATCGACCGAGAGAGCAATGGCCTTGACGCCGCGCTGGGCGAACTCATCCTTGAGCTTGGCGGTGAGGCCCAGCTCGGTGGTGCAGACCGGCGTGAAGTCCGCCGGATGGGAAAACAGCACGCCCCAGCTATTGCCGAGCCACTCGTGGAAGCGGATCTTGCCGGCGCTGGAGTCCTGTTCGAAGTCGGGGGCGATGTCGCCCAGTCTGAGGCTCATGGTGTGGCTCCTGGATGAGATCTAGTGGAGCCTGACTGTGCCTCGGTTCCAGCGGTTTTAAAAAGAATGAATATCGATCTCTCTAGATTTTTTGTGAATATAAAAAACTGTTCACTGGCACTGGCGTGCCTATTGGCTCAACATTCCCGACGAGGTTTCGAGAAGGCCTCGAGTTGTTGTAAAGAGGAGAACCTTCGAGAAGGGCTACAGGGGTGGGCCTGACTCGAAAACGCAAAGCCCCGCCCGGCGTGTGCCGGACGGGGCTTTTTTATTGGGCGACCAAATTGTTGACCCGATATCAGGACGAGCGGCTAGGATAGGCGACATGAACACTCAAGCCCTGCTGACTCATCTGCAAAACCATTTGCCTGACTTACTGGCGGTGTACCTGTTCGGCAGCCATGCACAGGGAACCGCCGGACCTGACAGTGATGTCGATATGGCTGTGCTCGTGTCCGGTCACGTCGACCCGGTGTTTTTATGGCAGCTTTCGGGAGACCTGGCGGATATCGCCGGGAGCCCGGTGGATCTGATTGATCTGCGCGAGGCAACGACCGTGATGCAATACCAGATCGTGACCCGAGGCCGGCGATTGTGGGCCAAAGACGTACAGGCGGGTTTGTTCGAGAGTTTCATTCTCAGCGAAAAGACCTCTTTCGACACAGCCCGGGCGGGCCTGCTCAGGGATATTCACGAAGAGGGTATCGTGTATGGTCGATGATGTACTGATCGTTCAGCGCATTCATCCTGCGTAAGGATGCAACGCAGTCCGCACCATAGCGCTGGGTCGGTGAAGGTCGCGTCTGACAGCGGGAAAATACGAGAAGAATCCCGCTACCTGGCCCCAAAACGTAAAAAGCCCCGCCCGGCGTGTGCCGAGCGGGGCTTTTTTACGGCTCTACGTCTTACATGAAGTTGTAAGTGTAGTTAAAGATCAGGCGAGTCTGATCCTGGCTGTCGCCAACGCCGCTGCTGCGGTAAGTACCCTGACGCAGGGTAGTGCCGAAGCCTTTCAATGCGCCTTGCTGGATGACGTAATCCACACGCATGTCACGTTCCCACTCGGAGTAATCGCTTCCACCAGTGGCGGATTTGACATCGTCACCACGCAGGTAGGCAACCGAGGCTTTCAGGCCTGGAACGCCCAAGGAAGCGAAGTCGTAGGAGTATTGACCGAAGGTGGTGTTTTCACCGGCACGGACAAACCCGTTGATCATGCTGTCGGTGAACAGGTAGAAGCTCGAGCCACCGGCACCTTCTGGACGACCGTTGCTGTTAACCACGCTGCCCTGGTTCAGGTAGACGAAGCCACCGTCATCACTGACTTGCTGGTGACCCAGCAGGAAAGCGCTGCCGCCGAGGGTATAAGTGAACATGGCGCTCCAGGTCTTGTTATCGACCTCGCCCTTGTTTTTGAAATAACCCTTGTTGTTGTCGAACTGATAACCCGTATCGCCGTTACGACCATCCGAGCTGCTGTCGAAGTAGCGCAGGTCGGTCTTGAACGATTGACCTTCGCTGATCGGGAAAACGTGTACCGCGCCCAGGAAGTGCTGCTTGTAGTAATCCTGCAGGTTGGCGTAGTAGTACTGCAGGGTCAGGTCTTTGGTGACCTTCCAGTCGGCACCAGCAAAACGGAACTGGTTGCTGTCCTCGGTACCGCCCGACAAGGCCAGACCGGTGCTGTTGCTCGACGCACGGCCAGTGGCATGTTCCAACTGACCGGCGTTGAAGGTCACGTTGTCGATTTCCTTGGAGGTGATGGTGCCACCTTCAAAGGTCTGCGGCAGCAGACGGCTGTCGTTGGCCACCAGGATCGGCAGGTTTGGTGCCAGCGCGCCACCTACGTGAGCCTCAGTCTTGGAGAACAGCGCCTTGACGTTGCCCGACAAACGGCTCCAGTCATGTACCGCAGCACCATCTGTATCGCTTGGCATATAAGAGCCATTGTTACGGCCCTTGCCTCCATCGAGACGAATACCCACCAGCGCCTGAGCGTCGATACCGAAACCAACCACACCTTGCGTGAAGCCAGACTTGTAGTCGAACTTGAGGCCGGTACCCGTTTCGCGCAGGTCCTCGCTGCCCGTTTCATGGTTATCGTTGTTGAAGTACAACGTACGAGAACTGACCGACGCCTTGCTGTCTTCGATAAAACCGGCGGCGCCTGCTTGCTGCGCCAGAACCCCAACGGCCACAGCCAGGGCCAAGGTGGACTTTTTCATGCTTCGCTCCTCTCGTTTTCTAATTCTTTTGTATATCTGTGGTTCTGGATCGAACGCCCGGAATCCGCGGATGCGCGATTAGCGCCGGACGGTGACTGACAAGTCAATCGCAACCCATTGTGTCTACGACGATGGTCTAACGCCGAGACAGCGGCCGGAAGAGTAATGGATTATTTATAAATCCAAAAAGAATTGTTTCATAAGTTTTCAGCCGATTTTGACATATAGGTGTCATCGGCACGTCTTCTTCACAGACACGGCATATCGGCCAGTCCGCGGATTACTGAATGACTATTTTCTGTGCACTTTTTCAGGGCGCAAAAGCCCTGGCATCAAGGCTTGCAGTGCAAGCCTCGAACTCTGGCATCAATGCGTGCGGAGCAGCATAGAGCACAATCGTGAAGGTTTTGAGACAGACCATTTCATTGTCTGAAATCAAAAAGAGTGCACCCATTGCACAACAATGGGTCACGCCGAGGGCTGTGACCTACAAGGCTTTTTCGAAGATCTTCGAGTTACGCTGATAGTTGTACAACGACGCCCGGGCCGCCGGCAGACGTTCGACGCTGCTGGGTTCGAAGCCGCGCTCACGGAACCAGTGGGCGGTACGGGTGGTGAGCACGAACAGGGTCTTGAGCCCTTTGGCGCGGGCGCGGGTCTCGATCCGCTCCAGCAGTTCATCGCCCCGGCCACCGTGGCGGTACTCCGGGTTGACCGCCAGGCAGGCCAGTTCCCCGGCATCCGAGTCGGCGATCTGGTAGAGCGCCGCGCAAGCGATGATCATGCCCTCGCGCTCGACCACGCTGAACTGCTCGATTTCCCGCTCCAGCACTTCGCGGGAGCGACGCACCAGGATGCCCTGCTCCTCCAGTGGGCTGATCAGGTCCAGCAAGCCACCGACGTCTTCGATGGCGGCTTCGCGCACCACTTCGAATTGCTCCTGGGCCACCAGCGTGCCGCTGCCATCGCGGGTGAACAGCTCGGCCAGCAGCGCACCGTCTTCGGCATAACTGACAATATGGCTGCGAGCCACGCCGCCACGGCAGGCCTGGGCGGCGGCATCCAGCAGCTCGGCCTGATAGTCGCTGCCCAGGCGTTGCATATGGGCCGGCACCTGCTGTGGACGCAACTCGCGCACCAGGCGCCCGTCCTCGCCGATCAATCCCTGCTCGGCACCGAACAGCAGCAGCTTGTCGGCCGCCAGGTCAATGGCGGCCCGGGTGGCGACATCTTCACAGGCGAGGTTGAAGATCTCTCCGGTAGGCGAATAGCCCAACGGCGACAGAAGGACAATGGAGCGCTCGTCCAGCAGGCGATTGATGCCCTTGCGGTCGACCCGGCGCACTTCGCCGGTGTGGTGATAGTCCACCCCTTCCAGCACGCCGATGGGCCGTGCGGTGACCAGGTTGCCGCTGGCGACCCGCAACCGCGAGCCCTGCATCGGCGAAGAAGCCATGTCCATCGACAGGCGCGCCTCGATGGCAATGCGCAACTGGCCGACTGCATCGATCACGCATTCCAGGGTCGCGGCATCGGTGATGCGCATGCCGTGATGATAATGCGGGGTCAGCCCTCGGGCAGCGAGGCGGGTTTCGATCTGCGGGCGCGAACCATGGACCAGCACCAGCCGCACACCAAGACTGTGCAGCAGCACCAGGTCATGGACGATGTTGCCGAAATTGGGGTGCTCCACCCCATCGCCGGGCAGCATGACGATGAAGGTGCAGTCGCGGTGGGCATTGATATAGGGCGAAGCGTGACGAAGCCAATTGACGTATTCGGGCATGAACCTGGACCTGTAATAAATAACAGCCGAAAAAAGACGAAACAGAACGCACAGCAGGCTGGTGGTTATCGTCGGAACAGGCTTGGCGACACGCGCGCTCTCCTCATGAATACGGGCCCGGACAGGGGCAATCTAGTAACCGGCGGTGGCCGGTGTCAGGCAATAGTGCTCGATCAACTGTCGTAACAATTGCACAGTAGGTTGCAGACGTGACATCTCAAGGTGCTCGCCCGGTTGGTGGGCACAGGCGATATCGCCGGGGCCAAGCACCAGGGTTTCGCAACCGAGGCGCTGAAGATAAGGCGCTTCGGTGCCGAACGCCACTGCTTCGGCACGATGGCCGGTGAGTCGCTCGGCCACGCGTACCAGTTCGGCGTCCTCGGCCTGCTCGAACGGCGGGACCTCGGGGAACAGCGGCGCGTAGTCGATCTTGACTTTATGTCGTTCGGCGATAGGGTTGAGTTTCTGCTGGATCGCCGCCCGCAGCACCTGCGGGTCCATGCCCGGCAAGGGGCGCAGGTCGAATTCCATGGAGCACTGGCCGCAGATCCGGTTGGGGTTGTCGCCGCCATGGATGCAACCGAAATTCAGGGTCGGTTGCGGCACGGTGAACTGCGGGTTACGGAATTCACGCTGCCACTGCAGGCGCAGGCCGCGCAACTCGCCCATGGCGTCGTGCATGGCTTCGAGAGCGCTATGGCCCAGGCTCGGGTCGGAGGAATGACCGCTGCGCCCGAGAATGTCGATGCGCTCCATCATCACGCCCTTGTGCAGGCGGATCGGCCGCAGGCCGGTCGGCTCACCGATCACGGCTGCACGCCCCAAAGGACGCCCGGCCTCGGCCAGGGCCCGGGCGCCGGCCATGGAGCTTTCTTCATCGCAGGTGGCGAGGATCAATAATGGTTGCTTGAACGGTTGGTCCAGCAGCGGCTTGAGCGCTTCGATGGCCAGGGCAAAAAAGCCTTTCATGTCGCAACTGCCCAGCCCGACCCAGCGCCCATCGACTTCGGTGAGCTTCAGCGGGTCGGTCTGCCACAGAGCACCGTCGAATGGCACCGTGTCGCTGTGCCCGGCCAGCACCAGACCGCCGGGGCCGCTGCCGAAACTCGCCAGCAGGTTGAACTTGCCGTGGCTGACCTGCTGGATATCACAGGAGAACCCGAGGTCACCGAGCCAACCCGCCAGCAGTTCGATCACGGCACTGTTGGACTGGTCCAGCCCAGGCTGCGTACAGCTGACCGAAGGCGCGGCGATCAGGGCAGCGAACTGATCTTTCATGGACGGCAAAGGCATCGCTGGCTCCGGACTCACAAATTGATATCCATCATAGAACCATCCGGTGCCAGGAATAAACCGTCGCGGCGCGTAGGACGGAGGACTCCTGTACACTGCACGGCCTTGGCAGCCACACCTTCCCCCGGCTGCGCACCCGATCCCTGGATTTTCCGGCCATGCAGAAAGAAACCGAAATCAAACTCCGCGTCAGCCGCGAGACCCTGGCAGCCTTGCGCGAGCATCCGCTGCTGAAAAAACGCAACAAAGGCGGCTGGGAACGCCGTGAGCTGATGAACCAGTATTTCGACACACCCGAGCGTGACCTGGCCCGGGCCAAGGTCGCCCTGCGCCTGCGCCGCGACGGTGAAGAGGTGATCCAGACCCTCAAGACCCGCGGCCAGAGCATCGCTGGTCTGTCCGAGCGCAACGAATACGACTGGCACCTGCCCAAGGCCAAGCTCGACCTGAAGAAACTCGACGGCGAATGCTGGCCCGAAGCCTTGGCCGAACTGGACAAGAAAACCCTCAAGGCGATCTTCACCACCGACTTCGTCCGCGAACGCGCCGAAATCGCCTGGGGACGCGGCAAAAGCAAAGTGGTCATCGAAGCCGCGCTGGACCTGGGCCATGTCGTGGTCGGCAAGCAGAAGGAAGAAATCTGCGAGCTGGAGCTGGAACTGCGCGAAGGCGAGCCCGCCGCGCTGCTGGAACTGGCCGCCGAACTGGCCGCAACCCTGCCCTTGATGCCTTGCGACATCAGCAAGGCCGAACGTGGCTACCGTTTGCACGATGCAAACAGCTACGCCCTGAGCCTGCCCGCCCCGCCATTGACCGCCGAGATGCCGCTGGACGACGCCTTCGCCGCGCTGAGCTGGCATCTGCTGGGCAGCAGCCAGCGCCTGGCCGAGCAATATCGCTTCAACGGCCACTGGCGCCTGCTACAGGACTGGGTAGAAAACCTCGCCGAACTGCGCGCCCTGCTCAGCAGCCTCGGCCAGGCCGCACCACGCCAATCGACCCACGACCTGCGCGTCGCCCTGGACGCCCTGCTGGAAGACTGGCGTCCACTGGTCCAGGCCGGCCTGGACGACGAAGATGTGCGCAAGGCGGCGCCGGAGCAGTTCCTTGAAGAGCTGCAGGACCCACGTTGGGGCCTGTTCTCTCTGAACGCTTCACGCTGGCTGCTGGCTCGCAGTTGGACGACCGAGCGCAACACCCGTGGCAATCGCCAGGGCGCAGCGCAGCTCAATAGCTGGCTGCCACGCCTGCTGGGCGAGGAAGCCTCGTCCCTGCAATTGCAACGCTACCAACAGCAGCCTGAAGACCTGGCCGAACAACTGCCACGCATCGAGCGCATCCAGGTCTGGCTGCACCACGCCCGCGCGGTGCTGGACATCCCGGAAATGGACCGCCTCTACGGCGAGCTGAACAAACTGGCGCAACTGGCCAACGAGCCCATCACCGACGAAGCCCTGGATGCGCGCAAGCATCAGGCGATTGCGGTGTACCAGAACCGGGCCTGGAAGATGTTGTTGCGTCTGTAATGCCGCCATCGCGAGCAGGCTCGCTCCCACAGAGACCCATGTGGGAGCGAGCCTGCTCGCGATGACGCCGGAACATACACCGCGAAATCAACGCACCACCGGCAAACTCGTCGTGGACTTGATCTCCGACAGCGCCACGATCGAGTTCACTTCCTGTATTCCCGGCACCAGCGACAGCTTCTCGAAGAAGAATCGCTCGTAAGCCTCGATGTCCGCCGTGACGATGCGCAGCAGGAAATCCACCGATCCCATCAGCACATAACACTCCAGGACTTCGGGAAAGCCGCGAATCGCCTCGGTGAATTCGGTAAAGTTCGACCGACCGTGGGCGTTGAGTTTGATTTCGGCGAAGATCTGCGTGTTCAGGCCGATTTTCTTGCGGTCAAGCAACGTCACCTGCCCGCGAATGATCCCCTCCTCCTTCATCCGCTGGATCCGTCGCCAGCATGGCGATTGGGACAGGCCCACTTGTTCGGCGATCTGCGCGCTGGACAGCGAAGCGTCCTCTTGCAGCAACGCCAGTATCCTGCGGTCGTAGCCATCCAGCCCGCTGTGCATAAATAAATCCATAAATAGTAAAATCTAGAATTGTACGATTCACTGAATCGCCATATGCGTCCATCTTAGATAAGAAATACCCCTTCGAGCATGTAAACATTTCTCTCCAGCCCAGGAGACCCACCATGCCCCCATTCGAAGCCTTCGTTCCTCGCGCCGATGTCTGGCATACCGCCAATGCCCATTACCGTGTGCAGTACCGGTTGCTGGCCGAAGCCGAAGCCGATTTGCTGTGCCGGGCCCTGAACCTGTTTGCCTTGCAGGGCTTGATGCCGGAGCAGGTCCACGTCGAACGCCAGGATGAACTGCTGACGATGGAGATTCTTATCGACGGACTGAGCTGGCACCGTGCCCAAGTGCTGGCTGAAAAATTACGTAACCTGATCAGCGTGTGCTCGGTGGACCTGCAAAACGCCGACAAGGCGTGGGCTGAGCCGGTCCAGGCGACGGCTTGAGGGGTGCCAATGCAAGAATTCGAAACGCATTGGTCGGGTAGTGGCCCAACGGTTCACAGGGTCGGGACTATGCTTTTGCAGACCGACTCGGGACGTGCAAGCGTCTGTATCGCGGCTTTGCTGCAATTGTCCAATAGGAACCCGCATGTCCACCAAACACGCCACTCAGGACCGCTGGCTGGACCTCAATGATCTGCTGCGTCAACTGGTCGCCCAGGGCTTCATCAGCCAGGATTCGGCCGAAACCGCGCTCAATGCCCGGCGACGCCACAACGCCAACAGCCAGCTGCATCCGCTGGAGTTCATCGCCAACCAGCATCTGGACGACCTCAGTCGCCCCGGCAAGCGCCTGGACCTGGAAAGCCTGACGCTGTGGCTGTCACAGCAGGCCGGCCAGCCGTACATGCGCATCGACCCGCTGAAGATCAATGTTGCAGCCGTCACGCCGCTGATGTCCTACGCCTTTGCCCAGCGCCACAAGATCCTGGCGGTGGCCGTCGATCGCGACACCGTCACCGTCGCCAGCGCCCAACCCTATGTCGGCAGTTGGGAATCGGACCTGACCCATGTGCTCAAGCTGCCGGTCAAACGGGTGGTCGCCAACCCCGTGGACATCCAGCGCCTGAGCGTGGAGTTCTATCGCCTCGCCAAATCGGTCAGCGGCGCCACCACGACCGATCAGCAACCGAGCAACCTGAGCAACTTCGAACAGTTGCTCAACCTGGGCGCCAGCGACCAGGAGCCGGACGCCAACGACGCGCATATCGTCAATATCGTCGATTGGCTGTTCCAGTACGCCTTCCAGCAGCGCGCCAGCGATATCCACATCGAGCCGCGTCGCGAGCAGGGCACGGTGCGGTTTCGCATCGACGGGGTGCTGCACACCGTCTATCAGTTCCCGCCCCAGGTGACGATGGCAATCATCAGTCGCCTGAAGAACCTGGGCCGGATGAACGTCGCGGAAAAACGCAAACCCCAGGACGGCCGGGTCAAGACCAAGACCCCGGATGGCAACGAAGTGGAGTTGCGCCTGTCGACATTGCCCACTGCATTTGGCGAAAAAATGGTCATGCGGATCTTCGACCCCGAAGTACTGCTCAAGGATTTCGACCAGCTCGGTTTCTCCGCCGATGACCTGCGCCGCTGGCAGGACATGACGCGCCAGCCCAACGGCATCATCCTGGTGACCGGCCCTACCGGCTCCGGCAAGACCACCACCCTCTACACCACCCTCAAGAAACTGGCGACGCCGGAGGTGAACCTCTGCACCATCGAGGACCCGATCGAGATGGTCGAGTCGTCCTTCAACCAGATGCAGGTGCAGCACAATATTGACCTGAGTTTCGCCGCCGGCGTGCGGGCGCTCATGCGGCAGGACCCGGACATCATCATGATCGGCGAGATCCGCGATCTGGAAACCGCCGAAATGGCGATCCAGGCGGCACTCACCGGGCACCTTGTGCTCTCGACGCTGCATACCAACGATGCACCCAGCGCCATCAGCCGCCTGCTTGAGCTTGGCGTGCCCCACTACCTGATCAAGGCCACAGTCCTCGGGATCATGGCCCAGCGCCTGGTACGCACCCTCTGCTCTCATTGCAAGGCGCCCCTGACCCTGGATGAGGACGACTGGCAAACCCTGACCCGCCCCTGGCAGGCGCCGCTGCCGAGCAATGCCCAACAAGCCGTCGGTTGCCTGGAATGCCGTGATACCGGTTATCGCGGCCGCGCCGGGGTGTACGAAATCCTTCAATTGAGTGACAGCATCAAGGGCCTGATCCACGCCGACACCGATCTGCTGGCGGTACGCCGCCAGGCCTTCAAGGAGGGCATGCGCAGCTTGCGGCTGTCCGGTGCACAGAAAGTCGCCGCCGGGCTGACGACTGTCGAGGAGGTGCTGCGGGTAACACCGCAAAGCGAACACAAGTGAGCCCGGCGACGCTTGACCGCACGCTCACGGAACTGAACCCAGGCGCAGGTAATCCAAAGTCATAGTTAACCCAGTGGAGTCACCTATCATGCGTCTCAAACTTGCTGTCGCTACCCTAGCCTTGCTGTCTCTTCCTGTTGGCTCGGCAATGGCCGACACGTTTTGGCGTAACGTCATTTCGTCCGGTGCAACCACCGGTTCCACCTACCTGACCTTCAAGGATCACAAGCTGATCGTCGCCGCCCAGGACGACGCCGGCAGTTTCGTCGCCAGTGACGGCAACATCCGCGGCCCATACCTGGAAGCCGCGATGCAGAAGGTCCGTGCCGACAACCCAGGCCTGCAGGCCACCGACATGGAACTGGCCAACGCGATCCTGGCGAAAAACGCCGTCGCCCAGGACTGATCCGGCCCCATGAAAAATGCCGCTCGATCGAGCGGCATTTTTTTGCCTTGCGAACAGACTCCCGTGAGAGCGAGCCTGCTCGCGATAGCGGTGGTTCAGCAAAACTCATGCTGACTGACACACCGTCATCGCGAGCAGGCTCGCTCCCACAGGTTGTTCATCACTCGCCGATGGCAGCCTTGTAGCCCGCTGCATCAAGCAGTTTGCCGAGGTCAGCATTGGCATTGGAAGGCTTGAGCTTGAAGATCCAGGCGCTGTACGGCTCGGAGTTCAACAGCTCCGGCGAACCGGCCAGCTCTTCGTTGACAGCGATCACTTCACCGCCAACTGGCGCATAAATGTCAGAAGCAGCCTTCACCGACTCCACCACTCCTGCGGCGTCAGTGGCTTCAAAAACCTTACCGAGCTCCGGCAGCTCGACGAACACCACATCACCCAGCGCTTCCTGGGCGTGATCGGAAATGCCCACGGTGACGGTACCGTCAGTTTCCAGGCGCGCCCACTCATGACTTTCGGCAAAACGCAGTTCGGCAGGGATATCACTCATATTCTGTGTCCTCAAGAGAAAGTGTCAGCGGCCAGCGGCCCGCCGTGAAAGGTTAAATCAGGGTTTTACCATGGCGGACGAAGGTCGGCTTGACCACTCGTACCGGGTACCACTTACCGCGAATTTCCACCTCGGCACGGTCGGCGGTAGCCATCGGAACACGTGCCAGGGCGATCGACTTGCTAAGCGTAGGAGAAAAACTGCCACTGGTGATCTCACCTTCGCCCACATCGGCAATGCGAACCACCTGATGGGCGCGCAAGACGCCGCGCTCCTCCAACACCAGGCCAACCAGTTTGTGTTGCACGCCGCCCGCCAGTTCGGCCTCCAGCGCACTGCGCCCGATGAACTGACGGCTCGCCGGCTCCCAGGCAACGCTCCAGGCCATGTTCGAGGCCAGCGGGGAAATGTCCTGGTGGATGTCCTGGCCGTAGAGATTCATGCCGGCCTCCAGACGCAGGGTATCGCGAGCGCCGAGGCCAATGGGCGAAATGCCTGCCCCCACCAGATCATTGAAGAAACTTGGCGCTTCGTGGGCAGGCAGGACAATTTCCAGGCCATCCTCACCGGTGTAGCCGGTGCGTGCGATGAACCAGTCGCCGTCGGCACGGCCTACGAAGGGCTTGAGCTGCAGGATCAACTGACCACGGGATTGTGTGACCAGCTCGGCAATCTTGTGCCGGGCCTGGGGACCCTGGATGGCCAGCATCGCCAACTCGGGCCGTTCGCGCAGTTGCACGTCGTACTTCCCGAGCTGCGCCTGCATCCAGGCCAGATCCTGGTCCCGGGTCGAGGCGTTGAACACCAGCCGGTAACCATCGTCGACGCGGTAGACGATCATGTCGTCAACGATGCCGCCCCGCTCATTGAGCATGGCGCTGTAGAGGGCACCTCCCGTGCCCTGCAAGCGATCGACGTCATTGGCGAGCAAGCGCTGCAACCAGGCCTTGGCCTGGGTTCCGGCGACGTCGATCACGGTCATGTGGGATACATCGAACACACCGCAGTCGCGACGCACCTGATGGTGCTCCTCGACTTGCGAGCCGTAATGCAGAGGCATATCCCAACCGCCAAAATCGACCATCTTCGCGCCGAGGGCGAGATGAAGGTCATACAGAGGCGTACGCTGTCCCATGGGTTTCTCCTTCCGGGCTTGGCGAGGGTGCGGACTGTCCGACAGACGGAGCGCACCGAATGCCGCGCATTGTAGCCGCATGATCCGGTGTCCTGTATCACCAATACTGTTCTTTTTTGACGGTGGTCATTGCCGCCAAAAAAGGAACGCATTGGCGCAACAGGACACTCGTACTGACACCTGGGAACTCGCTCTATCAGCTCCGATGGGCCGAACGTCGTATCAATCCGATGACCGGCAACAATCCCACCAGCACCAGGCTCAGCGCCGGCAGCGCAGCACGGGCCCACTCCCCTTCGCTGGTCATTTCGAAGATCCGCACCGCCAGGGTGTCCCAGCCGAACGGACGCATCAGCAGGGTCGCGGGCATTTCCTTGAGCACATCCACGAACACCAGCAACGCGGCACTCAAGGTGCCGGGCAGCAGCAGCGGCAGATACACTTTGAAAAACAGCCGCGGCCCACTGACACCGAGACTGCGTGCGGCTTCAGGCAGCGATGGGCGGATGCGTCCAAGACTGCTTTCCAGTGGCCCATACGCCACAGCCAGGAAACGCACCAGATACGCCAGCAACAAGGCCGACAGGCTGCCCAGCAGCAACGGTTTGCCCGCGCCGCCGAACAGCGTCGACAGCGGGATAACCAGTTCGCGGTCCAGATAGCTGAACGCAAGCATGATCGACACCGCCAGCACCGAGCCCGGCAAGGCATACCCCAGGTTCGCCAGCCCCACGCCGGCGCGAATGGCACGGCTCGGGGCCAGACGCCGGGCGAAAGCCAGCAGCAAGGCCACGCACACGGTGATCAGCGCGGCCAGGCCACCCAGGTAAAGGGTGTGGACGATCAGCCCGGCATAGCGCTCATCCAGGTCGAAACGCCCTCGCTGCCAGAACCACACCATCAGTTGCAGGACCGGGATGACAAAGGCGCAGGCAAACACCAGCAGGCACCAACCGCTGGCCGCCACGGCCTTGAGGCCGTGCAAAGCGTACAAGGCCTTGACCCTGGGTCGCTCGTTGCTGGCCCGTTGGGCGCCTCGGGCGCGGCGTTCGCCATAGAGCACCAGCATCACCGCCAGCAACAACAGGCTGGCCAGTTGGGCTGCACTCGATAGGCTGAAGAAGCCGTACCAGGTCTTGTAGATGGCGGTGGTGAAGGTGTCGAAGTTGAACACCGACACCGCTCCGAAATCCGCCAGGGTTTCCATCAACGCCAGCGCCACACCCGCCCCGATGGCCGGCCGGGCCATCGGCAATGCCACGCGCCAGAACGCCTGCCACGGCGATTGCCCGAGTACCCGGGCCGCTTCCATCAAGCCCTTGCCCTGGGCCAGGAACGCACTGCGCGCCAGCAGGTACACGTAAGGGTAAAAGACCAGGACCAGCACCAGGATGACCCCGCCGGTGGAGCGGACCCGGGGCATGCGCAGGCCGCTGCCGAACCAGTCACGCAGCAGGGTTTGCACCGGACCGGCAAAGTCCAGCAGGCCAACGAAGACAAACGCCAGCACGTAGGCAGGAATCGCGAACGGCAGCATCAACGCCCAGTCGAGCCAACGTCGGCCCGGGAACTCACACAGGCTGGTCAGCCAGGCCAGACTGACACCCAGCACCGTCACACCCACCCCCACGCCCACAATCAGCGTCAGGGTGTTGCCCAGCAGGCGCGGCATCTGGGTGCCCCACAGGTGGGACCAGATTTGCAGGTCGATGCTTTGCCAGGACAGCAGCAGTACGCTCAAGGGCAACAGGACCAGCGCAGCGATGGCGAAGACCAGGGGGTACCAGCGGCGTTGGGCGGGGTGGGTCAAGGAAGGTTCTCGTTCAAATGATGCATGGGCAGGCTCACACTGTGGCGAGGGGATTTATCCCCGCTGGCTTGCGAAGCAAGCCCATGGAAAACAACTCAGTCCGCCTGACACACCGCATGGCTTCCATCAGGGTCGCTCCGCGACCCAGCGGGGATAAATCCCCTCGCCACAGGACCTCGCCTCGTTTGTCAGTTCCAGCCAGCCCGATCCATCATGCGAATGGCTTCGGCCTGGCGTTTACCCGCCACCTCTACCGGCAGCGTGTCGGCCTTGAACTTGCCCCAGGCGGCGACTTCCTTTGACGGCTCCACCTTCGGATTGGCCGGGAACTCCTGGTTCACGTCGGCGAAGATGCTTTGCGCCTCAGGCGTGGTCATCCACTCCACCAGTTTCTTTGCCGCCTCCGGGTGTGACGCGTGCCGGGTCAGGCCGATGCCCGAGAGGTTGATGTGCACGCCCCGGTCGGCCTGGTTCGGCCAGAACAGCTTCACTTTCAGGTCCGGCTTCTGCTGGTGCAGCCGACCGTAATAGTAGGTGTTGATGATCCCGACGTCGCACTGCCCGGCGTTGATCGCCTCGAGCAACGCGGTGTCATCGGAAAACACGTCGGTGGACAGGTTCCTGACCCAGCCCTTGAGGATCTGCTCGGCTTTTTCCGCACCGTGGGTTTCGATCAGGGTGGCGGTCAGGGACTGGTTGTAGACCTTCTTCGAGGTGCGCAGACACAGGCGACCTTCCCATTGATTGCCCGCCAGGGCTTCGTAGGTGGTCAACTCGTCGGGTTTGACCCGGTCGGTGGAGTAGGCAATGGTCCGTGCCCGCAGGCTCAGGCCGGTCCAGGCATGGGAGGAAGCTCGGTATTGGGAGGGGATGTTGGCGTCGATCACCGCAGAGGTGAACGGCTGGAGGATGCCCATCTGCTCGGCCTGCCAGAGGTTGCCGGCATCGACGGTGAGCAGCAGGTCGGCCGTGGCGTTTTCGCCTTCGGCCTTGATGCGCTGCATCAACGGTGCTTCCTTGTCGGTGATGAACTTCACCGAGACACCGGTCTTTTGGGTGTAGGCATCGAAGACCGGCTTGATCAGCTCATCGATGCGCGAGGAATAGACCACCACCTCATCGGCGGCCTGCGCGGCAGTGGCGCCGATCAGGGTCAAGGCGAGGGCGGACAGCAGGCGCTTGGATGCCAACATGGAAGCGGTCTCTCGGTGTGTGAACGAGCGCAAATGATAAAGACTCACATTTGGCAGCTCAATCAAACAGTGGGTGGACACATTTCCAAATGTTGCGAATCTACAAGACTTGGTAACCGGACGCCCTTATCGCGAGCAGGCTCGCTCCCACATGGGATTGCATTTCCCTGTGGGAGCGAGCCTGCTCGCGATGAGGCCATAAGTTCCAATCCAAATCTCAGGCCTTGGCCAAGTCCGGCAGATCCCCGCTCAACCCCAACGCCTCGCGCACGAACAGCGCCTTGGCCTCGGGCAGGCGGTCCACCAGCTTCAACCCGGTGTTGCGCAGCCAGCGCACCGGCAGTGGATCGGCCTGGAACAGCCGCTCGAAACCTTCCATCGCCGCCATCAGCGCCAGGTTGTGGGGCATGCGACGTCGCTCGTAGCGGCTCAGCACCTTGACGTCCGCCAGCCGCTCACCCCGTCCGGCCGCCTGCAGCAGCACCTCGGCCAGCACAGCAGCGTCGAGAAAACCCAGGTTCACGCCCTGCCCGGCCAGCGGGTGAATGGTGTGGGCCGCATCACCGATCAACGCCAGGCCCTCGGCCACGTAGCGCTTGGCGTGGCGCTGGCGCAGCGGTACGCACAGGCGCGGGTCGGCGCTGATTACCTGGCCGAGCTGGCCTTCGAAGGCCCGCTCCAGCTCGTTGCAGAAACCAGCGTCATCCAGTGCCATCAAGCGCTGCGCCTCGCCTGGGGTCGTGGACCAGACGATCGAACACCAATCGTGCTGGCCATCGCGCTCCAGCGGCAGGAAAGCCAGCGGGCCGTTGTCGGTGAAGCGCTGCCACGCGGTCATTCGATGGGGCCGGGCGCTGCGCACGCTGGTGACGATGGCATGGTGCAGGTAATCCCACTCGCGGGTGGCAACCCCCGTCAGGCGGCGCACGGCGGAATTCGCGCCGTCGGCGGCAATGACCAGCGGAGCCCGCAGGGTACGACCGTCGGCCAGGGTCAGCAGCCAGTCATCGCCGGAACGACGCATCTGCTCGAGCCGCGCATTGGCCAGCAGGCCCAGGTCGCAATCATGCAACCGGTCCAGCAACGCGTCCTGCACCACACGGTTTTCAACGATGTGCCCCAGGGCGTCGGCATGCAGGCTTTCAGCGGAAAAATGAATCTGCCCGGTGCCACTGCCGTCCCACACGTGCATGTCGGTGTAGGGACTGGCACGGCGCCCAGCGATGCCGTCCCAGACGCCAAGACGCTCGAGGATCCGCTGGCTGGCCGTCGACAGGGCACTGACCCGGGGCTCGAAGGCTGCCTGGGGATCGAAGGGCTTGACGCTCATCGGGCTGCCGTCGAGCAACAACACCTGCAAGCCGCTGCCCTGCAACGCCAGCGCCAGGGCGCTGCCGACCATACCGGCACCGACAATCAGCAGATCTGCACGCAATTCCATGCTTTAAGCCTGTTTTGCGGACGACATGAGCCGCCCATGAAAAGAATGTTCAACCCCATGCCTACACATCGGGCCGGGTCCCAAGGCCCATGGCCTGGCGGGCGAACCAGCGCTTGGCCGGGGGCAACGCGTCGAGGCCGAGCAGGCCGAGGTTACGGGCCACCGAGACCAGCGGCAGGCGACTGCTGAACAGCCGCGTGACCTGGTCGGAAAAGCCCACCGTCAAGGCCTGGTCCATGCGCTGGCGCTCGCGATAGGCCTGCAACACGGCAAAATCCCCCAGTGCGCTTTCGCTGTCCAGCAAGACATCGGCCAAGGCCTGGGCGTCGCGCAGCGACAGGTTGAAGCCCTGCCCGGCAATCGGATGCAAGCTGTGGGCGGCGTTGCCGAGGATCGCCAGGTGCGGTCGCACCTGCTCTTCGGCCTCCACCAGCGCCAACGGGTACAGATGGCGCACCCCGACCTGTTTCAAGGCACCCAGGCGATAGCCGAACACGCTCTGCAATTCGCAGAGGAAACTGCGCTCGTCGAGGTCCGCCAGCCGCTGCGCATCCATACCCTGACGGGTCCAGACCAGGGCGCAGCGATTCTCCGGCAGCGGCAACAAGGCCATCGGGCCGTCATCGGTGAAGCGCTCGAAGGCCATGCCCTCGTGGGCTTCGCTGGGGGTGATGTTGGCGATCAACGCGCTCTGGTCATACGGTCGATTGCGCACACCGACGCCCAGTTGCTCCCGAAGACCGGAACGACCGCCGTCGGCCAGCACCGCAAGGTCGCATTCCAGGAGCGTTTCGTCATCCAGGGTCAGGCGATAACCGCCCACCAGCGGCTCCATCCGGGTGACTTGCGCCGGGCAACGCCAGCTCACTACGTCCTTGTCCAGGCCCTGCCACAGGCACTGGCCAAGCCAGGCGTTTTCCACCACGTAGCCCAAGGCCGGTACACCCTCCTCCGCGGCCGACAGGCGCGCCGTGGAGAACCGTCCGCGATCGGACACATGGATCTGCTTGATCGGCTCGGCACGCTGGGAAATTTCCTGCCAGAGCCCCAGGCGCTGATAGATCTGCCGGGAGCCGAAGGACAACGCCGAGGAACGTGCATCGTAGCTCGGTTGCCAGGCATGGCCGGGGGCGAAGGGTTCGATCAGCATGATCTTCCAGCCCCGGGCCTTGGCACCCGCTTGCAGGGCCATGGCCAGGCTCGCACCGACCAGGCCACCGCCAATGATCGCCAGATTGACCCGGCTCATGCCACTTGATCCCGTGCGGCGGCCATCAGGGCCTCGATTTCGGCAACAGTCTTGGGCACGCCCCGGGTCAGGATCTCACAACCGTTTCTGGTCACCACCACGTCATCCTCGATGCGCACGCCAATGCCGCGCCATTTTTTCGCTACGCTGCGGTTGTTCGGGGCAATGTAGATGCCTGGCTCCACAGTCAGTGTCATGCCGACTTCCAAGACCCGCCACTCTCCGCCGACGCGGTATTCGCCCACATCATGCACATCCATGCCCAGCCAGTGGCCAGCGCGGTGCATGTAGAACGCCCGGTAGGCTTCGCTGGCGATCAAATCGTCCACTTCACCCTCGAGCAGCCCAAGGCGCACCAGGCCCTCGGTAATGACCTGGACCGTCGCCTCATGGGCCTGGTTCCAGTGTTTGTCCGGTGCAATCTGGGCAAACGCCGCTTCCTGGGCCGCCAGCACCAACTCGTAGATCGCTTTCTGTTCGGGCGAAAACCTGCCGTTGACCGGCCAGGTGCGGGTGATATCGCTGGCGTAGCAGTCGATTTCACAACCGGCGTCGATCAGTACCAGGTCGCCCTCCTTGAGCAGCGCATCGTTCTGTTGGTAATGCAGGATGCAGCTATTGCGGCCCGCCGCGACAATCGAGCCATAGGCCGGCATTTTCGCCCCGCCCTTGCGGAACTCGTAATCCAGCTCGGCTTCCAGGCTGTATTCGTACAGCCCGGGACGCGCCGCCTGCATCGCCCGGATATGCGCCTGGGCGGAGATCCGCGCCGCTTCACGCATGACCTTCACTTCCGCCGCCGATTTATACAGGCGCATGTCGTGCAGCAAGTGATCCAGGGCAACGAATTCGTTGGGCGGCTGGGCGCCGAGGTTGGCCTTGGAGCGAATCACGTTGATCCACTCCATCAGGTGCCGGTCGAACTCTGGATTGCTGCCCATGGCCGAGTACACCCGGTCGCGGCCTTCGATCAGGCCCGGGAGGATGTCATCGATGTCGGTAATGGGGAATGCGTCGTCGGCACCGTAGTCACGGATCGCGCCTTCCTGACCGGCACGCAGGCCATCCCACAACTCACGCTCGGCGTTGCGCTCGCGGCAGAACAGGATGTATTCGCCGTGGGCTCGGCCGGGCATCAGCACGATCACCGCCTGCGGCTCGGGAAAGCCGCTGAGGTATTGGAAGTCGCTGTCCTGGCGATAGACATGCTCGACGTCGCGGTTGCGGATCGCAACGGCGGCGGCGGGCAGGATTGCAATGCTGTTGGGTTCCATCTGCGCCATCAGGGCCTTGCGGCGACGGCTGTATTCCGATTTCGGGATATGAATCATGGGCAGACGGTGTTCCCTTTCAAGCAATCAGTGCAAGGACGGTTTGGCGGCTGGCTCAGCGGTTTTCTTCGTCTCGGTGAACAGCAGCAGTGGCGCGACCCGCAGGTACTCCATCACTTCCATATAGTCGCTCTCACCGTCATCGGATTCCTCCAGGGCGTCCTGGACCTGGGAGATTGCGGCCAGATCCTGCAACACTTCCTTTGCCTCGTCGCTCAACGCGTATTCGCGACGGGTCAGGCCAAAGCCGGCGAGAAAGCCCTGGCACCACTGGCCCAGGGCTGCGGCGCGCTCGGCCAACGGTGCGTCATCGGTGGGCAGCAGCAGGACGACCGTCATGTCGTCGCTGGTCAACTCGCCCTTGACCATTTCCTGCAGGCCGATAAGCGCGTTACGGACGTTATCCGCGGGTTCGCCCTCGAGCAGCTCGGCGGCGTCGGCCAACCAGCCGTCGACTTCAAAACCGGCGCCGGCGCAACTGCGACCGAGCAGCAGGCCATGCAGTTCGGCAGGCGATACGGGATGGCCGCTGGTGCTCAGCAGGGTGGCGAAGGCTTGATACGGGGAATTCTGAATGGGCATGGGCAGCTAGGCGCCAGACGGCGCTATGTCTAGAATGGAGGCCTTGTATCCTACATCGACAGACTCGCCAAGACTATCAGAGGCTGTGCGACCCACCTCCCCATCAGACCCAATCTTCAGTGGACACAATGGAAGACACCGACCTGCAAGCGCTGATGGCCAGACTCGAATTGCTAATTGACCGGGTCGAGCAACTAAAGAGCCAGAACGGACTCTTATTAGCTCAGGAAAAAACCTGGCGCGAGGAACGCGCTCACCTCATTGAAAAAAACGAAATCGCCCGGCGTAAGGTCGAATCGATGATTTCGCGCCTCAAGGCCCTGGAGCAAGACTCATGAGTTCAAGCAATAGCGTTACCGTGCAGATCCTCGATAAAGAATATTCGATCATCTGCCCCCAGGAAGAGCGTAGCAACCTGGTGAGCGCCGCCCGCTACCTGGACGGCAAGATGCGCGAGATCCGCAGCAGCGGCAAAGTCATCGGCGCCGACCGCATCGCCGTGATGGCTGCCTTGAACATCACCCACGACCTGCTGCATCGCCAGGATACGCCGGACGTGCAGGTCAGCGGATCGACCCGTGAACAGGTGCGCGACCTGCTGGAACGGGTGGATCTGGTGCTGGCCACCGATCCGGACGTCAGCAAGGGCTGATTCGCGAAGCTGCCTGGGGTATACTTGCGTCACTCCCTGGGGTGCTTGCCAGTTGGTGATGTCCCTGAGCCGATACGCACAACCACGGGGGTTGCACGTTGGGGCCGGTGTGCATGTCCGCTTGACGGAAAGCCTTAACGCCTCCTGCAACTTCCACCTTGAACTCTCGGGTTCAAGGGCTAAGCCGGCAGCGGTTCATCCGGGGAGCCTGATTTTCCAGACAATGCCAGTCTTCAAGACTGGCATTGTCGTGTCTGGCGCAGGCATTTCTGACTACAGCGTTTGCGGTTACGCTGTGTCATCCAAGCCAGATTCGAAGCATCGACCATGTCCGAACCCGCGTTGCTACCCCGCCCGCAACTTCGACGCCTGCTGCGCCAGGCCCGTCGCGCCCTGACGCCCGCCCAACAACGCCAAGCCGCCCAAGGCCTCTACCGGCAGTTGGCCCAGCATCCAATGTTTCGCCGCGCCCGCCACATCGCCCTGTACCTGCCCAACGATGGCGAGATCGATCCGCGCCTGCTGCTGCGCGCCGCCCAGCGCCGGGGCAAGGCGACTTACCTGCCAGTGCTCAACTCGTGGCCGCAGACCAAGATGGTTTTCCAGCGCATCCGTCCCGGGGAACCACTGCACCCCAATCGTTTTCGGATTCTCGAACCACGGATCGACGTCGCCCGGCAACGCAAGGTCTGGACACTGGACCTGGTATTGCTGCCACTGGTGGGGTTCGACGATGTGGGCGGCCGGCTCGGCATGGGGGGCGGGTTCTATGACCGCAGCCTGGCGTACCTGGCGCGACGCAAGCTATGGCGCAAGCCAACGCTGCTGGGGCTGGCCCATGAATGCCAGAAAGTCGAAAGGCTGGCGCAGGCGAGCTGGGATGTACCGTTGCAAGGGACGGTCAGTGACAGGCGTTGGTATATTGCGGGGTAGGCGCCGCGATACCCGGCGGCGCCTGGAAGACAGGTTCAGCGTTTAAGCGGTGGCGCAGGTTGGGTGATATCCATCGGCGCCTCGGTCTTGCTGGCCCACAGGCTTTGGGCGTAACCCGTAGTCACGACACCCAGACCGAACAGAATGACCAGAATCCACAACAAATCCGGTTTGCGTTTCATCGATTGCCCCCCTCAAGGCATATCACACACGATGACAGCAGCGGTTTTCTTATTGGCCGTGCAGCAGCGTCAAGCTTGGAAGGCCGGCATTTTGCGACAACCTTGAGCGACACGCAAACTCTGGCGTCAACCGACTGTCGGTTTGTCATAAAATCGCTGAACTATTTTCTAGCACACCGCCCAGGAGTAGAAATCATGGCCTATTGGCTGATGAAATCCGAGCCCGACGAATTGTCCATCATGGACCTGGAAAAGCTCGGCCAGGCACGCTGGGACGGGGTTCGCAACTACCAGGCGCGAAATTTCCTACGGGCCATGGCGCAAGGCGATTCCTTCTTTTTCTACCACTCCAGCTGTCCGGAGCCAGGCATTGCCGGGATCGGGCAGATCGTCCGGACAGCCTACCCGGACCCGACGGCACTCGAGCCCGACAGCCACTACTTCGACCCGAAGGCCAACCCGGATAAAAACCCCTGGACCGCAATCGACGTGGCCCATGTCGAAACCTTCCCCCGCGTGCTGAAGCTCGACTACCTCAAGCAGCAAGCCGCCCTGGCCGAAATGCCGCTGGTGCAAAAGGGCTCCCGGCTGTCGGTGATGCCGGTGACGGCAGAGCAGTGGGCGGCGGTGATGGCGTTGAAGTCGTAGCTCTATCGGCGTCCCCCAGTCCGCTATCGCGAGCAGGCTCGCTCCCACAGGGGATCTTCATCAAATGGAGATTCAGTGTGGGAGCGAGCCTGCTCGCGATGAGGCCGGCCCAGACGGCAGAAGACTTACTGAATGATCAAATTGTTGAACAACAGATCATCCACCATCGGCTTGCCGGTCTCGTCATTCATCACTTGCTGGGTCTGCTTCAACGCTTCCTGGCGCAGCTTTTCCTTGGCTTCAAGGTTATTCATGGTTTCGCTGGTCTGCTGGGCAAACAGCGCAACCAATTGGTTGCGGATCAGCGGTTCGTTAGCCTTCACCGCGGCCGCAGCGGCATCGCCGGTCACGCGCAGGGCCACGTCGGCCTTGTAGACCTTCAGCTTCGCCGTGCCATCCAGACCGTAATTGCCCACGAAGGGCGGGCTCAGGGTGATGTAGCTGACCTTCGGCGCTTCACCCTCTTTTGCTTCCTTGGCCTCTTCGTTGGCCATCACTGCCACAGGCAACGACAGGGCCAGCATCAACACGATCCACGCTTTCACATTCGACTCCTCATCCGATTTTGCGGCCCAGCATACCGACCCGCCGTTCAAGCACAAGCTTATGGCCGGCTATCAGGGCAGGGCATGCTCGTTGACCCGTTGACTCTCACACCTACACTTATCGGCCATCACTCCCAAAGGAATAGCCCTGATGAAAGCCGTGCTGTGCAAAGAATTCGGCCCCGCCGAATCGCTGGTGCTGGAAGACGTCGCCAGCCCCGTCGCAAAGAAGAACGAAGTGCTGCTGGACGTGCACGCCGCCGGGGTGAATTTCCCGGACACGCTGATCATCGAGGGCAAATATCAGTTCAAGCCACCCTTCCCGTTTTCACCCGGTGGCGAGGCGGCGGGTGTGGTCAGGGAAGTGGGTGAAAAGGTCAGCCACCTTAAAGTCGGTGACCGGGTGATGGCACTGACCGGTTGGGGCAGCTTTGCCGAACAGGTCGCGGTGCCCGGCTACAACGTGCTGCCGATCCCCGCATCCATGGACTTCAACACCGCCGCCGCCTTCAGCATGACCTACGGCACCTCGATGCACGCCCTCAAGCAGCGGGGCAACCTGCAACCCGGCGAAACCCTGCTGGTGCTCGGCGCCTCTGGTGGCGTGGGCCTGGCGGCGGTGGAGATCGGCAAGGCCATGGGTGCCCGGGTGATCGCTGCCGCCAGCAGCACGGAAAAACTCGCCGTAGCCAAGGCTGCCGGCGCCGACGAGTTGATCAACTACAGCGAAACCAGCCTCAAGGATGAGATCAAGCGCCTCACCGACAGCCAGGGCGCCGACGTCATCTACGATCCGGTGGGTGGTGATCTGTTCGACCAGGCCATCCGCTCCATCGCCTGGAATGGCCGGTTGCTGGTGGTCGGCTTCGCCAGCGGGCGCATTCCCGAACTGCCGGTGAACCTCGCCCTGCTCAAGGGCGCCGCGGTGGTGGGGGTGTTCTGGGGCTCCTTTGCCCAGCGCCAGCCCCAGGACAACGCCGCCAACTTCCAGCAGTTGTTCGGCTGGTTCGCCGAGGGCAGGCTCAAGCCACTGGTCTCGCAGGTGTATCCGCTGGGCAACGCCGCCCAAGCGATCAATGACCTCGCCCAGCGCAAGGCTGTGGGCAAGGTGGTTGTGCAGGTGCGCTGACTGCATTGATGCGGTCCGGACGCCCGGCGCGTCGGACCGCGATTGCCACGAGACCGAAGCGCCTCCAACACCCACTCCCGTAACGTCGCCCGCCCGGCTCGTTCGTTTAAGAACATCCCTCCGGCAATATTTCCTCTATTCAGACCAAAACAAGCGATGCTATTTTCGGTAACGAAACTGTAACATTCGCATTCGCAGCCATAACAAGAAATCCGGAGTCCTTGAATGTTTGCTTTCTTTCGTCCTGCCGCACACCAGGCGCCCCTGCCTGAAGAAAAAATAGACAGCACCTACCGACGCCTTCGCTGGCAGATTTTCGCCGGGATTTTCATTGGGTACGCGGGTTACTACCTGCTGCGCAAGAACTTCACCCTGGCATTTCCGGACCTCATCGCCCAAGGCTATACGAAGGGCCAGCTCGGCGTGGCGGTGTCGGCGATCGCGATTGCCTACGGCCTTTCCAAGTTCCTGATGGGCATCGTGTCCGACCGCTCCAACCCTCGCTACTTCCTGCCCTTCGGCCTGGTGATGTCCGCCGCGGTGATGTTCGTTTTCGGTTTCGCGCCGTGGGCGACGTCCAGCGTAACCATGATGTTCATCCTGCTGTTCATCAACGGCTGGGCACAAGGCATGGGTTGGCCACCGAGCGGGCGTACCATGGTGCACTGGTGGTCGCAGAAAGAGCGCGGCGGCGTGGTTTCGGTATGGAACACCGCGCATAACGTCGGCGGCGGCCTGATCGGCCCACTGGCGATCCTCGGCATGGGTTGGTTCAACGACTGGCACAGCAAATTCTACGTGCCGGCTGCCGTGGCCTTGCTGGTGGCTGTATTCGCGTTCCTTGTCATGCGCGATACCCCGCAATCAACGGGTTTGCCGCCCATCGAGAAGTACAAGAACGATTACCCGGAAGGCTACGACGCCAGCCACGAGAACGAATTCAGCGCCAAGGAAATCTTCGTCAAATACGTACTGCGCAACAAAATGCTCTGGTTCATCGCCCTGGCCAACGTCTTTGTCTACTTGCTGCGCTACGGCATCCTGGATTGGGCGCCGACCTACCTTAAAGAGGTCAAGCACTTCGACTTCGACAAGACGTCCTGGGCTTACTTCCTGTACGAATGGGCAGGCATTCCCGGCACGCTGCTGTGCGGCTGGATGTCGGACAAGATCTTCCGCGGCAACCGTGGCCTGACGGGCATGGTGTTCATGGCGCTGGTGACCGTAGCAACGCTCGTGTACTGGCTGAATCCACCGGGCAACCCGATGGTCGACATGATCTCGCTGTTCGCGATCGGCTTCCTGATCTACGGCCCGGTGATGCTGGTGGGCCTGCAGGCGCTGGAACTGGTGCCCAAGAAAGCGGCCGGTACGGCGGCCGGTTTTACCGGGCTGTTCGGTTACCTGGGTGGTTCAGTCGCGGCCAGTGCCCTGATGGGTTACACGGTGGACTATTTCGGCTGGAATGGCGGTTTCATCCTGCTGATCGCCGCGTGCCTGCTGGCCATGGCTTTCCTCGCCCCAACCCTGGGACACAAGCAAGTCAGCAGTCAGAGCCGCGAAGCGGTGGCCTGATCGAGGGCTGACCTGCAACGCTTGAGCCGCGCCTCCAGATTCCGATCCGGCATGGCGTGGCTGCGCAGGGCGTGGATGGTCTGCTCGACATAGTCGCGAGTGGTGCCGAAACGCCCGCAGGCGCTTTCGAAGACCTGACTCAGCACATGGTCCGGCAGGTTGCCGGCATAGCTGGGCAGGTGTCGTTCCAGCACAAAACCCAAGGCCTGCACGCGATTGCCATTCTCGAGGCGACAACTGAGCCAATGCGGGCGATAGGACGGAACCGGCATCTCCCGCTGCCACAAGGCAAACAACGAGTCCTCGAGATTCTCCTCCGGCAATCGGTAGGCGAAACCGCTGCATGAACCGCCGCGATCCAGCCCGAACACCAACCCCGGCAACTCCGGCGTGCCGCGATGCTCGTGGGACCACAAGTACAAACCGCGGTGATACCCATGGACCCGCCCACGCACCCGCTCCACTGCCGTGCATTCCGGCCGCCAGATCAATGAGCCGTAAGCGAACAGCCAGACCGGGCCACCCTGGTGAAGGCGCATGGTCGATTGCATCGAGGCGAGCAATTGTTCTCGGGTCAGTTGCGCGCCCAGGTCAAGGCGTGGCGGATACAGGGCGCAGCTAATGGCGGTTTCGATAGCGGTCATGGCCGGTAGCGACAGGCTCCTCGTAAGGATCGGAAAATGGATAGGCACGCGTCATGGGACTGACGCTTGTCAGAACCCAGGCAAGTTGGATGCCACTGACACCCATGGCACTGGAAAATACCTGTGGCGAGGGGATTTATTCCCGTTGGGATACGTAGCTGCCCTAAAACCTGAGCGCTCGGTGGGTCAGATAAATTGATGGGGGCTGCTACGCAGCCCAGCGGGGATAAATCCCCTCGCCACAAAAATGCATCATCCAGAATCGTTCAAGATCAAGACTCAAGCGCGAGGCGCGTAGGCAAACACGTCGGCGCGCATCTGGTGGGCGTCCATCCCGGCTTCAACCAGCGCGTCGAGGGTCGCATAGATCATGGCCGGCGAGCCGCTGGCGTAGACGTGTACGCCGGACAGGTCGCTGATGTCTTCGCATACCGCTTCGTGGAGCATGCCGCAGCGCCCTTCCCAGCCACACAGATCGCTGACGACCTTGTGCAGGAACAGATTCGGCAGCTTCTTCCACTCCTCCCAATGCTCGATTTCATAGAAATCGTCCGGTCGCCGCACGCCCCAATACAGATGCACCGGATGCTTGAAGCCCTCTGCCCGGCAGTGCTCGATCAGGCTGTGCATCTGCGCCATGCCGGTACCGGCGGCGATCAGCACCAAAGGGCCGTCCGGCAATTCGGACAAGTGAGTATCGCCAAACGGCATTTCGACATGAACGTTGGGGTTGCGGTGCAGTTGTTCCAGCAGCGCCTTCGCACTGTTTTCGCGCACCAGTACATGCAATTGCAGATCGCGCCCCGAATGCGGCGCCGAAGCCAGGGAGAAAGCCGATTTATCGCCATTCTCCCGCTCGATCATCAAATACTGCCCCGCGTGATAGCGCGGCGGCTTGCCCGCCGGCGCACGCAGGCTGACCCGCCAGACATCGCCACCCGCATCGACACATCCGCTGACCTGGCACGCCAGGCGGCGCACTGGCAACTCGCCGGGCGCCAACACACCGTCCCACAACACCACACAATCCTCCAGGGGCTCGGCGATGCAGGTGAAGATCTCCCCGTGATCGCGCACGTCGCCAGCCTGTTCCACGCGGCCTTCCACCAGCAACGCGCCACAGACGTGGCAGTTGCCGTTGCGGCAGCTTTGCGGGCACTCATAGCCCAGGCGCCGCGCACCATCGAGAATCCGCTCGGCGGGCCGTATCTCCAGCACCGCGCCGGACGGCTGCAAGGTCACACGCATCAATCTATTCCTAACTGATTCCAGATGGCATCGATCCGTTGGGTAACGGCTTCATCCTTGACGATAACCCGGCCCCACTCACGAGTGGTTTCACCGGGCCATTTATGCGTGGCATCGAGCCCCATCTTCGACCCCAGGCCGGAGACCGGCGAAGCGAAGTCGAGGTAGTCGATCGGCGTGTTTTCGATCATCACCGTGTCGCGCTTGGGGTCCATGCGCGTGGTGATGGCCCAGATCACGTCGTTCCAGTCCCGTGCATTGATATCGTCGTCAGTGACGATAACGAACTTGGTGTACATGAACTGTCGCAGAAACGACCAGACACCCAGCATCACCCGCTTGGCATGGCCCGGATACGACTTCTTCATGGTGACCACGGCCATGCGATACGAGCAGCCTTCCGGCGGCAGGTAGAAGTCGGTGATCTCGGGGAATTGCTTTTGCAGGATCGGCACGAACACTTCGTTCAGCGCCACACCAAGGATCGCTGGCTCATCGGGTGGACGGCCAGTATAGGTGCTGTGGTAGATCGGCTTGATCCGATGGGTGATGCGCTCGACAGTGAACACCGGGAAGCTGTCGACTTCGTTGTAGTAGCCGGTGTGGTCGCCGTACGGGCCTTCATCGGCCATTTCGCCGGGGTGGATCACGCCTTCGAGGATGATCTCGGCGGTGGCCGGGACTTGCAGGTCGTTGCCACGGCATTTCACCAGCTCGGTGCGGTTGCCCCGCAGCAGGCCGGCGAAGGCATATTCGGAGAGGCTGTCGGGCACGGGCGTGACGGCGCCGAGAATGGTCGCCGGGTCCGCGCCCAGGGCCACGGACACCGGGAAGGGCTGGCCGGGGTGTTTTTCGCACCACTCGCGATAGTCCAGCGCACCGCCACGATGGCTCAGCCAACGCATGATGACCTTGTTGCGGCCAATCACCTGCTGGCGATAGATACCGAGGTTCTGGCGGTCCTTGTTCGGACCTTTGGTGACGGTCAGGCCCCAGGTAATCAGCGGCCCCACATCGCCCGGCCAGCAGGTCTGCACCGGCAGCATCGCCAGGTCGACATCGTCGCCCTCGATCACCACTTCCTGGCAGATCGCGTCCTTGACGACTTTCGGCGCCATGGAAATGATCTTGCGGAAAATCGGCAGCTTGGACCAGGCGTCCTTCAGGCCCTTGGGCGGCTCGGGCTCCTTGAGAAACGCCAGCAGCTTGCCGATCTCGCGCAGTTCGCTGACGGCCTCGGCGCCCATGCCCAGGGCCACGCGTTCCGGCGTGCCGAACAGGTTGCCCAGTACCGGAATGTCATACCCTGTCGGATTTTCGAACAGCAGCGCCGGGCCTTTGGCACGCAGGGTGCGGTCACAGACCTCGGTCATTTCCAGCACAGGAGACACCGGCACCTGGATGCGCTTGAGTTCGCCGCGCTGTTCCAGACCGCTGATAAAGTCGCGCAAATCGCGATACTGCATGCAAAAGCCTCATGGTGGCCGTGGCGTTCGGGGGCCCGAGTTTAACGCCGCCCGTTCGAAATAGTGAATGCACAGATAGCAAAAAGCCGGGTTTCCCCGGCTTTGCTGGATCTGTCGATTTACTTGCGCTTCATCGACAGGAAGAACTCATCGTTGGTCTTGGTCGTTTTCAACTTGTCGACCAGGAACTCGATGGCAGCCACTTCATCCATCGGATGCAGCAGCTTGCGCAGGATCCACATGCGCTGCAACTCGTCATCGGCCGTCAGCAGCTCTTCACGGCGAGTGCCGGAGCGGTTGATGTTGATGGCCGGGAATACGCGCTTCTCGGCGATGCGACGATCCAAAGGCAGTTCCATGTTGCCGGTGCCCTTGAATTCCTCGTAGATCACTTCGTCCATCTTCGAACCGGTTTCAACCAGTGCGGTGGCGATGATGGTCAGCGAGCCGCCCTCTTCGATGTTGCGCGCGGCGCCGAAGAAACGCTTCGGTTTCTCCAGGGCGTGGGCATCGACACCACCGGTCAGCACCTTGCCGGAGCTCGGGATCACGGTGTTGTAGGCACGGGCCAGACGGGTGATGGAGTCCAGCAGGATGACCACGTCCTTCTTGTGCTCGACCAGGCGCTTGGCCTTCTCGATCACCATTTCGGCAACCTGCACGTGGCGGGTCGGCGGCTCGTCGAACGTCGAGGCGACCACTTCGCCGCGCACGGTGCGCTGCATCTCGGTCACTTCTTCCGGACGCTCGTCGATCAGCAGCACGATCAGATGAACTTCAGGGTTGTTACGGGCGATGTTGGCCGCGATGTTCTGCAGCATGATCGTCTTGCCCGCTTTCGGCGGCGCCACGATCAGGCCACGCTGGCCCTTGCCGATGGGTGCGCACAGGTCGATGACACGACCGGTGAGGTCTTCGGTGGAACCGTTGCCGGCTTCCATCTTCATGCGCACGGTCGGGAACAGCGGGGTCAGGTTTTCGAAGAGAATCTTGTTCTTCGCGTTTTCCGGACGGTCGAAGTTGATCGTGTCGACCTTGAGCAGCGCGAAGTAACGCTCGCCTTCCTTCGGAGGGCGGATCTTGCCAACGATGGTGTCACCGGTGCGCAAGTTGAAGCGACGGATCTGGCTCGGCGAGACGTAGATATCGTCCGGGCCGGCAAGGTAGGAAGCGTCCGCGGAACGGAGGAAGCCGAAGCCGTCCTGGAGAATCTCCAGCACGCCATCACCGGAGATTTCCTCGCCGCTCTTCGCGTGCTTCTTGAGCAGGGAGAAAATCACGTCCTGCTTGCGCGAACGGGCCATATTTTCTATGCCCATCTGTTCGGCCAATTCGAGCAGTTCGGTAATCGGCTTTTGCTTGAGTTCAGTCAGATTCATATAGGAATGACGTAATCATTTATGGAGGGGAAATTAAGCTTTTGGCTTAATGAGGCCGCGCCGCGGAGAAGGCGACAGGATCGCGTACTTATTCGAAAGGAGTGCGTCGGCGACGGCTTGCAGGGGGCAATGGAGAAACCAGTGCGGGGCCGAATGTACCACCTGGGTTTGCGAGCGTCTAGCCCCGAATAACGAAAAAGCCCCGCGATTGGCGGGGCTTTTTCAGTGGCATTCGGCGCTTAGATGTTGGCGTCGAGGAAAGCAGCCAGTTGCGACTTCGACAGCGCACCGACCTTGGTGGCTTCGACGTTGCCGTTCTTGAACAGCATCAGCGTCGGGATACCACGCACGCCGTGCTTGGCCGGGGTTTCCTGGTTTTCGTCGATGTTCAGCTTGGCGACGGTCAGCTTGCCCTTGTAGGTCTCGGCAATTTCGTCCAGGACCGGAGCGATCATCTTGCACGGACCGCACCACTCAGCCCAATAGTCCACCAGTACAGCGCCTTCGGCCTTGAGTACGTCAGCCTCGAAGCTAGCGTCGCTAACGTGTTTGATCAGATCGCTGCTCATGGAAATCTCCGGGGTTGTCAGCAAAAAAACGTGGCCCATCATAGCTGCCCTTCCCGGGTTCAGGAAGCCACTGTCGATTGAGTCTCGCTATGGCGCCGGACGCATTTGGACATGATTCAGGTCATGAGGCGGCAGGGGCGACGAAGCAGATTCCGGTGCGCAGCGCAGCGTTACGGACATGTTCCTGCATGGCTTTCTGGGCGGAGCCCGAGGCACGACGGGAAAGCGCCCGTAGGATTTTTCGATGTTCCTGCCAGGTTTCCATGGCCCGTTCCGCCCTGATGAACGGTAATTTCTGGCTCTCCAGGAAGATCTCGGCGCTGGCGGTGAGGATATTCAGCATCGCCTGGTTGCCGCCGGCCAACAGGATTCGCCGATGAAATTCGAAATCCAGCCGCGCCGCCGCGTCGAAGTCCCCTGACTTCAGCTCCCGGCGCATGGCCTCGACGTTATCACCCAGCCCATCGAGCTCATCGGGGCTCAGCGTCGCGGCCGCCATCCCGGCCGCGAAACCTTCCAGGGCATAGCGCAACTGGAAAATATCCAATGGCGAGACCTGGGCCGCGAACGGCCAGCCCGGTGTCGACTCATGGTGCGAAACCTCCGTCGACGATTGCACGAACACACCTTTGCCCGGCTGCACGCTGATCATTCCCAACGCGCTCAACGACGACAGGGCCTCGCGCAAAGACGCCCGGCTCACGCCCAGTTGCAGCGCCAGATCCCGCTGCGATGGCAACGCGTCCCCCGGACCGAAGCCTTCATCAGCGATCAGTTTGCGGATGCCTTGCAAGGCCACTTCGGGAACCGCACGGGAGATGGAATTCATGTTTTTTTCGGGCATATCAGACCAGTGAGCGGCTAGTTGTAAAGCTATTCGCCGCGCCCGGCAAGTCGTGCCCCAGCAGGGTTCGGCGGCAAATACCAACGCCCGATAACGGTGCGAAACGCGGCGCAACTGTTCAGACCAGTCAGACCGACTCCCGCCAGCAAATCCGCGGCTTTGGAGGGTTTGAAATCGCTTTGGCATGGCCTGTGCTCTGTCCGAACGCAGCAATCACATCATCGACCGCGGAGATTCGCCATGATCCAGCGTTGCAGCGCCTTGCTCACCGCCCTGTTTGCCAGCCTGATGCTCTGCCAGTTGCCCGCCCACGCCGACGGCCTCGAAGACGTGGTCAAGCGCGGCACCCTCAAAGTCGCGGTGCCCCAGGACTTCCCGCCATTCGGCTCGGTCGGCCCGGACATGAAGCCCCGTGGCCTGGACATCGATACCGCGAAGCTGCTGGCCGACCAGCTCAAGGTCAAACTTGAACTGACCCCGGTCAACAGCACCAACCGCATTCCGTTCCTGACCACCGGCAAGGTCGACCTGGTGATTTCCAGCCTGGGCAAGAACCCGGAGCGCGAGAAGGTCATTGATTTTTCCAGTGCCTACGCACCGTTCTACCTCGCCGTGTTCGGCCCGCCCGAGGCCGCCATTAATGGCCTGGACGATCTCAAGGGCAAGACCATCAGCGTCACCCGGGGTGCCATCGAAGACATCGAGTTGACCAAGGTCGCGCCGGAAGGCACCACCATCAAGCGCTTCGAAGACAACAACTCGACCATCGCCGCCTACCTCGCCGGTCAGGTGGACCTGATCGCCAGCGGCAACGTGGTGATGGTCGCCATCAGTGAGCGCAACCCCAAGCGCGTCCCGGCGCTGAAAGTGAAACTCAAGGACTCGCCGGTGTATGTCGGCGTGAACAAGAACGAGCCCGCACTGCTGGACAAGGTCAACCAGATCCTTGCCACGGCCAAGACCGATGGCAGCCTGGAGAAGAACGCCCAGGCCTGGCTCAAGCAGCCGCTGCCGGCCGACCTTTGACCGTCACTTGAGAGGCTGAGCATGGCTTATCAGTTCGATTTTCTGCCGGTGATGCAAAACACCGAGCTGCTGTTGCGCGGTGCGCTGTTCACCCTGGAACTGACGGCCATCGGCGCCTTGCTCGGGGTCGGCCTCGGCATCGTCGGCGCCGTGGTGCGGGCGTGGAATATCCGCCCGTTCGCGGCGATGTTCGGGGTGTACGTGGAACTGATCCGCAACACGCCGTTCCTGGTGCAGCTGTTTTTCATCTTCTTCGGCCTGCCGTCTTTGGGCGTGCAGATTTCCGAATGGCAGGCGGCGGTACTGGCGATGGTGATCAACCTCGGCGCCTACTCCACCGAAATCATTCGCGCCGGCATCCAGGCGGTCCCCCACGGACAACTGGAAGCCGCCGCGGCCCTGGCGATGAGCCGTTTCGAAACCTTTCGCCACGTGGTGCTGCTGCCGGCGCTGGGCAAGGTCTGGCCGGCCCTGAGCAGCCAGATCATCATCGTGATGCTCGGTTCGGCGGTCTGTTCGCAGATTGCCACCGAAGAATTGAGCTTCGCCGCCAACTTCATTCAGTCGCGCAACTTCCGCGCCTTTGAAACCTATGCACTGACCACGCTGATCTACTTGTGCATGGCGCTGTTGATCCGCCAGTTATTGAACTGGGTGGGCCGTCGCTGCCTGTACAAAAGCAGCGCCAGGAGCGAACGATGAGCGACTTCACTTTCTGGGACGTGGTGCGCAACCTGCTCACGGGCCTGCAATGGACCCTGGCGCTGTCGCTGGTGGCGTTTATCGGTGGTGGCGTGATCGGTTTGCTGGTCATGGTGATGCGCATCGCCAAGGACACCCTGCCCCGCCATGTCGCCCGCACCTACATCGAGTTGTTCCAGGGCACGCCGCTGTTGATGCAACTGTTCCTGGTGTTCTTTGGCGTGGCCCTGGCCGGGGTGGAGATTTCGCCGTGGATGGCGGCGGCCATTGCCCTGACGCTGTTTACCAGCGCCTACCTGGCGGAGATCTGGCGCGGTTGCGTCGAAGCGATCCCCAATGGCCAGTGGGAAGCGTCCTCGAGCCTGGCGCTGAACCGCCTGGAGCAGTTGCGCTATGTGATCCTGCCCCAGGCCCTGCGCATCGCCGTGGCGCCGACCGTGGGCTTCTCGGTGCAAGTGGTCAAGGGTACCGCCGTCACCTCGATCATCGGCTTCACCGAACTGACCAAGACCGGCGGCATGCTCGCCAACGCCACGTTCGAACCCTTCATGGTCTATGGCCTGGTTGCCCTCGGCTATTTCCTCCTCTGCTACCCCCTGTCCCTCAGCGCGCGCTACCTGGAAAGGAGACTGCATGCCTCTGCTTAAAATTTCCGCCCTGCATAAATACTACGGTGAGCATCACGTGCTCAAAGGCATCGACCTGACCGTCGAGGAAGGCCAGGTGGTGGCGATCATCGGCCGCAGCGGCTCGGGAAAATCCACCTTGCTGCGCACCCTCAACGGCCTGGAGTCGATCAACGATGGCGTGATCGAAGTGGACGGCGAGTACCTCGACGCTGCTCGCGCCGATCTGCGCAGCCTGCGGCAGAAAGTCGGGATGGTGTTCCAGCAGTTCAACCTGTTTCCACACCTGACCGTCGGCGAAAACGTGATGCTCGCGCCACAGGTTGTACAAAAAACATCCAAGGCCAAGGCGACAGAACTGGCGCGGGAGATGCTGGAGCGGGTCGGGCTTGGTGAAAAATTCGACGCCTTCCCGGACCGCTTGTCCGGCGGCCAGCAGCAACGGGTGGCGATTGCCCGGGCCCTGGCGATGTCGCCCAAGGTCTTGCTCTGCGATGAAATCACCTCGGCCCTGGACCCCGAGCTGGTCAATGAAGTGCTCGGTGTGGTGCGGCAACTGGCCAAGGAAGGCATGACGCTGATCATGGTCACCCACGAGATGCGCTTCGCCCGTGAGGTGGGGGACAAACTGGTGTTCATGCACCAGGGCAAGGTGCATGAGGTGGGGGATCCGAAGGTACTGTTTGCCGAGCCGCAGACGGTGGAGCTGGCGAACTTTATCGGGATGGTCGAGCCCGTCTGATCCAGGCTGCCAAACATGCCCCTGTGGCGAGAGCTTGCTCCCGCTCGGCTCTGTAGGAGCTGTCGAGCGCAGCGAGGCTGCGATCTTTCCCCTGGCAATTGAGTCGCGAGCGAAAAGATCAAGATCAAAAAATCGCAGCCTCGCTGCGCTCGACAGCTCCTACAGGACCAGCGCTGACTCAAGGGTTTGGTTCAGGCGCGTTGGCGTAAACGGTTGATCGTGGCAGGATGGCAGGGTTATCGACCGAGACTTTCCGACATGCCGCCATCCCAAGCCAAGAATCTGTCCCTGATTGCCGCCATTGACCTGGGCTCCAACAGCTTTCACATGGTTGTCGCCAAGGCCCAGAACGGGGAAATCCGCATTCTTGAGCGACTCGGCGAAAAGGTCCAACTGGCCGCCGGCATCGATGAAGAACGCCAACTGAGCGAGGAGTCCATCCAGCGTGGGCTCGATTGCCTCAAGCGCTTCGCCCAACTGATCAACGGCATGCCCCTGGGTGCGGTGCGGATCGTCGGCACCAACGCCTTGCGCGAGGCGCGCAACCGCGGCGAATTCATCCGCCGCGCCGAAGAGATCCTCGGCCATCCGGTGGAAGTCATCTCCGGCCGTGAAGAAGCCCGCCTGATCTACCTCGGTGTCTCCCACACCCTGGCCGACACCCCCGGCAAGCGGCTGGTGGCGGACATCGGCGGCGGCAGTACCGAATTCATCATCGGCCAGCGCTTCGAGCCGCTGTTGCGCGAAAGCCTGCAGATGGGTTGCGTCAGCTACACCCAGCGCTATTTCCGCGACGGCAAGATCACCCCGGCCCGCTACGCCCAGGCCTACACCGCGGCGCGGCTGGAAATCATGAGCATCGAGCACGCCCTGCACCGCCTGACCTGGGATGAAGCCATCGGCTCCTCAGGCACCATCCGCGCCATCGGCCTGGCCCTCAAGGCCGGCGGCCATGGCAATGGCGAGGTCAACGCCGAGGGCCTAGCCTGGCTCAAGCGCAAGGTGTTCAAGCTCGGCGAATCGGACAAGATCGATTTCGAAGGCATCAAACCCGACCGTCGGGCGATTTTCCCGGCGGGCCTGGCGATTCTCGAAGCCATTTTCGACGCCCTCGAACTGCAACGCATGGACCACTGCGAAGGCGCCCTGCGCGAAGGTGTGCTGTATGACCTGCTGGGGCGTCATCACCACGAAGACGTCCGCGAACGCACCCTGGGCTCGCTCATGGAGCGCTATCACGTCGATCAGGAACAGGTCGTGCGGGTCGAGCGCAAGGCGCTGCATGCCTTCGACCAGGTGGCCGACGACTGGGACCTCACCGACGGGGTCTGGCGCGAATTGCTGGGTTGGGCTGCCAAGGTGCATGAAGTCGGCCTGGACATCGCCCACTACCACTACCACAAGCACGGCGCCTACCTGATCGAGCACTCGGACCTGGCGGGTTTCTCCCGGGAAGACCAGCAGATGCTCGCGCTGTTGGTACGCGGCCACCGACGCAACATTCCCAAGGATAAGTTTGCCGAATTCGGTGATGAAGGCATCAAGCTGATTCGCCTGTGCGTGCTGCTACGGTTCGCGATCCTGTTCCACCACATCCGCGGCACCCAGGAAATGCCCCAGGTGGCCCTGCGCGCCGACGGCGATCAATTGGATGTGATGTTCCCGGAGAACTGGCTGGAAGAGAACCAACTGACCCAGGCCGATTTCGCCCAGGAAGCGGAATGGCTGACCCGGGTCGGGATTGTGTTGAATATCCACTGATAGCCAGGGTAGCGAGCCCCGCTGTGGCCCGCTCGACTCTGTAGGAGCTGTCGAGCGAAGCGAGGCTGCGATCTTTTCCCAGACACTTGAGTCGGATTGTAGGAGCTGGCGAAGCCTGCGATCTTTTGATTTTTGATCTTTCGCTCCCGACTCAATTGCCAGGGAAAAGATCGCAGCCTCGCTTCGCTCGACAGCTCCTACACCGCCAACACCGGGCTGCTCAGACGATCCAGCAACGTCGCCTGGGCGCTACGCGGGTTCTGGTTGCCGGTCGGCGTGTTGCGGATATAACGGCCATCCGACTGCAGACTCCAGCTATGGGTGTTGTCGGTGAGGTAGCTTTCCAGCTCCTTCTTGACCCGCAGGATCAGCTTCTTGCCCTCCACCGGGAAACAGGTCTCGACGCGCTTGTCGAGGTTGCGCTCCATCCAGTCGGCGCTGGACAGGAACATCTGCTCCTCGCCGCCGTTGAGGAAGTAGAACACCCGCGTGTGCTCCAGGAAGCGTCCGATGATCGAACGCACGTGGATGTTATGGGATACCCCCGGGATACCTGGCCGCAGGCAGCACATGCCCCGCACCACCAGGTCGATGCGCACGCCGGACTGGCTGGCCTTGTACAGCGCACGGATGATCTTCGGATCGGTCAGCGAGTTGAACTTGGCAATGATGTGCGCCGGTTTACCGTCCAGGGCGAACTGGGTTTCCCGGGTAATCATGTCGAGCATGCCCTTTTTCAGGGTGAACGGCGCATGCAGCAGCTTCTTCATGCGCAGCGTCTTGCCCATGCCGATCAACTGGCTGAACAGCTTGCCGACGTCTTCGCACAAGGCATCGTCGGAGGTCAGCAGGCTGTAGTCGGTGTACAGGCGGGCGTTGGCAGCGTGGTAGTTGCCCGTGCCCAGGTGCGCGTAACGCACGATCTCGCCGGCCTCGCGCCGCAGGATGAGCATCATCTTGGCGTGGGTCTTGAAACCGACCACACCATAGATCACCACCGCACCGGCCGCTTGCAGACGGCTTGCCAGTTGCAGGTTGGATTCTTCATCGAAGCGCGCGCGCAATTCGATTACCGCCGTGACTTCCTTGCCGTTTCGCGCCGCATCCACCAGGGCGTCGACGATCTCCGAGTTGGCGCCGCTGCGGTACAGGGTCTGGCGCACCGCCAGGACGTGCGGGTCCTTGGCGGCCTGGCGCAGCAGGTCGACCACCGGCGTGAACGACTCGAACGGGTGCAGCAGCAGAATGTCCTGCTTGCTGATCACGTTGAAAATGTTCTCGCTGTTCTGGAGCAGTTTCGGGATCTGCGGCGTGAACGGCGAATATTGCAGCTCCGGATGACTGTCCAGGCCGGTGATGCTGAACAACCGGGTCAGGTTGACCGGGCCGTTGACCTGATACAGCTCGGTCTCGTGCAGGTTGAACTGCTTGAGCAGGTAGTCGGACAGGTGTTTCGGGCAGGTGTCGGCCACTTCCAGGCGCACCGCATCACCGTAGCGACGGGAGAACAGCTCGCCGCGCAGGGCGCGGGCCAGGTCTTCGACGTCCTCGGTGTCCACCGACAGGTCGGCGTTGCGCGTCAGGCGGAACTGGTAGCAGCCCTTCACCTTCATGCCCTGGAACAGGTCATCGGCGTGGGCGTGGATCATCGACGACAGGAACACATAGTTGTCGCCCGGGCCGCCGACGTCTTCCGGCACGCGGATGATCCGCGGCAGCAGGCGTGGCGCTGGGATGATCGCCAGGCCGGAATCGCGGCCGAAAGCATCGATGCCTTCCAGCTCGACTATGAAGTTCAGACTCTTGTTGACCAGCAGCGGGAATGGGTGCGTCGGGTCGAGGCCGATCGGCGTGATGATCGGTGCGATCTCGTCGCGGAAATAGCGGCGTACCCAGGTTTTGAGCTTGGTGGTCCAGTAGCGGCGACGGATGAAGCGGACCTGATGCTTTTCCAGCTCCGGCAACAGGATGTCGTTGAGGATCGCGTACTGGCGGTCGACATGACCGTGGACCAGCTCGCTGATGCGCGCCAGGGCCTGATGGGGTTGCAGGCCATCGGCACCGGCCTGTTCACGGGCGAAGGTGATCTGCTTCTTCAGGCCGGCGACGCGGATTTCGAAGAATTCATCCAGGTTGCTGGAGAAGATCAGCAGGAACTTCAACCGCTCCAACAGTGGATAGGACTCGTCCAGCGCCTGCTCCAGCACGCGGATGTTGAACTGCAGTTGCGACAGCTCGCGATGGATGTACAGGCTGCTGTCATCCAGGTTGGTGATCGCAATCACCGGTGCCGGGGCAGGCTCGGCGGCCACCACCGGGGGAGCAGGCTCCAGCTCCGGTGGCGTTTCTGCGATTTGCTCGACCACGGGTTGAGCGTCTTTTACAGCAACTTCAGAGAGTCCTTCGGTATTCATCGCAAGTTCCTGGGAGGCTATTTCTGCTCTCGTAACAATTGGGCCGCACGCACGGCAAAGTAAGTCAGGATCCCATCAGCGCCTGCGCGTTTGAACGCGGTCAGGGACTCGAGGATGACCCCTTCGCTCAACCAGCCGTTCTGGATCGCCGCCATGTGCATGGCGTACTCGCCGCTGACCTGATAAACGAAGGTCGGCACTTTGAATTCGTCTTTGACCCGGCAAAGGATGTCGAGGTAAGGCATGCCCGGCTTGACCATGACCATATCTGCCCCTTCTGACAAGTCGGCCGCCACTTCGTGCAAGGCTTCCTGACTGTTGGCCGGGTCCATCTGATAAGAGGCCTTGTTGGCCTTGCCCAGGTTCAGGGCCGAACCGACCGCATCGCGGAACGGGCCGTAATAGGCGCTGGCGTATTTGGCCGAGTAGGCCATGATCCGCACATTGACGTGCCCGGCCACTTCGAGGGCCTCGCGGATCGCCTGGATACGACCGTCCATCATGTCCGACGGCGCCACCACCTGGGCACCGGCCTCGGCGTGGGACAGGGCCTGCCGGACCAGGGCGTCGACGGTGATGTCGTTCTCCACGTAACCTTCTTCGTCGAGGATGCCATCCTGCCCGTGGGTGGTGAACGGATCCAGCGCCACGTCGGTGATCACCCCCAGCTCCGGGAAGCGTGCGCGCAGGGCACGGGTCGCGCGCTGGGCAATGCCCTCCGGGTTCCAGGCTTCGGCAGCGTCCAGGGACTTGAGGCCCGGCGGCGTCACCGGGAACAGCGCCAGCGCCGGGATACCCAACTCCACCCACTTGGCGGCTTCTTCGAGCAGCAGGTCGATGGTCAGGCGTTCCACCCCGGGCATCGATGCCACCGCTTCGCGCCGGTTCTCACCGTCCAGCACGAACACCGGCAGGATCAGGTCATCGGTGGTCAGCACGTTCTCACGCACCAGCCGACGAGAGAACTCATCACGGCGATTGCGACGCAGGCGGGTAGCAGGGAACAGACGATTGGCGGGGGTAAAGCTCACGGCAGACTCCTGAGCCCACTGACGGGCGAGCGTGACAGTTATAAGCGGCCATTATGACCAACGTATGACAGTTATGTGCACCTGTGACCTGTCGTCGCAGGTATTGTCGTTGTAGGAAATGTTCACGTCGAGACACATTTCGACACTTTCCTGAATGTGTCTGAAGGGTTAGGCTGCGCGTTCATTTCGCCAGCACCCAGACAATGCTCCAGCAATTTCTACATGACTTCGGCTACCTGGCCCTCTTTATCGGCACGTTCTTCGAAGGCGAAACCATCCTCGTGCTCGCAGGTTTCCTGGCGTTCCGTGGCTACATGGACATCAATCTCGTGGTGGTCGTGGCGTTCTGCGGCAGCTATGCGGGTGACCAGCTGTGGTATTTCCTGGGACGCAGGCACGGGCGCAAGCTGCTGGCGCGCAAGCCTCGCTGGCAACTGATGGGGGATCGCGCGCTGGAGCACATCCGCAAGCACCCGGACATCTGGGTCCTGAGTTTCCGCTTCGTCTATGGCCTGCGTACGGTGATGCCGGTGGCGATCGGTCTGTCAGGCTATCCACCGGGACGCTATCTGTTGCTCAACGGCATCGGCGCGGCGATCTGGGCGACCGCATTGGCCGCCGCCGCTTATCACTTCGGCGCAGTCCTCGAAGGCATGCTGGGCAGCATCAAGAAATATGAATTGTGGGTACTCGGCGCGTTGCTGTTGCTGGGCCTGTGCCTGTGGTTGCGCCGTCGCATCAAGAATGCGCGAATGGCGAAAAAGGCCCTCGAAGCCGAGCGGTTGGAGCGAACCAGGTCCGACGAAGCTACGACGTCAGCCGAACAAACCGGTTGCGGCAGTAATAGAGCCCCATGACACTGAGCAAGCTGTAGCTGAGCAAGCCGACCCAGGCCGCGGGGCCGGCCGGCCACAACCCGGCCAGCGGCGCCAGCCACACCAGCGGCAGGTTCGACGCCAGCCGCAGCAGCTCCAGCCGCAACGCCCACGGGCGATTCTCCAGGGCCACGCCCAACACGAACAGCCCCAACGCTACCGTTCCCCAACCCAGCACCAGGGCGGCGACAGGCAGGCTGTTCTCCAGGTTCATCAAATAACTGCCCAACGCAATGTAGAAGCAGAACTGCAACGCCACATACCCCTGCTGGCGTCCGTCCAGCGGCACCTCGAATTTGCGGAAACGGCTCAGGTCCGGTTTGTTCAGCGGGTACCTGGCTGCCACGTCCGCCGGTCGCCAACCGGTCGGCATGAACCAGATCCGCAACTTGTCCCACCAACGTCCGGCCCGTCGGGCATCCGTCCATAACTGCACGTAGAACTGCAGGTTGGCCCACAACGGGTTCCAGCTCGCCAGCGGCGTGGTCACGCCAAAAATCACCGGCTCGTTGTCGTCTTCCTCCTGGAAGGTGCCGAACAGACGATCCCAAATAATGAACACCCCGCCGTAGTTGCGATCCATGTAGAGAGGGTTCTGCGCATGGTGGGCACGATGATTGGACGGCGTGACGAAGCACCATTCCAGCCAGCCGAGCTTGGGAATGTGCTGGGTGTGGACCCAGAACTGATACAGCAGGTTCAGCGCCGCAACGCTGACGAACACCATCAGCGGCACCCCCAGCACGGCCAGCGGCAGGTAGAACACCCAGCTCAACAGGAACCCGGTGCTGGTCTGGCGCAGCGCGGTGGAGAGGTTGTAGTCCTCGCTCTGGTGATGCACCGAGTGGGCGGCCCAGAGGATGTTGCGCTCATGACCCATACGATGCAGCCAGTAGTAGCAGAAGTCATAGAACACGAAGGCAAACACCCAGACCCAGGCCTGATCGGCGGGCAATCGGACAAGGGCCAGGTATTCCAGGGCAAGGCCGTAGGTCACCAGCCCCACGCCCTTGGTCAGCAGACCGGTCGTGGTCGACAACACGCCGGTGCTCAGGCTGTTGATCGCATCTGCCATGCGGTAATGACTCACGCCACGCCAGCGATCGGCCAGCAGCTCGACGGCGATCAGCACGAAGAAGAACGGCACGGCATACAGAATGAAATTCATCATGCGACCCGGGCAGGAGATAGGCGGCAGATTAGGTTTAGCCGCCGGATAACCCTATGGCAGCGAGTGACAAATTAGTGGACATTTAACGCCATGAATCTGGAGAAAAACCCATGAGCAAAAAAGTTGCAGTGATCCTTTCCGGCTGTGGCGTGTACGACGGCGCCGAGATCCACGAAAGCGTGATCACCCTGCTGCGCCTCGATCAGCGCGGCGCGCAGGTCCAGTGTTTCGCCCCCAACATCGCCCAACTGCATGTGATCAATCACCTGACCGGCGAAGAAATGCCCGAAAGCCGCAACGTGCTGGTGGAATCGGCGCGGATCGCCCGCGGTAACGTGAAGGACTTGCGCGACGCCAGGGCCGAGGACTTCGATGCCCTGATCATCCCTGGTGGCTTCGGTTCGGCGAAGAACCTCTCCAACTTTGCCGTCGAAGGCGCGAATTGCACCCTCCAGCCGGAAGTCCTGGCGCTGACCGAGGCCTTCGCCGAGGCCGGCAAGCCGGTGGGGCTGATCTGCATTTCCCCGGCCCTGGCGGCGAAAATCTACGGCCCCGGGGTGACCTGCACCATCGGCACGGATGTCGACACCGCGGCTGCCGTGACCAGGATGGGCGGCACTCACGAAGACTGCGCCGTCACCGACATCGTCGAAGACCGCGCGCGCCGGTTGGTCAGCACCCCGGCCTACATGCTGGCGCAGAACATCAGCGAAGCGGCATCAGGGATCAACAAGTTGGTGGACCGGGTACTTGAGCTGACCCACGAAAACGACGCCTGACAACCCAATGTGGGAGCGAGCCTGCTCGCGATGGCGTCCATTCAGTCGGCATATCTATGGCTGACACGCCGCCATCGCGAGCAGGCTCGCTCCCACAAAGGAACAATGCCAGGCTCCGGGGCAAGCTCAGGACATCCGGCTCAAGCGCGTAAGGATCCGATCCAACGCATTGGCAAACCCCTGCTTGTCCCGCTCGCTGTAGGCCGCAGGGCCGCCGCCCATCTGGCCCTGCTCACGCAGATCGGTGAACAGGTTGCGCACCGCCAGCCGATCGCCCATGTTCTGCGCGCTGAACTCCTTGCCCCGCGGGTCCAGGGCCGCGACGCCCTTCTTCACCAACCGGTCGGCCAGGGGCACGTCGCTGCAGATCACCAGCTCACCCGGCTCGGCATGCTCCACCAGGTAATCGTCCGCCGCATCAGGGCCGCTGGGCACCACGATCAGCTTGACGCAGGCCAGGCCTGGCTTGATCTGCGGTTGCCCGGCCACCAGCACCACCTCGAACTGGCGCTTCAAGGCGAACTTGACCACCAGTTCCTTCGCCGCCTTGGGGCAGGCATCCGCGTCGATCCAGACGCGCATCAGGAAACCTGCACCCTGCGCTTCTCCGCCACCCAGCTACGGCCATACAACACAACGATCGCCAGGATCGCGATCACTTGGGCGCTCAGCGAATAAGCATCGGCATGAATACCCAGCCAGTCGAAGTCGAAGAACGCCACCGGACGGGTGCCGAAGATCCCGGCTTCCTGCAACGCCTTCACGCCATGCCCGGCGAATACCACCGACAGCGCGCACAGCAACGCAGCGTTGATGCTGAAGAACAGCGCCAGTGGCAGTCGCGCCGAGCCGCGCAGGATCACCCAGGCCAGACCGACCAGCAGCACCAGCGCCGTCGCGCCACCGGCCAGCACGGCGTTGTGCCCGGCGGGGCCGGCCTGCAGCCACAGGGTTTCGTAGAAGAGGATCACTTCGAACAGCTCGCGATAGACCGAGAAGAACGCCAGGACGGCGAAGCCGAAACGGCCACCGCCGCCGACCAGACTGCTCTTGATGTAATCCTGCCAGGCCGCCGCGTGACGACGGTCGTGCATCCACACACCCAACCACAGCACCATCACACTGGCGAACAACGCGGTTGCGCCTTCAAGCAATTCACGCTGGGCACCGCTGACGTCGATCACATAGGCAGCCAGGCCCCAGGTCGCCAGACCGGCCAGCAACGCCAGGCCCCAACCCGCGTTGACACTGCGCACCGCCGATTCCTGGCCGGTGTTGCGCAGGAACGCCAGGATCGCCGCCAGCACCAGGATCGCTTCCAGCCCTTCACGCAACAGAATCAGCAAACCCGAGATGTAGCTCAGCGACCAACTCAGGCTATCCCCGCCCAACAGCCCCGCCGACGTCTTCAACTTGGTCTTGGCCGCGTCCAGACGCTGCTCGGCCTGCTCGACCGGCAAGCCGTCCTGCAGGGATTGACGGTAAGCCATCAGGGCCTTTTCGGTGTCCTTGCGCACAGCGGCATCAACGTTATCCAGCGAGCTTTCCACCAGCTCGAAGCCTTCCAGGTACGCCGCTACCGACAAGTCATAGGCCTGGTCGTGATCACCGGCACGATACGCCGCGATGCTTTTATCCAGGGTGGCAGCGGTGTAGTCGAGCAACTGCGCCGGGCCACGCTGCACCTGCGGCGGTTGGGCGCGCTGGGCGCGGAAGGTGGCAGCCGCTGCGGGGCCTTGGGCCGCCAGCACTTCAGCCGGGGTCTGGCGGGCCAGGTCGGCGAGGTTAAAGGTCTGTTCGCTTTTGGCCGCCGCCGGGTCGGCACTGAAGCCGGCGATGTAGGTGGCCAGGTCCCAGCGCTGACGCTCATCGAGCTGATCGGCGAAGGCCGGCATGTCGGTCCCTTCGATGCCCATGCCGAGGGTGTTGTAGATCGCATAGAGACTCAGGTGATCGAGACGCCGACCATCGCGCAGGTTGGACGGTGCCGGCACCAGGCCGACACCGGCAGGGCCGTCGCCGGCACCGCTGTCACCGTGGCACACCGAGCAGTTCTGGGCATACAGCGGCGCACCACGGGTCGGGTCCGGGGTAATGATCGGTGCCTGGCTGACCTCATAGGCCACTGCCAGCTTCGCCCCCAGTTGACGCGCCAGGCGGGCGACATCAGCGCCGTCCTGATGCTGAGTGATCGCCTTGCGCAAGGCACCGATGCCCTGTGTCAGCTCAGCCTTTTCCGGCTTGGCCGGCAACGCAGCGATCAGCCCTTCCAACACCTGGGTGAATTCCAGTTGCTCGCGATACTCGGACTCTTCGATAACCTTGCCCGCTTCGACAGTCGCCGGGTAATCCGCCCCGATGTAATCCAGCAGGTGCAACGCCTGGGGAGCGCCTTCAACGGTGTTGGCCAGCAATGGATTGCTGCACAGGGCGAGCAACGGCAGCGCAAGCCAGGCCAGAAAACGAAGCGGGGCAATCATGAATGACTCTCAATTGGAAATAAGAAGTAACACATTGTTCACTTACACAGACTTTGGCTCAAGAGCGAATGTGCTGCGATGGTGCATTTTCATCGGATTTTCATGCTTTGGAAGTGATGTCACAAAAACCGCATTTTGAAATTGAAAAGCCATTACATAGCCAACGGCCACGTTTATAATCCCGCGGCCTTCTTATAAGAACTCGGCATAAAAGCTCCTCTGATTAGGAGGAACCGATAGCGTCCCGACGCCATCCGTGGATCGTCCCAGCCCGACCCGCATACCTGGCTGTTCCTCAGGGAAGAAATGTTCATGGCCTCCCGTGCCGTTTTTTCGGTCGCCCTCGGTGCGATCACCTTGCTGTCCGGCTGTTCGGTTTTCCGCAACTACGACAGCGAACTGACCCAGACCAATCAACAGCTGGCGTCCGGCAACGTCGACGCGGCGTTGACCCTGCTGGAAAAAAACAACACCAGTCAAGATCGGGACCTGCTGTATTACTTCGAGAAAGGTGAGCTGTTGCGGGCCAAAGGCGATCTGTCCGGCAGCCAGACGGCCTGGACCAGCGCTGATCGGCAGGTTGGCGAGTGGGAAGATTCGGTCAAGCTCGACACCGCCAAGTACGTGGCACAGTTCGGCAGTTTCCTGGTCAACGATAAAGTCCGGCGCTACGAGGGCTACGACTACGAAAAGGTCATGCTGACCACGCAGATGGCCCTGAACCTGCTGGCCGTGAACGATTTCGACGGTGCCCGGACCCAGATC